>ONMT01000013.1 GCA_900319025.1 uncultured Bacteroidales bacterium
CACAATTATGACAAAAGTAGCAATTAACGGCTTTGGCCGTATTGGTCGTCTGGCATTCCGTCAGATGTTTGAAGCTGAGGGTTATGAGGTAGTTGCAATCAACGACTTGACCAGCCCGAAGATGTTGGCTCACCTGCTGAAGTACGACACCGCTCAGGGTGGTTTCGCCGGCAAGTTCGGTGAGGGTAAGCACACTGTAGCTTACAAGGACGCTCAACTCGCAGAGGATGGCAAGACCGTTCTCGTTCCGGGTTCGATCATCGTTGACGGCAAGGAGATCACTATCTACGCTATGCCGAACGCAGCCGAGCTGCCTTGGGGCAAGCTGGGTATCGATGTAGTTCTCGAGTGCACCGGTTTCTATACCAGCAAGGCTAAAGCAGAGGCTCATATCCAGGCTGGCGCAAAGAAAGTCGTTATCTCTGCTCCCGCAGGCAACGATCTGCCGACCATCGTATACAACGTAAACCACAAGACCCTGACTCCGGCTGACAAAGTTATCTCCGCTGCTTCTTGTACGACCAACTGCCTCGCTCCGATGGCAGCTGCTCTGCACAAATACGCTCCGATCCAGAGCGGTATCATGTCGACGATCCACGCTTATACCGGCGACCAGATGATTCTCGACGGTCCGCAACGTAAGGGTGACCTCCGTCGTAGCCGTGCAGGTGCACAGAACATCGTTCCTAACAGCACCGGCGCTGCTAAAGCTATCGGTCTCGTTATTCCTGAGCTCAACGGCAAACTCATCGGTAGCGCACAACGCGTTCCGACTCCAACCGGTTCTACCACTATCTTGGTTGCTGTTGTTAAAGGTAAAGACATCACCAAAGAGGGTATCAATGCCGCTATGAAAGCTGCTCAAACCGAATCCTTCGGATACACCGAGGACGAAATCGTTTCCAGCGATGTAATCGGTATGCGCTTCGGATCACTCTTCGATGCTACCCAAACAATGGTTGCTAAAATCGACGACGATACCTATCAAGTACAAGTTGTTAGCTGGTACGACAACGAGAACAGCTACACCAGCCAAATGGTTCGCACCATTAAGTACTTGGCTGAGCTTAAGTAATCTAATTTGGTAGCGCTTTGTCACGCGTTCAAGATAAAGATCGCTTATACGCAATCTTGCGTCCATATGTCGATAGGATGTTTCGCTCGTCCTATCGACATATCCAATATGTAGGTAAGGAGAATATTCCTACCGACGGAGCTATTATCTATTCTCCGAATCATAGTAACGCACTTTGCGATGCGATGGCTATCTTGGGCATTGACAGTAAGCGCAAAGTCTTTGTCGCGCGAGCCGATATTTTCCGTAAAAAGCGGACGGCTCGCGTGCTCAATTGGCTCAAGATTATGCCTATCCGCCGAGTGAGAGATGGGTTGGATGAGGTTAGACATAACGACGAGACTATTAATAACGCAGTTGAAACCTTGCACGATGGCGTTCCTTTCTGCATACTTCCCGAAGGAACACATCGTACTATGCACTCACTACTCCCTCTAAGCAAGGGCATTTTCCGTATCGCACTGCGGGCTAACGACGAGTTTGGCGCCGAGAAACCGGTCTATATCGTGCCGGTAGGATTGGAGTATGGAGACTATTTCCACTTATGGAATGACCTCACCATTAATATCGGCAAACCTATTAACGTCACGCAGTTCGTCATTGACCATCATGACCTTGACAGACCACAACTTATTCTCGCCCTGCGCGAGGAATTGACGCAACGCATGCGGCAACAGATTCTCTGGGTGCCCGACGATGAACATTATGAGGAGAATATTAGACGCCTGCAGGAAAATCCTCCTGCACCGTTTAATAAGTTTAAGCGCCATCGTATGCCGCACTGGCTGTTGTTTATCATCTTAATCTTATTGTCTCCACTTTTCCTCATTAGTGCTGCCTTAACTATGCCCCTCTGGCTCGTTTGGCTACTGATAAGATGGAAAGTGAAAGACCCTGCCTTCCATAACTCCGTGCAGTATGTGTGGCAGGTTATCTTCTTCCCCTTGACGCTCTTTATTACCTTGCCGTTCTGGATGTTCCTGCAAGAATATATCTACCAAGTACGGCAACTGAGAGCAAAGAGAGCTGAAAAATGAATATTCTATGATTCGAGTATATTTAGTAATCGCTTTATATATCATCGTCCCCATCCTCATCATTGAGTGCTTTAAGCGCTGGACCTGGATGCAGAAAATTGGCACCGTAGTAGCAGCATATGCAGTAGGTATCATCTTCGCGCTGACTGGCTTCGTGCACTTCGAACCCGAAACAGCTGCCGCACTTACATTCGGCAAACTGCAATCAACTATCATGTCCATCGCTGTACCGCTGGCTATTCCACTAATGCTGTTTAACTGCGACTTCAAACTGTGGACGAAAGCCTTGCCCAAAACCATCTGGTCACTCGTCGGCGGAATAGTGGCTGTTATCGCAGCCGTCATTAGTGGATACTTCATCTTTCGAAGACCCGATATACCTGATTTCAATAAGATAGCGGCTATGATGACAGGTATTTACACCGGCGGAACAATGAACTTCAATGCCTTAGGTGCTTCGCTCGGCGTAGATAAGACTGTGATGGCGATAGTGCTCGCCTTCGAAATGGTGCTCACTACTCCTTATATATTCTTTATCATTGGAGGTGGCTACAAAGTGTTCCGCAAGATACTTCCTTATCAAGACGTAACGCGCAAAGGTCGAGTGGACGATAATGTAGAGTCCAAAGATGTGGAGAACTACCGCGGTATGTTTGACCGTAAGAATGTAGGCGGAATGTTTGCAGGTTTGGGGTTGAGTATCCTCTTCCTCGCTATAGGAGCCGGATTAGCATTGTGGCTGACAGGCAAACTCAATGAGTTAGTTATTATTCTCACTATTACTACACTGGCTATTATAGCGTCCTTCTTCAAGAAAGTGCGCGAACTGCCGAAGACGTTTGAGTTGGGAATGTTCTTTATTCTCATCTTCTCCGTTATCGTTGCCTCGCTGTTTGATATTCATAGCGTAAACGGTGGCTCGCTGATGATAGGTTTGTTTGTGGCATGGGTAATGGTAATCGCTGCGTTGCTGCATCTGCTCTTCTGCCGTATTGCTCACGTAAGCGGCGACTTGTTCTGCGTCAGCCAGATTGCTTTGCTTTGCTCACCTCCTTTTGTTCCGCCGGTTGTTGGCGCCATGCAAAATAAAAAGGTGCTTATCTCCGGTATCGTGATTGGCCTCGTCGGATATGCTATCGGTACCTATCTCGGTGTAGCTGTCGCATTTATATTACCATAATTAAGAAAATACTACAATGAAAAAAATTATTATCTTATGTTTAGTAGCGTTGCTGCCTTTGGCTTCGTTTGCTAAACGTCAACCCAAACCCCAAGAAGTGGATTCGCTCGGACGGAAGATTAAGACGGGGTGGAACTTTGGTATCTTACCATCTATAGCCTACGATGCCGACTATGGCTTCCAAGGCGGCGTATTGTCTAATGTCTATTACTATGGCGATGGTTCGCAGTATCCTGAGTATATTCACTCGCTCTATGTAGAAGCAGCTTATACGACTAAGCATCACGGTATCTTCCGCTTCAATTATGACTCAAAGTATCTGATCCCGGGGTACCGTCTCACGCTCGATGCAACCTATCTGCCGGATGCCATGTGCGACTTCTACGGCTTTAACGGCTACGAGACACGCTATCACTATGACTGGCACAACTGGTCGAAGAAAGAGGCAAACATGAATGTCGATGACTATCGCACACGCGTGTTCTATAAATACAAACGGGACCTTATTCGCGTTGCAGGTGATATAGAAGGAACAATCTATAAGGACCTCAAGTGGAACGCGGGTTTAGGTGTGTTGGGGTATCTGATAGACGACTGCGACATCAACATGCTGAACGGCAAGAATAAATTCGACCCGACCTTACCACACCAGAAAGCCCTTGACCCTGACCAACCGCTTTTGTACGATATGTACAAGAAATGGTATCTGATTGGCAAGGACGAAATGAAAGGCGGATGGCACCCGTATATTCGCGCCGGAATAACGTACGACACACGTGACAAACGGCAAGGTCCGAACAAAGGTATCTATACTGACGCTTTCTTTACCTATTCGGCTGCGTTTAATGCCGCTTATGGTAATCAAGCTTCTGCCGGATATAACCACCTGCAGTTCAATTTCACCTTCCGTCACTATGTGCCCTGCTTCACTGATAAGAATGGTATTAACCGCATCACGTTTGCTTATCGTATCGGTACGCAAAATAATATTGCAGGAAAGTCCCCGTTCTACATGAACAACTATCTCAATGCGCTATTCATCCAGCGCGTGTATTACGAAGGATTAGGTGGTGGTAATTCCGTACGCGGTATGATGGCGCACCGTGTGCTCGCAAATGGATTTGCGTATGCTAACGTGGAGTTCCGCTTCCGCGTTGTGAACTTCGATATTGGACGTCAACACTTCTATATCGGTCTCAACCCATTCTTTGATTTAGGTGTGATTACTCAACCATATGACTTGAATGAATTGGTGGAGATGCACTCAGGTGGTAAGTACCATGACCTGCTTGAGAGTATTACCGCCGCAGGTAAAATCAATCCCAAAGACCCTGCTGATCCAAGTGAGCGCTACGATTTGTACTTTGATACAAAGGACAAAAATGCCTACCTGCCGCACATGACTGCCGGTATCGGTCTAAAGGTTGGCATGAACGAGAACTTCGTGCTATCTGCCGATTGGGCAATGCCTATCGATGCGCGTGACAATAAGAAACTTGCCAACTTCTATGTGAAGATGGGTTACTTATTCTAGGTAACGAAAAAATTACAAACTGACAGACGACTGACATTTTGGCAGTCGTCTTTTGTTTGGTATATTTATTGAAGAGAGTAGAGCAAGAACTTAAAAATATACAACTATGGAAAAGAACGAGAATTTGAACAAATTTGCTATCAACCTGTGCGAACGGGCAAAGCAAGGAAAATTAGACCCCGTAATAGGTCGTGACGAAGAGATCCGTCGGGTATTGCAGATACTGAGTAGGCGGACTAAGAATAATCCTATCCTAATCGGAGAACCGGGTGTCGGTAAGACCGCTATTGCGGAAGGACTTGCCCATCGTATTGTCCGTGGCGACGTACCGGAGAACCTGAAGAAGAAACTGATTTACTCTTTAGATATGGGTGCCCTTATTGCCGGCGCTAAGTACCAGGGTGAGTTTGAGGAACGACTCAAAGGTGTTATTAACGAAGTTGTTGCTGCAGCAGGTGAAATAATCCTCTTTATTGATGAGATTCACACGTTGGTCGGCGCAGGTAAGAGTAGCGGCGCGATGGACGCAGCCAATATCCTAAAACCTGCTTTGGCGCGAGGCGAACTGCGTGCTATTGGTGCTACCACCTTGGACGAGTACCAGAAGTACTTCGAAACAGATAAAGCCCTTGAACGACGCTTCCAGATAGTGATGGTGGACGAACCAGATGAAGCAGCGACAATCTCTATCCTTCGTGGATTGAAAGAACGCTATGAGACGCACCATAAAGTGCGTATCAAAGACGATGCCCTTATAGCAGCCGTGACACTCTCTGCACGTTATATAACGGATCGTTTCTTGCCCGATAAGGCGATTGACTTAGTCGATGAAGCTGCCGCTAAACTGCGTCTCGAAGTGGATTCGAAACCGGAAGAACTGGATAGCCTTGACCGACAAATCAAACAACTGGAGATTGAGCGCGAGGCAATCAAACGCGAAAACGATACCGAGAAACTCAAAGGTATCGAAGCACAACTCAAACAACTCAAAGAGGAGTCGGCGGAACTGGAGAAACGCTGGAACAAAGAGAAGGGTTATGTAGCCACTATCCAAAACGAAAAAGCCAATATCGAGCAAATGAAACACGATGCCGAGGTTGCTGAACGTGAAGGTAACTACGGAAAGGTAGCCGAGATTCGTTATGGTAAGATTCAACAAGCCGAAGCAAATATCAAAGCCGCGCAAGATGCACTTCATTCACTCGCCGGAGATACACTTATTAAGGAAGAAGTGGATGAAGAGGATATCGCCGAAGTCGTTGCACGTTGGACAGGAATTCCTGTAACGAAGATGATGCAATCGGAGCGCGATAAGCTACTTCACCTGGAAGAGGAGCTGCATAAGCGTGTCGTTGGTCAGGACGAAGCTATCGAAGCCGTATCGGATGCTATTCGTAGAAGCCGTGCCGGATTGCAAGACCCTAAACGACCAATCGGTAGCTTTATCTTCCTCGGTACGACGGGTGTCGGTAAAACTGAATTAGCGAAAGCGTTGGCGGACTATCTCTTTGACGACGAGAATATGATGACTCGTATTGATATGTCAGAGTATCAAGAGAAGTTCAGTGCCACGCGACTGATTGGAGCTCCTCCCGGATACGTTGGTTATGACGAAGGTGGTCAGTTGACGGAAGCTATCCGCCGTAAACCATACTCGGTTGTTCTGTTCGATGAGATTGAGAAAGCGCATCCGGATGTATTTAATGTCCTGCTGCAAGTGCTGGATGATGGTCGTCTAACCGATAATAAAGGCCGTACAGTTAACTTCAAGAACACGCTCATTATTATGACATCTAACCTCGGCTCGCAGCTTATTCGCGATAATGAAGAAAAAGGTGTTGATCATGAGACCACAAGAAAACAAGTACTCGAACTGCTGCGGCAAACGATTCGTCCTGAGTTCCTCAACCGTATCGATGAGACGATAATCTTCACGCCTTTGAGCGAAAAACAGATTCGCGATGTTGTCAGTCTGCAGATTGCAGCAATCCATAAAATGCTCGAAGAGAATGGTATTGACCTGCGCGTAACCGATGACGCTATTAATTACATCGCTCAAGAAGGCTATGACCCGCAGTTTGGTGCGCGTCCGGTTAAGAGAGCGTTGCAACGTCTTGTGCTGAACGAGTTATCTAAGTCGATAATCTCCGGCCGCATCGACCAGAAACGACCTGTTATAGTTGAGTTACGCGATGGCGAACTCCACTTTAGAAACTAATGTTTAACGATAATCCAAATAATGATGGGCGCTCCGAAAAGGGCGCTCATTGTTGATATAGGCAGTGGGTACGTGAATAGATTGCAGATGATATCGCAAATAAGTAGCAGGTTAGCGCCTACTAATGCCGAAGCTGTTATCGTTGTGCGGTGATTGGACGTGCGGAATAGGCCGCGAGCAATATGTGGAACGGCTACCCCCACAAAAGCAATAGGACCGCAGAATGCCGTGATACCACCCGCTAATAGACACGTCGCGATAACAATCAGTCGGCGCGTCTGTTCAATCTTAACCCCTAAAGAGCGCGCGTAGTTCTCGCCTAATAAGAGACCATTAAGCGGTTTGACCAACGCTACGACGAAGGCTGCTCCAATTAAAACCGTAACCGCCAAAATCAGCAGCTCTGTCCAACCTACGGATGAAAGCGAACCCAATGTCCAAACAATAAACAGTTTGAGCGCATCTGGATTAGCGAAGTTCTGAATCAGATTGACCAATGCTCCGGCGATAGAGCCTATCATCATACCTACAATTAGCAGACTGACACTGCTTTTGACTTTTCGCGCAACGACTAAGACTAATAATAATACCGCTGCAGCTCCCACAACAGCGGATGATGCTACCGCCACTTGACCCATCGCTACTATCTGCAGACCCAACATCGTTGAACACATCGTCACTATAGCAACGCCTAATCCCGCTCCGCTGCTTACACCTAAGATATATGGTCCTGCTAAGGGGTTACGGAATAGCGTTTGCATCATCAGACCGCTAACGGACAAAGCTGCTCCGGCGAGTACAGCGGTGATGGCACGTGGTAAGCGCAGTTGCAGGAAGATATTCTTTCCTAACTCGGTCAATCCCTCACTCCATGACCATAGTCCTTCGGACAACAACCAGATACTGCCGCTACAGATATCCAATATAAAGAATACCACAAGCGCTATCACCAAAAGAGCAAACCAAAGACTATAGGAATGTTTTAGTCGCATAAACTGAATAAATCGCTTCGAGGGTTAATAAGCATCACGGGCACTTGGCTACGTTGAATAGCATGTCGTTCCGGTGGACCGAAAAGCCAATCGTCTAAACCGTATTCGCGGCTCGCGGTTAGGATGAGTAGTTGGTGACCCGTTTCGGTCTGACGCTCAACAGCCTCCTTATAGAGATTGAAACTGTTCTTGATACCGTTAATCACTTCATAACTGATAGGAGTATTTGTCTTTTCAGCAACCGATTTGATATGCGTAATGATGCGATTGATATTCTGTTGTGCGTGTGAGCCGTAGTCGTTGGCTTTCATAAGAATAAGGTGCGCACCGGTCTTGCGAGCCAAATAGGTACATATCTCGGCTTTATACACTTCCTCCTCCAACATCGTTACAGGCACTAAAATACGATTGAGTTTGACTATCGTACGCATCGTAGGAGTGACGAACATATACGGCCGCCGTTCTTCGCGGCACGCATCCAAATGCTGTTGAATGACGCTGCGATTATTGGCGCACTCAATCAAATTAATATCGTCGTTATTCTCCCAAATGAGCATGATTAGTGACGTAAATCGTTGTTGATGGATTCGATAAAGGCAATCAGTTCGTCCGTTCCTTCTTTCTTCTCCGCACTGGTGACAAAGATAGTCGGCAACTCTTCCCATGTCTCATGAAGGCGCCGTTTGTAGTTGTCAATATTCTCGCCCAGACGTCCTTTACCTACTTTGTCGGCTTTGGTAAACACAATTGAGAACGGCACTTCATTCTCTCCCAACCACTGCATAAAATCAAGATCAATCTGTTGTGGCTCCAGCCGGCAGTCGATTAACACAAATAGATTAACCAATTGTTGACGAAGCAAACAATAGCGGTCTATCATTACGCGCAGTTTGTCGCGTTGTTTCTGTCCTGTTTGCGCAAAACCATATCCCGGCAAGTCCACTAAATGCCAAGCATCTTTGCCTTCGTTAACCAGAAAATGGTTGATGAGCAGCGTCTTGCCCGGCTTTTGGCTGGTTTTAGCCAACTTAGGATTGCGGCATAGCGCATTAATCAGACTCGATTTGCCGACGTTTGAGCGCCCGATAAAAGCATATTCAGGCAGATTGCTTTGAGGACAAGTCGCTACGTCCGGATTAGATATGACAAACTTAGCGCTGTGGATCATAATGTTTTGCCCAATATACGAATGAAATAAGTACACTAATGGTTGTAATAGCGGCTATTAAATAGGCTATCCAACTTATGCCGTTGGCTGCAAAGTTGAAGCCTTCTGGCGCGATAAAAATATAACTAACGCTGACCATTGTCATAAACAGCGCAGGAATAAGTGCCATCAAATAACCATGCCGATATTGTACGTGTTTTTGTACGATTTCATGGCGATATAACCAAACAGTTCCTGACCAAAGTGTAAAGACGGCAAGAGTCTGATTCGTCCATGCAAAATAACGCCATACTACGTTAAAGTCCACAAAGACCATGCCGAATACACATGCAAAAAGGGGAAGTGCAATCAACAAACGTTTGCGAATAGGCCTTTGATCCATTTGTAGATAGTCTGCTACAATTAATCGGGCGGAGCGAAGTGCTGTATCGCCGCTGGTAATAGGCGCAGCAATAACGCCTATGATAGCAAAAATACCACCTACCACGCCGAGCCAACTGCGACTTACGCGGTCAACAACCAATGCAGCTATATTCTCGCCAGGATGTTGAGCAGCAAAAGCCTGCAAACCGTCAATGCCGTATAACCCTTGTTCCGGATCTGCAAAGAAGGTTCCGGCTGCGGCTGCCCAGATAAGGGCTAATATACCTTCTGCCACCATCGCGCCGTAGAAGATGATTCGGCCTTGACGCTCGTTCGTTATGCACCGTGCCATAATGGGCGATTGCGTACCGTGAAAACCCGAAATAGCACCACAAGCTATGCTGACAAACATCATCGGAAACAACGGCAAACCATTCGTCTGACGATTATATAAACCATCGGTCAACTCCGGCATTTCTGAGCCATGCCAACCCAACATCACAATCATAATGCCTAACCCCATAAAGAGTAGCATCGCACCAAAAAGAGGATAAAAGCGACCGATTAGTTTATCCACAGGTAAGACTGTCGCTAATACATAATAACCAAAAATTATCAGTACCCACCCAATAGGAATAGTGGATAGATTGGAGGTGAGGGTGGAAAGAGGGAAAAGTCCTTGGAGTATGGTGGCAGGTCCGCTTAGGAACGTCGTTGTCAATAGGATAAGCAGTAGTAGGGACAAAACGCGCATAAATGTTTTGACAGTATGTCCAAGTTCATCGCCTATTATATCTGGTAGCGAATAGCCGAGTTTCCGGATAGACAGCATACCACTTAAATAGTCGTGTACACCGCCGGCAAATATAGTACCGAACACAATCCACAGAAAGGCGGAGGGACCATAGAATATACCCATTATCGCTCCAAAGATTGGACCTAATCCTGCAATGTTGAGAAACTGTACCAGGAAGATACGCCATGGAGCCATAGGAACAAAATCCACTCCGTCAGTTTTGGTCAAAGCGGGGGTCTTGTGTTTCGGCTTAATGTTGAATACTTTTTCTACAAACGCTCCGTAAAACACGTAGCCTAAAATCAGTACAATAATAGATAGTATAAATGTGTACATACTAACACTTTTTATTCAAAAAATAAAAGAGAGATGCGATGTTGCACCTCTCTTTGTGGGCGTTGACGGATTCGAACCGCCGACCCTCTGCTTGTAAGGCAGATGCTCTAAACCAGCTGAGCTAAACGCCCTTGCTTCTCGAAAGCGGGTGCAAAAGTACTGCTTTTTTTTTATTCCACCAAATTTTTCTGCACTTTTTTTGCAAAAAAATGATAATTGTACCATTTTTTGCCCTCAAAACGACTAAAAATGGCATAACACACGATAGAAATGAGTAATCCAACACTAATTCCACCAAGTACATCTTGAGCAAAATGTTGGCTCAAGTAGATGCGACTATAGCCGCCTAAAGTCGCTAAAACGAATAGCAAAGTGGGTATCAGAATAATCATAACGAACGTGCGGAATGTAAATCCTTCTTTCTCACCTTTCCTCTCCTGATAAATCGACGTCACTATCATCGCCAGCGCGAAGAATAGAGAGAAGAAAGATGTGGTGTGGCCGCTGGGGAAAGAGAAGAGATAGTTCATCTTTACGCCTTCTACCAGAGGCAAATGGATATCAGGATAGTTGTTAGCAAACCACAAGAGTGGTCGTGGAGCTTGCACGATATGTTTTATAATCTGCGTCGTTAATTCCGAACAAGCGATACACGATGCGGCTAATGCGGCGTGACCTGCTCGACCAAAAAGGAAGATTAGTAGGCACAAAACATAGGGCAGATACTCTGCCACATGAGTGTAATACCTAAAGAATATATCGCGCGCAGGCGAGTGACGGTCGCATAACAGCAGGTGCAAATCGCCGCGCGGAATAAAGATTACGGCTAAACCTAACGCAATAACAAGCATTAGGCTTAGTCCGATAAATACACTATTTCGCTTGAGAAAATCGGTCACTTTTAGTTCAGTTTAATGCCCAAAACATTGTATCTTACTCCTTCACGGATGATGATAACTTGACCTTTCTCGATAATCTTTTGTGTTTCTTCTTGGCGATTACAGACATTATCAACGGTGGTAGCAGTTTCATCATACGGATCTCCGTAACTCTGTGTCAATTGGTAGAAGTCCACAACTTCACCTTTTTTGTTTCCCCATATGTATTCCACTAACTCAGGATAGTCAATAAACGGATTGCGGTTTCCTTGAATCTTATTTACCTCAACGGCGCGATCCAATTCTTTTTGGCTTACAGGGTCAAGACGATGCCACTCAAGGAGAAGGTCACGCAACCATGGTTGGAACTCTTCCCAACCATCGTTGGTCATAGCGATTCCCGGCTCGCCTGTGGATACCCAAGTAAGAGAGTCTCCGTAGCAAGCTGCTATATAGAAGTAAGCACGTGCAAAATCGCCTTTATATTGATCCTCCGGGCAGAAAACGCGTTGTAATCCGTAAGCAGCACCGCTACCAGTAACGAACGAACCATTATTGAAAGTGCTGTCGGATGGGATACCGGGTGCGTGGTTGGATTTGCTGCGATTAGCAGAATAATCACCAGGTACGAGATGGAATATATCGCAATATGCAGGGTTTACATCGCCTCCCCACCACGATTTAGGTAGCATATGTTCAATATCGAAATCGGGCACGCTTGCAGTTGGGTGTGCTGGGTCGAAATAGCGTACATTAAGCGAATACATATCCAATACTTGGTTGGTTTGCTTGTCGCGATCAGTATGGAAGAAGGCATCCCAAGATTTTTTCTCGCCACTACCATAGCGATAGCGTTTACCGCAGCAGATGATATATCCTATATGGTTCTTTAGTGTCGAATCAGCTGTCCCTTGAGCATATTTGTAATAAGCACCAGGCATTGGTCCAATAGCCATTCGGGTGGTATCCAAATCGAACGTACTTGCACCTCCGGAACTTGGAGGAACAATGGTTACTTGTATTGGTAATTCGCGGCTTCTTACTTTACCGTCTAGGCCTGTAGCTTGTGCTATAACCACATTGTTCATCGGAATAGCTTTCTCAACAGTATCAAGAGTAAGGCTAAAGAAGATAGACACCTCGCCACCCTCTGCCGGTAGTAAGTTATCAGATATAGAGAAGGCAGAACTATTGCTTTTCAGCGAAAGAGCAATCTGACCATCAATATGTTTGCCGGCAATTTCGAAGCTCAGTACATCTTCCATAGGCTCGTCCTTACTTGCCCATTTGATGCCACCAAAATCTATCATTGGGTACTGCATCTCAAGAATTGCCTGTGTGGGATGCGGATCTTCAGCTTCAAACTCAATCTTTTGTACGTACCAACGGTTACTCGTTGCTACTTTGGCGGCAATGCTTATGGAGTCAACATCAGCATCGATGGTTAATTGGTATGGACGAATTTCTGCACGATGGTTTGTTTCCCATGCTATTTCTTTGTCGTAAACAAGTAGTCTTCTCGTATCTGCAGTATCTGCTCCGTTAGCGGGGACGTAGGCTGCTGCATAAACCGTCATGTTAGTGATATGGTAGGTGTCATCCAAGCCAATAGTCAACTCTCCTTTGGCAGATCCCGTACCTCCTTTAATTCCATAGCCATCTTTAGCGCGATAAATTTTATTCGCTTTAAGAATTGAACTTACACAATTGTTGGTTGCACTAAGTATAATAGTATTTAAATCCGTTGTGGGACTACTGGAGTCGGCATTACCACTGTTGAACACTATCGTGTACGTTTCGGCCATTAGGCCGAGGGTAAGCAACGTTACCAAACATAAAGATAAAAAGCGTTTCATGGTTATCGTATTTTAGGATTATTGCTTTACTTTTATCAGGTTAACAGCAAAGTTCAGCACTACGTACCAAACGATTACGGCGCAGCCGCTGAACAGAATAAACGCTACTTGGTGAGCCATGATGCCACGTACTACGCAAAAAACAATCAATACAACTGTCCCAATAAGGAAAAGGTACTTGTCCGCATTCTCTTTCCACGTGAAGTTCTTGAACTTAAGCGAGAAAAACGGCATCTCGCACACCAGCAACAGACTGCTGACAAAAGTCATCGCCAGTATCACCCAAGGCATCCAAACCGGAGCTGTTATCGCGTAAGGCATGCAGCATAAACTTCCCCAAAAGATAGCATTGGCAGGAGTCGCCAGACCTATAAACGACGACGTCTGACGCTCGTCCACATTGAATTTAGCAAGGCGTAATGCAGAAAAGGCTGACATCACAAGCGCTATCAAGGCCCACCAACCAATCACCGGAAGTAGGTAGCATACAACCATCATCGACGGAGCCAAACCAAACGTGATATCGTCGGCAAGAGAGTCTAACTCTACGCCAATCTTACTCGGAGCTTTCAACGCGCGAGCACTCAAACCATCAAAGAAATCGAAGAACGCACCGCCCAAAATCAAGATAAACGCCCACATAAAGGCACCTTGTGTTGCCATAAAGGTGGCTACTGCGCCGCACAATAAGTTGCAGCAAGTAATCGTGTCAGGAATAATTCGTTTTGTCATATCGTAATTCATCATTTATTACAACCGTATTCGCTATCTATCTGCCGGTGTACAAAATACGTCACCGCAAAAGTCGTTACAGAGCACAATACCGCTATCCAGAAGAACCAGTAGTAGCCAACGCTCATTTCAATCTTACCTGCTACAAAGCCCGGAAGCATCATGCTCAAAGCCATAAATGCCGTACAAATAGCGTAGTGAGAAGTCGAGTAATTGACATCTCGGTCGCCGACCTTGCTTTGCGCAAAGTACATCATATACATCATATATGCCGTGAAACCAAAGCCATAGCCAAACTGCTCAAAGCTTATCGCGCTACCTATCAACCATAAATTCGTCGGCTGAACGCCACTCAGATAAACATACACTAAATTCGGCAGAGTCAGACTCGCTGCCATCAACCAAATAGAACGTTTCAATCCTCGACGAGAAATATAAATACCGCCAAGTATGCCGCCCAATAGCAGGAACAGCACACCTATAGTACCATAAATAAATCCCACCACATCCGTATCCAAGCCTAATCCGCCGCCAATAAGTTGACCTTCGCGCTCTATCACTTCGCGACTATCAACAAGGAAAGGCAGACTCAGCTTAACTAACAGACCTTCTGCCATGCGATAGAGTAGCATAAAGCAAATGGCTAAAACCACTCCTTTCTTCGTGAAGAACGTCTTAAACGCCTCACCGATCGATAACTCTTGACCTTTATCGTCACATGCATCTTTCGACTTTTGACTTTCGACTTTAGGACTTCGTCCGGACTCTTTCCCTATGGCCCGCTCAACTCTCGGCAACGCAAAAATATGGTAGATCGTGACGGCGAACAGGATAACCGCCGTAATTCCCAATGTCAGCTGCCACGATAGTGGTATGTCGCCCGTACTCTTCTCAAACCGACCGGCTATAAATACCAGCACGCCTTGACCAAACACCATCGCAATACGGTAGAACGTGGAGCGAATGCCAATGAAACGCGCCTGACTGCATGAATCATGCGCTATCATATAGTACCCATCTGCAGCTATATCATGAGTGGCAGACGCAAAAGCCGTAATGATAAACAGCACTAACGTCAACCAGAACATAGAAACGGGTGTCCCTTTCGCAGCCATCATCGACGCATCCGGATGAGGTAACGACAATGTCAACAATACACACAATACCGCCATCAACAACTGCATCGCTACTATCCACCAACGCTTCGTCTTAACTACATCCACTAACGGACTCCACAGACCTTTCAAAAACCACGGAAAATAGAGTAGAGTAGTAAAAAAAGCCAACTGATCATTCGGCACACCCATCTTGGCAAATAACATAACCGAGATATTATTCACCAAAAAATAAGGCACTCCTTCCGCAAAATACAGCGTCGGAACCCACCACCATGGACTGCTATGCTTCGCTTTGTTCATCTTTATAATTTAAGCCTGCAAAGATACAACTTTTATTTGATATATACAAATAAAAAAGCGTTTTTCTTCCTTTTGTTGCTGTTTTGAGGCGCTTTAGCACTTCTTTTCTCCACCATAATTTTACATCTTCGTCATCGACTTGACAACGAGATAGTCCCAAAGTCGGGTAGGGAGAATTTGGTGGAAGAATACCATCAATTTCGCGCCACGACCCGTACGATACCGTGTCCGAGGACAACGGCAAACGGCTGCTTTGGCAATCTTACGACTGATAACCGCAGGATTAGTAGGAATCTTTGACAGATAGATACGGCGTAATCCTTCCGCTACGCGCGATCCGTCTTGCTCGTAAGCTCCACCTTTGGACACATCCCGCAAGTGGTCGGCTGCAATAATGCCCCAGTCGGTACGAATAGCTCCAGGCTCAATGATGACAACGTCTATCCCGAAAGGCTTTACTTCCATTCGTAACGCATCGGAGAAGGCTTCTAAAGCATACTTAGTGGCATTATACCACGCTCCGAAAGCTAACGTAACATGTCCTGCTACACTCGCTATATTCACGATACGACCGCTCTTTTGAGCACGCATATACGGCAATACTTCCTGCGTGATACGTGCCAAACCGAAAATATTCACCTCAAACTGATGCTTCGCATCTGAAATAGGCACATCTTCGATTGCTCCAAAATAGCCGTATCCTGCATTGTTAATCAGCACATCGATTCGCCCTTCGCGCTCAATAAGTTCTTGAACTACTTGAGTTACAGACTGTTCGTTCGTGATATCTAAGCGAAGAGCCTGAACGCCGTATGGCGCCAGTTCTTCTATCTTCTCAACGCGCCGCGCAGCACCGTAAACACGATGACCTTGTTCTGCCAGAATACGTGCGGTCTGATAACCCATTCCGCTACTGGCGCCGGTGATCAGAATAACTTTTGGTTGCATAGTAATTCAGTTATTGTCTAAAATAAATAAGGGCATCCGTTGGACGCCCTTATTGATGTTGTTAGTTTATTGGAAATTAGCTCGATTGTCCTCCACATCCGCTTTCTCTTGAATAAGAGCAATAGCTTGGTAAGGAATCGAATATGCTACGCGGCTGGAGAGTTGTTGTTTCTCCATCTCTTCGTTGAACTCACCTTCAGCAACGGTCTTAGTACCTCCTTTAATAACGTACACGCCCGCGCGACCCTGAATAGGTGCGGAAAGTTCGTTCTCCTCTAATGCCATAGCTGCACCAATAACTGCAGGCTCATTTCCTGCGTTACCAAAGCGATAAGCTGCGAGGTTCACGTTCTCTGCTGTTTGAACAGGCTTCTCCAACTTCTCAGCTGCCTCTTCGATTGTGCTGATGCCTTTGAGCTCTTTCTTGATATACTCAGCTTTTGCGTTATTGGTTGCTTCTGCCATCAGTTCGGCACGAACAGACTCCAAAGAACGGTATTCGCCGTCATTAGCCTCTGTCAATACTGCTACAATAAACTGGTTTCCGCACTCGAACACATCACTTACTTGACCTTCTTTGGCTTCAAATGCCCAACGAACGATTGGACGGCTGGCTTTCAAATCACCAACCTTCTCGGTGTTCTTGTTGAGATTGAATTGCGGATTGACAGTCATACCTGCTTCAGCTGCTGCTGCGCGGAATGACTCTTCATTATTGTTGTTAACGATGAACTGTTTAGCGTTATTGTAAACAACGGAATAAGTCTTTGACGACGGAGTTACCGTGCGTTCGATAATAGCTACTTTAGCTTTCGGAGTTGCAGGAGCAATATCCGTAATCTCAAACGTCTGTTCACCCAGTCCTTGGGCTACGGTGAAGCGTGTGCCACGTTTGCCGTGGAATGCAGGCTCTGCAATAGTTGCATTCAGGTCTGTTGATTTGAACCAACCCAGTTCTGCGTCCTCTTGACCCTCTTTTGCTGCAATAGCTTTGAGACAAACGCTATCCGGCAAGTTGTAGCCTACTTCTACAATACGAGCAATCGAGTACTTATCGTTCTCGAACGTAAGCGGAGAAACATCTCCGGCTTTAGCGCCCTTGCCAAACACAAAGTCCTTATATTCTGCAGGAATAGTAGCTGCGGAATAGTCGCGACCATCGTACATAAGGTCGGAATTGGTGTTTACTACCAATGCTACATCGTCCGTAGTCTTGAGTTCTTGCTCCAACTCTTTCATCAGTTTGTCAGCTGCCTCATAGTCTGCTTCTGACGGCTTTACCTCAAATGCGATATAAGCAATAGCGCGGTTGGGAGTTTGTTTGAACTCCGGCTTATGTTGTGCGTAGAGTTTCTTAATGTCTGCATTGCTTACCTTAACCAGCGAATCTGCTACAGCATAATACGGTTGCATTACGTACTGCGCAGTCGTGCTCTCTTGGCGAGCATTGAACGCAAACTTCGCATCCAGACTATTAGCTTTAATCAAACTCTGAAGAAGGGTCGTATATTTCTCCTGCATATACGTCAGGCGAACCGCATTCTCCCAATACATCCAGTATGTCTTAGCCTGTTTCAGGTTAGCGGCTTGCTCTGGACTCTCAGTCTCTTGCTCAAGAGACGCAAGGAAACGAACGAGGTTATCGCGGTTGAAGCGACCGGACTCATCGTAGAAAGCACGGCGCTGAGCAATCAACTCGTGCGGATGCTCACCAATACAGAGCTCACTCAACTCGTCTTTTGTGATCTCCATGCCGATTTTCTTGCCCTCTGCTTGCAGAGAATAATCCATCAGCATCATCTGCCATACCTGATTACGAATCTGGGCAGAGATCTCTTCGTCGAAATCACTACGACCTGTTTCAATTTTGTACACTTCGGTTAACTGATCTTTAGCCGCTTCGTACTCCGTGTAATGAACATCGTGTCCGGCAATAACGCCTACGTTTTCGCGACTGCGGTTAAAGAAACTGCTTCCTGAATTAAGGAAGTCTCCCAGAATAAATGCTAACATAGCAGCTCCTACGATTATCAGTAGGAGCACACCATGGTTTCTAATTTTTTGTAATGTTGCCATTTGTTATTATAAATATGTTTGTTTTGTCATTAGAAGTTCGGGTTCGTTGACTTTATAATCGATCCCTGTGTTGGCTCGCATATACCATTGTAGTTCTGTATCTTTGCACTTACAACTACGGTGTCATTGATTGCAATCTTGTTAATGTTGTTAATGCCTTTCAGTCTGTAGCATGTAGCATATCCGCTACCGTCCGATGAGATGCTGAAAGTAACATTACCATACGTAGAAACATCTTGAGATGTTGCATCTATTGTTACAACTACACCACAAATATTGTAAGTCCCTGTAGTGGTGTTTCCCGAATTGATGCTGTCAGCAATTTGTTGAGCGCGATTCACACTAATTTCTCCCTCGCCCGGTTCTGGACAACCAGCAAATGCAGGAGCTACCATTTCGTCTATGCGTACGATAAATCCGTCTTTTAATTCAGGAGTACTCTTGGTTCCGTCTTTATTGACATATCTTGTTAGATAACCCATTACAGTTACTTTACTGCCATAACGTGGAATCTCATTGCTGTTACGGAACTGAACATTATTTAAGTTTTTCATTGTGTAGCAATCAATTCCGCCAGGAGTCTTTGCATCTGCTATCTTAAAATTGATGTCGCGGTAGCGAGAGGGCACTGTATAAGGATGAGTCGTATTACCTACAACCACACCTGAAATCTTATACAACTCACCGGTTACACCGTTAGCAGGTAACTTGTTGCAGATGTGGATAGCACTATCAACATCGATTACAATACCATTCGTGTCAGGGATCTCAATCTCAAGTCCTTTCTGATTGTGGTCGTTGTCACCTGGCATGATTTGTTCCTCTTTACATGCTGTTAATAATAAGCTTGCTGCTGCAAATGCTAAAAATAAATGTTGTACTTTCATATTTGTATTGTTTTTATGGTTATTAGATTTTCTATATTTAACTATTATACTTACACTTTTATGCACACTCTAATGCACATTTTTCAATTTCGGCGGCAAAGGTACTATTTTTTTGTGATATGCACAAATATTTATGCAGAAAAATCATTTTTTTTCAAAAATATTTTGGTGTTTCAATAATTTGTTGTAATTTTGCACGCTTTTTTAAATAAGGAGGACACAACTATAGCAACACAACCTGTTAGACCGAATAATCGCGGTCGTGTAGAAAAAGAGATGCCTAATCGCATCAACGATGCTATCCGTGGCGTGGACGAGGTTCGACTCGTCGGTGACAACGTGGAGCAAGGTATTTACTCTTTCAGAGAGGCAATGCGCATTGCCGATGACCTGAATCTTGATTTGGTGGAGATCTCCCCAAACGCCGTGCCGCCTGTGTGTCGAGTGATTGACTATCAGAAGTTCCTGTACCAGAAAAAGCGTAAAGAAAAGGAGCAAAAGCAGAACTCCAAAAAGATTGAGGTGAAGGAAATTCGGTTCGGACCTCAAACGGATGACCATGACTATAACTTCAAGTTACGTCATGCGCAGGAGTTCCTTAAAGATGGAAACAAAGTGAAAGCATACGTCTTCTTCCGCGGACGTTCCATCGTCTTCAAAGAGCAAGGAGAGCTTTTACTCGCGCGCTTCGCCAACGACCTTGAGGAGTTCGGTAAACCCGAGGCACTGCCTAAACTCGAAGGCAAACGCATGATCCTGATGCTCGCGCCTAAAAAAGGCTGACAACTGACAGCCGAATACTGAATACTATAAAGCCCGGAGGCCTACCTTATTTTTGTGCTGCCTGCCGGACGTAATATTAACAATTAATTTTTTATACAAAATGCCAAAGGTAAAAACTAATTCCGGTGCAAAAAAGCGCTTCACGCTTACCGGAACCGGTAAAGTTAAGCGTAAACACGCTTACAAAAGTCACATTTTGACGAAGAAGACCAAGAAGCAGAAACGCAACTTGACTCATGCTGCAATCGTCGATCAAACTAACATGCGTAGCCTCCGCGAAATGCTGTTGCTCCGCTAAGTATTAACCACCAAAAATTTACAGAACTATGCCAAGATCAGTAAATCACGTAGCTTCACGCGCACGCCGCAAGAAGATCATGAGCCTCACAAGAGGTAATTTTGGTGGCCGTGCAAACGTTTGGACAGTTGCCAAAAACACATGGGAGAAAGGTCTCCAGTACGCTTATCGCGATCGTAAGAACAAAAAACGTAACTTCCGCGCTTTGTGGATTCAACGTATTAACGCTGCTGCTCGACTCGAAGGACTCAGCTACAGCCAGTTAATGGGTGCTTTGAAGAAAGCTGGTATCGAAATCAACCGCAAGGTCCTTGCTGACCTCGCTATGAACCAACCGAAAGCGTTCAAAGCTATCTGCGATAAAGCGAAAAAGTAAACGTCATTTGATGTGAAGAAAAAGGTCGTCCACTAACTGGGCGACTTTTTTTGTGCCGTCATTGATGAGAATGATATCTGCTAAACGACTATCGTCCCTCTGCGCGCGGACGCGTGCGCGTACCTTTTCTATATCACTTCCGTCACGAGCTATCGTTCGAGCTATGCGTACCTCCTCTGGCGCATCTATCCATACCGTCTTGTCGCACAACTTATTGAGTCCGCTACTGAATAGAATAGCAGATTCGACAAAGCAAATTCCTGTCTGCTCATTTGCCCAATGCCGCAAGTCAAAGCCTACAGCCGGATGAACAATCGCATTCAGTCTGGCGAGCAGGGCTGGGTCATTAAACACTTGTTCTGCTACGCGCGCCGTGAGATAGGTATCACCATCAAAAACATCGCTACCAAACAATGTCTCCACTTGCGAGCGAACAGCGGGATTATGCACAATAATTCGTTTGGCTTCGCGATCTGTGTTATATACAGGATAACCTAACGCTTCAACTGCGCTTGCGATAGTGGACTTGCCACTGCCTATGCCTCCTGTCAGACCAATTAACTGCATAATTTTACGGCTCCTGTGCGTTCCTGTTAGAATTGGAAGTAAATAAACGGCTGCATATCTGCCGTGATAAACTGATATACTATCACTATGGTTACTACGACCACTATCACCATCAACCAAAGCGGCATCATAGCAAAGTTAATGCGATACCACTGCTTGAACTTAGTCGGCAGCCAATGGATTACCATGCCTAAAACGAATAGTATCACCACATACCGATACTCCCACATAAACGGCAGAATAATACTATTGTCCCATGCGCCGCCTATCTGATTGACCATGTTCTTGGCAGTTTCCCATGCTACTTGATTCGCTGTAGCCGGATCAAGGTTAGAGCTTGAGCGGAAGAAGAGACGGGTGAATGTGATGAAAGTAAAGGTCTGCATCACGTTCCACGCTATCGCTAACCAAGTCTTCTTCTCCTCACGGCGAATCAGCCACACGATATAACGAATCATCGTTCCGCATGCCACTATCGTTGCCCATATCTTAAACACATGCAGTACGGGCAATTGCCAAAGAGCATCTGCTCCGTAGAGTAGGGCCGTAATAAGCACCATCAGCGCAAACCGTATATGCCAGTTCATCACCCGCCAGAACTTATTGACTATCATACCGATACCATTCAAACCTCCCCATATCATAAAGTTCCAACTGGCGCCATGCCATAAGCCGCCCAGCAGCATCACGATAAACGAGTTAAGGTTGGCGTACAGTAGTTTACGATGCGATGGCACTTTGATTGCCACAATCGCTACCGTCAGTCCTATCACGGCAATAATAACTGTTGCTATCCATGAACCGGTCAGCACTAACGCTATCAGCGCTATCAGCGCTATCCAGAAATAGGTGCCAAAAGTGGCATTGCGGTTGCCGCCCAGCGGAATATAGAGATACGTCTTTAGCCAGCGGCTAAGGGACATGTGCCAACGACGCCAAAACTCTTGCGGATTCTGCGACTTATAAGGCGAATCGAAGTTCTTCGGCAGATAAAAGCCCATTAGCAGCGCAATGCCTATTGCGATATCCGTATAGCCTGAGAAGTCCGCATATACTTGCATTGAGTACCCAAAGAGCGCAAACAGGTTCTCAAAACCGGAGAAGAGCAGCGGGTTATCGAACACGCGGTCAATCAAGTTGACAGCCAAATAGTCGCTCAGTATGATCTTCTTCGTTAAACCGTTGAGTATCCAGAATATCGCCATGCCGAAATGGTGACGACTCAGGTGGAAGGGCTTGTATAATTGCGGCACAAACTCACTCGCGCGCACAATAGGACCTGCTACTAACTGCGGGAAGAAGGATACATAAAAGCCAAAGTCCAGAATGTTCTTCACCGGCTTAATGCGGCCGTTAAACACGTCTGCGGTGTACGATATCACTTGGAAGATATAGAACGATATTCCTACCGGCAAAATAATCGTATCCACAAGGAAACGACCTGAGTCGCTAAAGCCGTTGCCTATATATGCGAATAAGTCAAACACTTGGAGGGACAGCCCAAACATGTCGTTGAGCATATTCGTGAAGAAGTACGCGTACTTGAAGTATGCGAGCAGCCCAAGGTCAATGACCACGCTCACAATGAGCCATAGTTTGCTCTTCCACGTGCCTCGATATCGGTCGATGAGCTTGGCAATCAGCCAATCCGATAGAGTCACAAACGCCAAGATGAGTAGGAAGATACCGCTGGTCTTATAGTAGAAGAACCAGCTCACTGCCATAAGGAACACATTCCGCATATGCAGTTTACCCTGTGCCCCTTGTTCTTTGCTCTTTCTTCCTTGTTCCACAATCAACGCGAATAGCGCATACACGATGCCGAAGAATGCCCAGAAGTAGAATTGGGTAAATAGCAACGGATGCGTTGGGTCGTAGAGGAATATTTGGCGTAGTGTATCTATCATTTGCTTTCTTCTATCTTACGTTTTAACCACGCCCAGAGTAGTTCTCCGGCTTTGTTGGCTCCTGAGCGGTAGAAATGCACGCCGTCGGACGACGCCAAACCTTTCTCTTGCCATTGTAACATACTTCCTTCGCCGCCCATTGCCTTAAACAAACTCCAGTAAGCTATACCTTCCGCAGCGGCTGCGCGGGCTAATTGTTGGTCCATATAGGCAATAGTCGGATAACTGCGCTTCTCGCCATCCACTACAGTTATCATATCCGAAGGACCGATAAACAGCAGGCTCGCATTTGGAGCGCACTCGCGCAAGTAACGAATCTGTTTACGCATGGAGTAGGCGTAACTACGTACACGCTCTTCTGTATTTGCCCATGGCATAACGTTGCCGCCGAATTGAAGAATAATCAGGCGCGTGTTGGTCTCGGCAAAGAAATCCGTCAGTTGTTTGCGGTTAATCTTAGTGAATACATTTCCCGAGCCGCCTCGCATAGGGATATTATCTACAATCACGCCACTGGGTGACTCTAACGATATACCATATACTTCGCCGATACCGCACAAGTCGATATTCAGTCGCGTAAGTGTATCGCGTAGTGCCCCTTTGTGCTGGCGCGAACCATCTACTACAATCGATGGTGTTGCAATAACGCGCATCTGGCTGAAGTAATTGGCTTTCGTTAGTTTGCCATACGGCTCAAAATGTACAGTCACGCTATCGCATAGTGAATCTAAGACTGCCACTTGTCCCATCACGCCGTAGTGATTATTGCTATCGCGTTGTTGCGCCTTTGGTCCATATACCAGCCAGCGTTGCGGACCATTCTTAGGTGTCACTCGTTGTCCGTCGATAAGAAGCGATTGCACCACCGTACGGGTAGGAATAGTCTGAACCAATGGTAATAACCCCGGACCAATGCCGCCGTATTGCTCTTGCAGATGACTGCGCAGCGTAGAAGTGATACGGTCTTCTTCTATCTGTGAGTCGCCATAATGCACAACCCGCACTTGCTTGTTTTCAGCTTCCTGTAGCCCCGCAATAAACAACTCCAGCTCTTGACTCTTGACTCTCGACTCTCGACTCTCGACTATTCCCGGAGTGCTCGCAAGCACCTCTTGGCTTTCGACCTTTGTACCTTGTACATTGTCCCTTTGTACATCCCTTTCGACCTTTGTACTTTGTACATTGTCCCTTTGTACATCCTCTTGGCTCTTGTCTCCAACCTCCAACTTCAAACAGCGCAGCGGTCCAACTTCCAGTTCTTGACTCTCGACTAACAGCTCCTCCTCCAGCCCTATGCTGTCTGCTAATTCCATCGGAGCCGTTATATCTTCACTATCCTCTCTCGGCTCTTGACTCTCGACTCTTGACTCTTGGCTCTTGTCTCCAACCTCCAACTTCAAACAGCGCAGCGGTCTAACTTCAAACTTCTCTTGGCTTTCAGCCAAGAACTCCACCTCCGGACAACGTATATCACCGAGCAATGGTCTGTATAGATTACCCAACACAACCAGTCCGCCTACTAACGCAAAGCAGCAGGCGATAAACAGCACGATATGTCTCGGACGCATCTCTTTCATTTATTTTTTCCAGAGCGCCTTAGTGAACAAAAGTAAAACGGTAAATATCTCAAGACGACCAATCAGCATCACGAGTGTCATCACCCATTTAGCTGTCGTCGGGAAGAGTGCGTAGGTGCCTGCTGGACCATACTGACCGATACTCGGACCTATATTGCCCAATGCGGAAACGGCTGCACCGATGGATTCGTCGAAGTCCACACCCGTACCGCAGAAGATAAGCACGGTCACAATCAGAATCATCAGGTAGAACTGCAGGAATGCCATCACGTTATTCGTCGTTTGTTGGGTTATCGGCTTGCCGTTGAGTTTGACCGGCACAATAGCGTTCGGGTGAATACGGCGCTTGAACTCTGCAAAACCGCTCTTCACGAAAATCATCAGTCTCACCCACTTCATTCCGCCGGAAGTACTGCCCGACGATGCACCCGTGAACATGAGGAAGAACACTATTACCCATAGGAACGGAGGCCATGTCATATAGTCCGCCACAGCGAAGCCGGTACTCGTCATGGTGGCTATGGTGGTGAATAGACCTTCACGGAACGCCGTCTCTAAATGGCTAAAGAACTCGTTGCTGGAAGCAACAAAACTATCCATCAGCCATTGAACCATTAGTCCGATAGTCAGCACTGCCGTTACTACGCCTACAGCACTCAAGTACCATTTCGTCTCTTCGTCATGCCATAAACGACCGGGTTTACCGCGGAAGAATAATATAATCAGTCCGAAGTTCACACCCGCTAACAGCATGAAGAAGGCTACTGTATAATCGATTATAGGACTTGCGTAGAAGGCGATACTCATATTCTTCGTGGAGAAACCGCCGGACGAAACAGTCGTGAACGAGTGGCATACACTATCAAAGATAGGCATTCCCTCTGCCCACAGTAGTCCCACTTCGGCTATCGTGAGCAGGATATAGGTTATCCATAGCGACTTAGCGGTGTCGGCAATACGTGGGCTCAGTTTCTCATAGCTGATGCCGTTCATCTCGGCTGCATAGAGCTGCATGCCGCCAAGTCCAAACATTGGCAGTAGTGCCAAACTGAGCACTATAATTCCCAAACCGCCTAACCACTGGGTCATGGAGCGCCAGAATAGCGCGCCGTGCGAGAGCACTTCGATGTCGTCTAATATCGTAGCGCCGGTGGTGGAGAAACCCGACATCGTCTCAAACCATGCGTCCGTGAAACTGGGTATCTGCCCGCTCAACCAGTAGGGAAGCATTCCGAAAGCCGAGAACACCACCCACACCAATGCCACAATCACATATCCTTCGCGCTCGCCAACTTGCGAACTGGCGCCGGTGCCTATGGCGATGCCTATCCATCCTGCAACTAAAGTCAGTATGGTCGATACCAAAAACGCACCGTCGTCCGGATCGCCGTAGAAGAACGATACCGACATTGCTATTGCCATGAACACCGACTCTATCACGAGTAGGGCGCCCATCGTCTTGACGACTAACCGTATGTTAAATTGTCTTGTCATTCCTTAAAGAACCGTTCAAGTTTGCGTATCACATGGCTCTTGCAGAATACCACCACTTTATCGCCTTGCAGAATCTGCGTGTCGCCGTTGACTAATATACCTTCTCCCGCGCGGACGATACCGGCTATTGTGCTGTCTTTAGGCAGACCCATGCTTTTTATCTGTCCGCGGGTGATACGTGATTTCTCACTCGCTTCAAACTCCACAATCTGTGCGTCTGCCGATGTTAGGTTGCGCACATTCAGTACCGATGCGTTCAGCAGCAACTGGTAGATATACGAAGCTGTAATCGTTTTCTTATTCAGCACGGCACCCACGTCTAATCCCTCTGCCATCTGAATATAGTCGATATTCTCCACTTCGGCGATGGTCTTATGCACGCCAAAACGTTTGGCGGCAAGGCATGCAAAGATATTGGCTTCGCTGCTCTCGGTGACAGCTACAAACGCATCCGCATCCTGTATTCCTTCCTCACGAAGCGTATCCATATCTGAGCCGTCGCCATTGATAATGAGGGCGTTATTCACTTTCTGACTCAGCGCGTAGCACACTTCTTTATTGGCTTCGATAATCTTGATATTCTTATCGTCCGGCAGGTTCTGTACTGCTTTCTGTGCGATACGACTGCCGCCGTAGAACAGGATGGTTTGGATGTCGCGCTTGTTCTTACCCATCTCTTCGCGCATGAAATCGACATTCTCATGGGTACAAACAACATACACGATATCGTTCGCTTGAATCTCGTCGTTTCCGGATGGAATAAGTGTCTCGTTCTCGCGCTTGATAGCTACTACGCGGTATCGACCATGGGCAAAGAATCCCGAACTGAAGGCTTTGCCTAACGCCTCTGCGTTCTCGCGCACTTTGAGTACGCATAACTCCAAGGCGCCGTCGCATAGACTAATGTGATAGCGCAGCCAATTGGTCTTAAGCGATTCTACTATCTCATTCGCTGCCAGCACTTCCGGATAGATAAGGTGGTTCAAACCCATATTCTCGAAGAAACGTTTGTTCTCAGGAAGCAGATACTCGTAGTTATCTATACGGGCAAGCGTTTTCTTAGCTCCTAACTGATTGGCCATCAAGCACGCAGTCATATTCTCCGACTCATGGGGAGTAACGGCGATGAACAGGTCGCAGTCTTTGACGCCTATCTCTTTTAGGTCGCGGATGGATGTCGGACTTCCTACTTTGGTGAGCAGGTCATAATCGGTGTCCAAGTCGCCGAGACGTTCGGCGCGCTCGTCCATTAAACAGATCTCCATGTTCTCACGCGAGAGCAGTTTGGCTAAGTGAGTGCCTACTTCTCCAGCGCCTGCAATAATGATTCGCATATTCCTTCTGTATCTAAATGCAGCATGTGGTATAACTCCTTCGTGCTGCCGTGTTCTACAAATTGATTGT
>ONMT01000058.1 GCA_900319025.1 uncultured Bacteroidales bacterium
TGGCGGCGCTATACTGATGGGCAAAGATTTCCCAAATCCGTGGGGAAAGACAACACCTAAAGGCGAAGTCAAAATGATGTCCGCCCTACTCGATTCTGCCGTATTCCCCGGTGTTCAAGGCGGTCCGTTGGAGCACGTTATTGCAGCTAAAGCCGTAGCGTTTGGAGAAGCTCTTCTGCCATCATTTAAAGACTACCAACTCCAAGTTAAACGGAACGCAGCAGTCATGGCGCAAGCGTTAGTGGACAAAGGCTATAAGATTATCTCCGGTGGCACGGACAACCACTCTATGTTAGTTGACCTGCGCACCAAGTATCCGGATCTGACGGGTAAAGTAGCCGAGCACGCACTCGTTGCTGCCGATATCACAGCAAATAAGAATATGGTTCCGTTCGACAGCCGTAGCGCTTTCCAAACGAGCGGACTGAGATTTGGCACACCTGCTATCACTACCCGCGGTCTCAAGGAAGACAAGATGCCGTGGATTGTTGATTTGATTGACCAAGTGCTCCAAAATCCTGAGAGCGAAGCTAATATCGCAAAAGTACGCAGCGAAGTAAATGCCGAAATGAATCAGCATCCACTCTTCGCATGGTGATAAAAAGGGAATTTATTTAGCGTTCTGCACGCATAGGATTTTCAAGGAAGTCCTTGTAAGCCAGACGGATACCATCTTCTAACTCCGTCTTATAAGTCCAGCCTAATTGCGTCGCTTTGGACACATCTAATAACTTACGTGGGGTACCGTTCGGACGAGTGGTATCCCACTCTATTTTTCCGCTGTATCCTACCACTTTAGCGACTAATTCCGTCAACTCTTTTATCGACAGTTCCTTCCCTGTGCCGGCATTGACAGTCTCGTTACCGGAGTAGTTATTCATCAGGAACACACAAAGGTTTGCAAGGTCATCTACATACAAGAACTCCCGTAGCGGCGAGCCGTCCCCCCAACAAGTCACACTTGCTGCTCCACTCACTTTAGCCTCATGGAAGCGGCGAATCAAAGCGGGCAAAACATGACTATGCTCAGGATGATAGTTATCGTTAGGACCATATAGATTGGTCGGCATGACAGAAATATAATCGGTCCCGTATTGGCGGTTTAGGAACTCGCAATATTTAAGACCGGATATTTTCGCCAGCGCATAAGCCTCATTCGTCTTCTCCAATTCACCCGTCAACAAGCAACTCTCCTTCATCGGTTGAGGAGCTAAACGCGGATAAATACAACTTGAGCCGAGAAACTCCAACTTCTTACAGCCGTTCTTCCACGCAGCATGAATAACATTCATCTCAAGAATCATGTTATCGTACATAAAATCAGCTAACGCAGACTGATTGGCGACAATACCACCTACTTTAGCCGCTGCAAGGAAGACATACTCGGGCTTCTCTTCTGCAAAAAATGCCTCTACTGCATCCTGACGACACAAATCCAATTGCGCGTGCGTGCGCGTAATTATATTATGGTATCCCTGACGTTCTAACTCGCGTACGATTGCGCTACCTACCATTCCGCGGTGGCCTGCAACATATATCTTAGAAGTTTTCTCCATCTTTCTCTATTATTATCCGTCTTGGCGGCACGTCGATTATTTCACTATTCCTTTCTCCAGGTATTCAGCCAGATTGACACGACTATGGCTAACAATCACCTCTTCACGCACTTTGCGCATATCACTCTCTACCATTAACTTCACGAGTTCCTCGAAGGTGGTCTTACTTGGGTTCCATCCTAACTCGCGTTTTGCTTTTGTCGGATTACCCCACAAATTCACCACATCCGTCGGACGGTAGAAGTCTTTACTTACTTCAACCAATACGCGGCCATTCTCGTCGATACCTTTTTCGTTTATACCCTCACCTTCCCAATGCAATTCGATACCTACATAATGGAATGCCAATTGGCAGAACTCGCGTACGGAGTGTTGCACACCGGTCGCTATAACGAAGTCCTCCGGCTGCTTATTCTGTAATATCAGCCACATGCACTCCACATAGTCCTTCGCATAACCCCAGTCGCGCAAGGACGATAGATTACCCAAATAAAGCTTATCCTGTTTGCCTTGAGCGATACGGGCAGCTGCCAAAGTAATCTTACGCGTAACAAAGGTCTCTCCGCGGCGCTCGGACTCATGGTTAAACAAAATACCTGAACAGCAGAACATATTATATGCCTCACGATACTCGCGTACAATCCAATACCCATACAATTTAGCTACAGCATACGGACTATACGGATGGAACGGCGTATTCTCATTTTGGGGCACCTCTTCCACTTTTCCATACAACTCCGACGTGGACGCTTGATAAATACGGCAAGTCTCCGTCAAACCGCAGGCACGTACTGCCTCTAAAATACGCAACACACCGGTCGCATCTACATCGGCGGTAAACTCCGGAGAATCAAAACTCACTTGTACGTGACTCTGAGCTGCCAAGTTATATATCTCATCCGGGCGCACTTCACCTACCACTTTCACAAGCCCCATACTATCGCTCATGTCTCCATAATGCAAATGGAAATGTGGCGTACCTTCAAGGTGCGCGATACGCTCACGATAATCTACTGAACTACGACGAATAATACCGTGTACTTCATAACCTTTCTCCAAAAGAAACTCGGACAGATAACTGCCGTCTTGACCGGTAATTCCGGTTATTAATGCTGATTTCATATACAGATTCTAAAGTATCAAAATAGTATAACTAATAGCGCAACTGCTACCGTTGCAAGTAATATGCTGTCGAAGCGGTCCAATACGCCGCCATGTCCAGGCATAAATTTGCCGGAGTCCTTCACTCCAATTGTCCGTTTCAGCAGGCTCTCCATCAAATCGCCCAACGTGCCGGCTACGGCAATCACTGCGGTTAAAACAAGCGCTTTAGGCAAACTATGTATCCAACCTACCAAATAGAATACATATCCCGCCAACAATGCGCACACAAAGCCGCCAATCAGACCTTCCCAGCTCTTCTTTGGACTAACACGAGGAAACATCTTATGATTTCCATTCTTGCGTTTGGCTGTCAAACACCCCACACAATAGGCACCTGTATCATTCATCCAAATTGTAATAAACAACGCCAACAACCAGTACTTCGACTCGTCCAAAATCAAGTTCATCGAGGCAAAAGGCAAAGCTATCATCAACTGACTAATCAAAATATTTCCCCAGTTACGAACCGGATCTGCTTGCCGTAACCACAACTCTGCAATCAAAAGCAAGCCGACAAAGCCCAAATACGCACATTGCATATATACACTCTCAGCCAAATTGATGGTCTCGACCTGAAATACGCACCAAGCTATCATAAACAAAAAGCCGCCTGCCAAAGTCGAACCAATGGTCGTAAAGCAGGTAGAACCCACTAAGCGATGGTACTCGTGAACTGCTAACATGGTAACTATGCCAAACAGCGCACCAAAGAAAATCGGATGAACCAAAATACTCGCTACTACAAGCGCTACATACACCATTCCGGATAGTAATCTTTGCCAAAAAGTACTCATAAAATTCATTTTTTTTCAAAATCGCTTGCAAAGGTACACTTTTTTTTGTACTTTTGCAAATTATTTGACAAAAATATGCAAAATTATGACTCCTGAAGAGCAAATTATGAGTGAAGACGAGCGCCAACAGGTCGATTTTATGTGGAATTTGATTCCGCAGCAAGACCGACAGGGGATGGATAAAAGCGACATTCTTTTTGTCTTGGACGCTTTAGATGATTACCTTGAAGAGGTGGGACTTTTGTCCGTAGCTGAAGATGGCGAGGTTACCTACTTGGATGGTGATATAGACGAAACGGAACAACTCGCTTACGTACAAAAAGCCGTGCACGATGCACATAAATCCCTCACCGGCGCACAGATTCAACTGATTATGGATGCCGAGGTACAATATGGCATTGAACAAGGCTATTACTCCGACGACGAAGAATAATATGGCTACCTGTAGTGTTATCATTTTGAACTGGAACGGAGCGGCAATGTTGCGCCAGTTCCTGCCTAATGTGCTCAAGAACACCAATAATCCGGACTACGAAGTCATCGTCGCGGACAATGGTTCCACGGACAATAGCATCGAAGTCATACAGGAGATTAACACCAATTCTCTGACCAAAGGGATTGCGCCGGCACGCATCTTCCCATTTGAAACCAACCTCGGTTTTGCTGCAGGTTACAACCAAGCCATCTCACAAGTGGATAGCGAATACGTCGTACTTCTTAATTCCGATGTGGAAGTCACGCCTAACTGGTTAGAACCGCTTCTATCCTATCTCGATAGTCATCCCGAAATGGCAGCATGCCAACCTAAGATTCTTAGTTGGAAGGCAAAGCAGGAAGGCAAACAAGTCTTTGAACACGCAGGTGCCGCAGGAGGACACATTGATTATTTAGGTTATCCCTATTGCCGCGGACGCATAATGGATTATGTTGCAGAAGACAAAGGACAATACGATACGATTGAGACTTGCTTCTGGGCTTCCGGCGCTTGCATGTGCATTCGAACCGAAGTGTACGAAGAAGTCGGCGGATTGGATGATGACTTCTTTGCCCATATGGAAGAGATTGACCTCTGTTGGCGGCTCAATGCACGCAGTTGGTGGGTAGCATGTGTGCCGAAGTCGGTGGTCTATCACGTAGGAGGAGCATCGCTCAATTACGGCAATCCGCGAAAGACCTTCCTCAACTTCCGAAATAACCTCATCATGATATATAAGAACGCAGCCGCAAAACACCTGTTCTGTGCTCTAAGTGCGAGACTATTCTTAGACTATGCCGCTGCCCTTAACGACTTCCTCCACGGACGCTTAGCTAACGCATGGGCTATTGTGCGCGCAAGATTCGCCTTTCTTTTCTCAATACATAAGTTCCACGCCAAAAGAAAAGAGAACAGACGTTGCGCCACCGTTAAAGACATGCTCACCATATCCAGACGCTCTATCGTGTGGGACTATTTCGTTAAACACCAAAAAAGTGCGACTTTTTGATAAAAGTTGCATTTTTTTTTGCTCATATAAAAAAAAAGTTGTACCTTTGCAGCGACATTTAAGGGTCTATAACTAATCGGACGCAATAAGGCGTCCACAAAACGTAAAAAACTTATGAATATTGTAACTAAGGAGATTACTCTCCCAGATGGTCGTGTGATTAAACTGGAGACCGGTAAACTGGCTAAACAAGCCGACGGTGCAGTCATGGCCACTCTTGGCAACACCATGGTGCTTGCCACTGTTTGCAGCGCGAAAGACGCTGTTCCCGGTACCGACTTTATGCCGTTGACCGTGGAGTACAAAGAAAAATTTGCCAGTGCAGGTCGCTTCCCCGGCGGTTTCACACGTCGCGAAGGAAAAGCTTCTGACTATGAAATCCTCATCGCTCGTCTTATTGACCGCGCACTCCGTCCTCTCTTCCCTGCCAATTATCACGCAGAGACATTCGTAAACGTAACACTTTATTCCGCTGACGGTATTGATATGCCGGAGTCTATTGCCGGTCTCGCTGCTTCGGCTGCGCTGGCTTGCTCTGATATTCCATTCGAAGGCCCTATCTCCGAAGTACGCGTCGCACGCGTTAATGGAGAAATGGTCATCAACCCTACTTTTGAACAATGCGAGCAAGCTGACCTTGAACTTATGGTTGCCGCTACTTTGGACAACATCATGATGGTTGAAGGTGAGATGAAGGAAGTTCCTGAGTCCGTTATGCTCGACGCTATACGTGCCGCACACGAGGCTATTAAGCCGCAATGCCAAGCACAAATTGAGATGATGAAAGCTTATGGCAAAGAGGTTAAGCGTGAATATTGCCATGAAGTAAACGACGACGAACTCAAACAAGCTGTTCATGACTTCAGTTACGCTCGTGCTTACGCACAAGCTACTTCTGCTGACACGGATAAACATCATCGCGAGGCGATGTTCTCACAAATCTGCGAGGACTTCAAGACCGAGAAAGCTGACTATATCGCAGCAAAAGCAGAGGCACTCGAACTCGAAGTGGGTGACGTAGAAGCTATGGTTGACCGCTACTATCATGATGTAGAGAAAGAAGCTATGCGCCGCGCCGTACTCGACGAAGGCAAACGTCTCGATGGTCGTAAAACAACCGATATTCGTCCTATCTGGTGCGAAGTAAGTCCGCTTCCAGGACCTCACGGAAGTTCTATCTTCACCCGTGGTGAGACACAGAGTCTGAGTACTGTTACTCTTGGTACCAGCCGCGACGAGAAGATCGTGGACGAGGCGCTGATTCAAGGCTCCGAGAAATTCTTGCTGCACTATAACTTCCCGCCATTTGCTACCGGCGAAGCCAAAGCAGCCCGCGGCGTAGGTCGTCGCGAGATTGGTCACGGTAACCTTGCTTGCCGCGCACTGAAGAACATGATTCCGGAAGACTTCCCTTACACCGTTCGCGTAGTAAGTGATATTCTTGAGTCCAACGGTTCTTCTTCTATGGCTACTGTTTGCGCAGGTACACTCGCACTCATGGATGCCGGTGTTCCTATTAAGAAACCGGTTAGCGGTATCGCAATGGGACTTATCTCTGAGAACCAAGGTAAGAACTACGCTATCTTAAGCGATATCCTTGGTGACGAAGACCACCTTGGTGATATGGACTTCAAGACCACCGGTACCCGCGACGGTTTGACAGCTTGCCAAATGGATATTAAAGTGGACGGTCTGAGTTATGAGATTTTGGAGAACGCTCTTGCTCAAGCGCATCAAGCCCGTATGTATATACTTGATAAGATTCTCGAGACGATGCCGGCTCCACGTGCCGACCTCAAGCCTCACGCTCCGCGTATCACTACCTTCTATATCCCGAAAGATATGATTGGTGCTGTTATTGGCCCCGGCGGTAAGATTATTCAAGGTATCCAAGCTGAAACAGGCGCTGTCGTTTCTATTGATGAGGACGAGCAGGGCGGTCGCGTAGAAGTTGCTTCCAACAACGGCGAACAAATGGCTGCTGCTATCGCTAAGATTAAAGCTATCGTTGCCCTGCCTGAAGTAGGTGAAGTATATGAGTCTACCGTGAAGTCCATTATGCCTTACGGCTGCTTCGTAGAGTTCCTGCCGGGTAAAGAAGGTCTGCTCCATATCTCCGAGATTGACTGGAAACGCTATGACACTATGGAAGAGACCGGTATCAAAGAGGGTGACAAGATCATGATTAAACTCATGGAAGTTGACCCGAAGACCGGTAAGTTCCGTCTCTCAGCTCGCGAACTGAAGGAGAAACCCGAAGGATACGTAGAGCCTGAGCGCCCTGCACGTGGCGATCGCGGTCCACGTCCTGAGCGTGGCGATCGTGGTCCGCGTCCGGAACGTCGTGGTCCGCGTCCTGAGCGTCGCCCGCATAACGACTTCGAAGAAGATGGTGCACGTCTGGATAGAAGACACTAATCCATCAACCTTTATAAGCAAATCAGGCTCCCGATAAGGAGCCTGATTTATTTTTGTACAATACGATGCACATAACTTATAGGTGAGCACTTATGAGATTGCGTCTAAACGGTCTGTCATCATCAGCAGTTCGTCTCTGAGCCGTGCAGCTAAAGTGAAGTCCAACTCTTTGGCAGCAGCCAACATATTCTTGCGCTTTTTCTCTATCGCCTTCGATAAATCTTTAGCAGACATTCGCTGCCACTCGGCATTCTTCCATCCCTCGCGGATAGCCGCCTCTACTTTGGCTTTCTCGGCTTCGGGATCTTTGTACAATGCAGATAATGCAGAGGTGGATATATCTTTCTTTATGGCTGTAGGTGTGATGTTATGTGCTTTATTATAAGCCATTTGTTTATCACGACGGCGGTTGGTCTCGTCAATAGTCGCTTGCATAGAAGCGGTAATTTTGTCCGCATAGAGGATGGCCTTTCCGTTGACATGGCGTGCTGCACGACCAACTGTCTGCGTGAGACTACGTTTATCGCGCAAGAAGCCTTCCTTGTCAGCATCCAGAATAGCCACGAGACTCACTTCCGGCAAGTCTAATCCTTCGCGCAAGAGGTTCACACCTACTAACACGCTATACACGCCTTTGCGCAGATCTTCCATGATTTTGACGCGCTCAATGGTATCAATATCAGAGTGGATATATGCGGAACTAACACCATAACGCCGCAAGTAATCATCTAACTCTTCGGCCATGCGTTTTGTGAGCGTTGTAACCAAAACACGTTCGCCACGTTTGATACGAGTGTGTATCTCATCCATCAAGTCGTCGACTTGGTGCTTGGATGGACGCACTTCAATTTCGGGGTCTAAGAGACCTGTAGGACGAATAAGTTGGTCCACAACGATTCCTTCACTCTTCTCCAACTCGTAGTCTGCCGGAGTAGCGGAGAGGAAAATAGTCTGTCCTATCTTGGATTCAAACTCTTCGAACGTAAGTGGTCTGTTATCTTTGGCAGCCGGAAGACGAAAGCCGTAGTTAACAAGGTTCTCTTTGCGTGCCTTGTCTCCACCATACATCGCATGAATCTGCGGCATAGTGACGTGGCTCTCGTCCACGATGACTAACATATCGCTCGGAAAATAGTCTATCAAGCAGTATGGTGGTGTACCGGGTTCACGGCCGTCAAAATAGCGGCTGTAGTTCTCTACACCGGAACAATAACCGAGCTCTTGTATCATCTCCATATCGTACTTGACGCGCTCCTCAATGCGATTGGCATATATTTCCTCCCCTATCGATTGAAAGTAAGCCACTTGGTTCGCCAAATCCAGTTTGATTTGCTCCATAGCGGCTTCTATACGCTCTTTGGAGGTACAAAAGATGGTAGCGGGATAGATGTTGTAATAGTCGTAATCAAAGGTCTCATTATCCTGCATGCTCCAAGTGGAAATGCGGTCTATTTCGTTACCAAAGAATTCCACCCGCACAATGTACTCTGCATACGCAAGCGCAATATCAACCGTATCACCTTTGACGCGGAATTTACCGCGTGCGAGGTCTAAGTCATTGCGGATATACTGCGCTCCGACTAACTGTTTAAGCAGTTCATCCATTGGCAGCTTATCGCCTTGACGAATGGAAATACAGTTTTGCGAGAAGTCTTGCGGTGAACCGATGCCATACAAACAGCTCACGGACGAAACCACAATCACGTCTTTTCTACCGGATAAGAGAGCTGCAGTAGCGCTGAGTCGCAGTCGGTCAATCTCCTCGTTGATAGATAAGTCTTTCTCAATATAAGTATCCGTAGAAGGGATATACGCTTCGGGCTGATAGTAATCGTAGTACGACACGAAATACTCCACCGCATTCTTGGGAAAGAATGACTTCATCTCTGAGTATAACTGTGCCGCCAGAGTTTTGTTGTGAGATAGGATTAATGTAGGACGATTAAGCGGCTGATCTCCCGTCGGTTGATATGGACTAACTAACTTAAACACCCTTACACACTACACATTACACAAAAAAAGAGGCGCACGCCTCTTTTTCTCTTTACTTAACTCTGCGCTCTTGAATACGAGCTTTCTTACCGGTGAGGTCACGCAGGTAATAGAGTTTAGAGCGGCGCACTTTACCGTATTTGTTAACGGTGATTTTCTCAATGAACGGGCTGTCCATCGGGAAGATACGCTCTACACCAACATTTCCGGACATCTTACGAACGGTGAAACGTTTCTTGTCCTGGCTACCGTGAATAGCGATTACATCGCCACGGAACTCTTGGATACGCTCTTTGTTACCTTCTTTAATACGATAAGCAACGGTGATTTGGTCACCAGCTGCGAAAGCAGGGAACTCTTTCTTCTCGCCTGCAAATGCCTCTTCGGCAATCTTCATCAAATCCATCTGATTGATATTTAATTAGTTACGCGTTCAACAGTATGCACTACTATTCGTCGGATGCTTATAGCTAGTAGCTATTAGTTTGCCCCGACTACCTTAATCGCCAGAGACTATAGACGCAAATCGGCCGCAAAAGTACTACAAAAATTGCACATACACAAATTTTTAAGCAAAAAAATGCAAAAAATAGTCGTTTTTGTGGATATATGATGAATTATTGCTGAATATTGTGACATCGCACACGAAAAGAGCCCCAAGCTGATGCTTGGAGCTCTGAAAGTGGCGGCTACCTACTCTCCCACAAATGCAGTACCATCGGCGTTGCTGAGCTTAATGACCCTGTTCGGAATGGGAAGGGATGGGACCTCAGCGCTATAAC
>ONMT01000044.1 GCA_900319025.1 uncultured Bacteroidales bacterium
TGCTCATCGCCGCGGACTGCACGGCCTACGCCTACGGCAACTTCCACCGGGATTTCGTGGCGGGACGCACCACCGTCATCGGCTGCCCCAAACAGCACGAGCACGATCTGTCCGAAAAACTGACGCAGATCCTGAAGGAAAACGAGATCCGCTCCATCACCGTGGCAAGGATGTTCGTACCCTGCTGCGGCGGACTGGAGTACGCAGTGTACAATGCCCTGGCGGAGTCCGGCAAGGACATCCCCCTGAAGGTGGTCACCATCGGTGCCGACGGTGCCCGGCTGTCGGAGGAGGAGACCGGAAAATAAATAATGACAGACAACGCAAAGGACAGGCCGTCACATTTCGTGACGGCCTGTCCTGTTCTTTTTATAGTATTATTCGGCCGCTTCCTTTTCCAGCTGGACATAATCCACTTTGCCGCTGGCGGTGCGGGGCATGATATCGATGATCCGGATGAAAGCCGGTTCATAAAAATCCGGAAGATTGCCCTCGATCAGGGATCGGACGCGCGCGATCAGATCCTCCTCGGGTTCGGAGGAGTAGGTGTCTGCTTTGCAGGATGGTCAAGTCCTTTCGGATGGTGACTTCTGATATTCCAGTTTCCCGACTTATTTCGGTGACTTGGACTTCCGGTTTCTGCTCAAGCATCTGCAAGATGAGTGCCCGGCGTTCTTTAGCTGATGAACTATTCATAGTACTATTAACGATTTATGATTGCAAATTGATGATTTTGGGCGCAAAGGTACAAAATAATTTCGAGGTGTGCAAATAAAAATGTTTCGTTTGATTTTTCGAAACGTTGCGAAAGTGCGTTAATATGTTGTAAAATGCTGAAATATAGTTTGTTACGTAAATATTATTAAAAAGTATGTTATGAAACATGTTTTTATCTATTGTGTATATCAAAAAAAAGCAGTAATTTTGCGCTCGTAAAATTGTACCTATATGAAAAAACACGTATTTCTTATTATTTCTATCGCCCTTTTGGCAGGATGCACTGCTCCAAAGGAGGGTGAACAAGAGACAGCTAATCCTGCTGCAACTATTTTGCTGAAAGATTTTGCACCTGAAGTGATTAACAACATTCCGAGGACTCATGTGGAGCGTGCCAAGTTCGACATCATCGATATGCATGCTCATGACTATGCGTCGAGTGAAGAAGAGATCGCGCAGTGGACTAAGACAATGGACAAGGTGGGCGTCTTGAATACGGCGGTTATGCATTGCTCATGGATTGGACGTCCCTTTGAAGAATATGTAGAGGCATATGCGCCTTATAAGGATCATTTCAAATTCTGGTGTTGCTTTGATTATACCGGTATAGATGGTGAGGAATGGCCTGAATGCGGAATTAAGGCATTGGAGCGCTGTAAGCAGTTGGGCGCAGTTGGAATAGGTGAATTAGGCGACAAAGGCGAAGGAGACACCTATGCACGTCCTGCTGATGGTAAAGATATTCATATTGATGACCCGCGTGTGAAGCCGCTCATAGAGAAAGCGGGCGAATTGAAGATGCCAATTAGTATTCATATCGCTGAACCATATTGGATGTACCTGCCGATGGACGAGACGAATGACGGTCTGGTGAATGCTGTAACATGGCATGTAGATACCACGAACTGCTATGGTTATGACAAACTGATGGAGACATTTGAAAATGCTGTTCGTGAGAATCCGAAGACGATTTTTATTGCGTGCCATTACCTGAATATGACGCATGACTTGCCACGTCTTGGTAAGTTACTGGATAAGTATCCTAACTTGTATTTTGATATCTCTGCCCGTGTAGCTGAGTCGGCACATACACCACGTGCTACCCGCGAGTTTTTGATTAAGTATCAAGACCGTGTACTTTTTGGTACGGACAACGGTATGGATGCGGAAATGTACCAGAATATCTTCCATGTGTTGGAGACAAACGACGAGCATTTCTACGTTCCGGAATATGGATATCATTGGGCATTGTCGGGATTCAATTTGCCGGATGAGGTGCTGAAGAAATTGTACCATGATAATGCATATCGTATTCTTACAGAGTACCGATAAGTAGAAGTGGGCAGTTAAAAGTTGAAAGCCATGAAAAAGTCTATTATCTTTTTGAGCATTACGGCGATGATGGTTGCTTGCGCACCGAAGCATAGCACCGAGCGTCTTATCTGCGCGGAAGCGGAAATGTGTTCGTTCCCCTTTAAGAAAGCCGGTCTGCATGTCATCAAGCAGCAGACAATTACTCCGGTAGAAGGTGTTGATGGCTTGGAAGTAATCGAGACCTCGTTTATCAACCTCGGTAAGCCGGTGAAGGTGCAGGGCTATGAACTATGCCGGATGGAGATGCGGGCGCAAGATACTGTCGTTTGGTCGTTGCAGCCAAGTAGCACTTCGCTGCGTCAGGACTGGGTATTGCCTGTGACGGAAGGTTTCTACCAATGTAACTACCTCGGCATGAACAATACCGATTATGGAGGCGGTATTCCGTTGGTCGATCTTTGGCAGCGTGATGGAGGCGTGGCTATTGGCTTGTTTGAACCTGTATTGCGAATGATCTCGATGCCGGTGGAGTGGAAACGCTACGGCAAGACTGTTTCGGCTTGTTTGCAATATAATCTTCCTGAACCGATTGAACTGGCAACAGGTGATACGCTGAAATGCTTCAAGGCTTTCCGTTATTCGCATAAGGGCGATTATTTCAATGCATTGCGTATGTTCTCTGAGTATATGCAAGCGAATGAAGGCGTACAAATGCAACCGTCCGAGCCGGAAGCTTTTGAGCCCGTTTGGTGCGCTTGGGGGTACGGCCGTCCATTTAAAATGAATATGGTATTAGGAACGCTGGATAAGGTAGCAGAATTGGGTTTCCGCTGGGTAGATGTTGATGATGGTTACCAAATAGCTGAAGGCGACTGGAACACAAACTCGTATTTCCCGGGTGGTGACAAAGATATGCGTCATATCACAGATGAGATTCATAAACGCGGTCTCAAGGCCAAACTATGGTGGGCACCATTAGCTGCAGATCCTGGTACGAAGATTCTCAAAGAGCATCCCGAGATTTTGCTTCGCACAGAAGAGTGGGCGCCGGAATACATTACGTGGTGGGATAGCTGGTATCTGTCACCGGTAAGCGAAGTGACGGATGCGTACACCAGAGATTTACTTAAGATGTTCCTCAAGACATGGAATTTCGATGGTTTGAAGATTGACGGACAACATTTGAATTGCTGTATGCCGGACTATGGAGAATCGGCAGCGCTGGATAATCCATGGGAAGCACCGGAGCAGATGCCTACCTATTTTGAAAAAGTGTATGATTGCACACGCGCATATAAGCCGGATGCCGTAGTGCAGGTTTGTCCATGTGGTTGTGCGGTGAATTATTTTATCCTGCCGCATATCAATCAGGCAGTAGCTTCTGATCCTATGTCCTCGTGCCAAGTACGTATGAAACGCAAAGCGTACGCTGCAATGGCGCCGGGTTTGGCATATTACGGAGACCATATTGAACTGACTGACGGTGGCAATGATTATGCTACACAGATTGGTACTGGTTCTGTGATTGGAACCAAGTTTACGTATCCGGAGGATAATCCCGACTGGAATGAGGGTCCGTTTAAGTTGACGCCGGAGAAAGAAGCCTTGCTACGCAAATGGATGAAGATATATAAGGAGCACAACCTCGCCCGCGGAGAATATTTGAACTTCTATACATGGGGATTCGATTATCCTGAGGCGCATGTTATCCGTCAAAATGATGCCCTATACTACGCGTTCTATGCTGATGCGTTTGATGGAACGCTTGAACTGCGCGGGTTGGATGCGGATCAAGAATATACGGCAGTTGAGTACACGGCGGATGAACCTCGTGAGTTTACGATTAGCGGATCTAACCCGAAAATTGAGGCGAAGTTTGAGAAGAACTATCTTCTGCAATTGAAAGTTAAGTAATAAGACAATATTAACCAAAACAATCATAACATGAAACGAATCCTAACATTCATTTTCTGCCTGATGCTGAGTGTAGCGACTTTTGCTGACATCAGCGTGAAGGGAACGGTGATTGATGCCGACACTTCGGAACCATTGATAGGTGTCAGTATCCTTGTTAAGGGTACAACAACTGGTACCATCACCGATTTCGACGGCAATTTCGAACTGAGTGTGCCGGACAAAGCAACCTTGCAAATGTCCTACATGGGCTACAAGACCATCGAAGTTCGTGCCGTACCTACGATGAACATCATCATGGAGACGGATGCACAACAACTACAAGAGGTTGTTTCCCTCGGTTACTCAGCCGTAAAAAAGGCCGAATTGAGTTCCGCCGTTGTTACGGTTGATGCTGACCAACTAACCGATGTTACTACGCCTGATGTAGGAAACATGCTACAAGGTAAGATTGCAGGTGTACAAGTTACTAACGCAGGTGGTCAGCCTGGTGATGCGGCACAGATCCGTATCCGTGGTACAGGATCCATCACAGCTTCGTCCGCTCCTGTTTATGTAGTGGATGGTGTGATGGGTGGTACGTTCAATCCAAACGATGTAGAGACTATCTCCGTATTGAAAGATGCCGGTTCGACAGGTATCTACGGTGCTGCGGCTGCTGGTGGTGTTATTGTAGTGACCACCAAGTCCGGTAAGAAAGGTGATAAAGTCAGTGTGGACATCAAAGGAACAGTCGGCGGTAAGCAGGCGCTGTTTGGTAACTTCAAGATGATGGACTCCAGGGAGTTGTATAACTACCATAAGACTTTATTCAGCCCGGCTGCTTTCATCGAGAGTCACCCAAAAGAGTTACTCAAACAGGACTGGAACTGGCAGGATGAATTCTTCCACACAGGTGTTATTCAGAACTACAACGTAGCTGTCAAAGGCGGTTCGGAGCATGTGGGATACTACGTTTCGCTCGATTACTTTGGCGAGAATGGAACGTTGATGGGAACCGGAATGCAGAAAGTTAGCGGACATGCTGCCGTCAAAGCAGACATCGCTAAATGGCTGGATATGAATGTGAAGTTGGACTTCAGCAAGTCTACCGTTGATTATGCTCCGTCATGGATGATGCTGGATGATGCATTCAACAAAATGCCATGGGACTGCCCGTATGTACTTGATGCGAACGGTAAGCCGACTAAGGATTATATCTTTATGGACGAGAGCCGTATCCGTTCAGACAACGGCAAGCCTTGGTACAGCGGATCCTATTGGAACTCGTTGCACTCTGCTCAATACAACTATTCTAAGTCTAACAACTTCGAATTCTCCGGAGTGCTACAACTCAATGTCCATTTTACCGATTGGTTGCATTTTTCAACCACCAATACATTCGGAACGAGTTATTATAAATCTACCGAATACATTGACCGTCGCTCTTATGACTCGTCGTATAAGGTCGGATATATGGCTGAGAGAGTAGGTTTGAGCAAGACTTTTGGCTCAACCAATATTCTCAAAGGTGGTTCACAGTGGGGAGCTCATAGCTTCAACGCTATGGCAGGTTTTGAAGGCAGTGTATGGAAATCTGAATACACCAATTCAGCCGGTACGGGCATGCCGAACGGTATTGACGCACTCAACGCATCCGTTCCGTATGCTGTAGGCGGATACAATATTCCGGGTGCTTCTTGGTCGGTATTCGTTCAGGCAAGCTACGACTATGCAAAACGCTATTTCATTACGGCAACGTATCGCGCGGAGGCAAGTTCAATCTTCGCTCCGAGCCATCGTGTAGGACACTTCCCGTCCGTAGCAGCCAGCTGGTTAATTAGTAACGAGGAGTTCATGAAGAACCAGAATGTCGTCAGTTTCTTCAAACTGCGTGCTTCGTATGGTATAACGGGTAACAATAATATTCCGCCGTACCAGTACATGGCTACCTATAGTGTGTCAAACCTCTATCAAAATACTGTTTCTGCTACCTCCAGCCGTCTCGCCAGTCCTGATCTGCATTGGGAAACGGCAAACATGGCTTCTGTAGGTGTAGACTTGACATTTATTAAGCGCATAGATATGTCTATCGACCTGTACCAGACGGATAATACCGACTTGTTGCTGGATGTGCCGGTTGCTCCGTCAACAGGTTTCTTCAAGGTGACACAGAATGCCGGTTCGGTTCGTAACCGCGGTATTGAATATCGCATTGATGCAAACATCATCGATATGAATAAATGGCGCTGGGATGTGGGCTTTAACATCGGCTTTAACCAGAACCGTGTGACCAAGACTCCAGGCGGTGTACCTATCCAACAAACGGTGGTGGATGTGACGCAGCAGATAAAAGAAGGTCAGGATATCTACTCATGGTACATGAAAGAGTGGGCTGGAGTAGACAAAGAGACCGGTGACCCGCTGTGGTACGTAGTGGACGATAAAGGCAATTATGTGCTGGATGCTGCCGGCAATAAGACCACTACCAGCGACTATAACGCCACTCAGGCACATGTAGTTGGTACTGCCAGTCCGCTGTTCTCAGGAGGTCTTAATACCCAACTCAGTTGGAATGGTATTTTCTTGCATGTCAACACCAACTTCACGTATGGCAACAAGATATACAACGCTACCCGTCAAATAACGGATGCCGATGGTGCATATACGGATTATAACCAGATGTCGCTTATAGCGCAAGGCTGGACACGTTGGCAGAAAAGCGGCGATGTAGCTACTCACCCGAGAGCAGTCAGCGCTAATGATTCGCACTCCAACGCCGTATCGTCGCGTTATCTGGAGGACGGTAGTTTCTTCCGCTTGAGGAACATTACAGTCGGATACGAATTCCCGACTAAACTAATCAGCAAGGCTAAGATGACCAAGTGCCGTATCTACTTTACGGCGGACAACCTTGCTACTGCTACTAAGTTCACAGGTATGGATCCGGAGATTAGTCTCGTGTCCGGAACGAACTACTTAGCAGGTTTGTACAACTCTAATTACCCCGTTGGGCGGACGTTTCAAGGTGGAGTTGAAATCTCATTCTGAGATATTTTAGATTTATGATTTATGATTAGAATGATTATGAAAACAAAACTAATATATCTAACCGTAGTACTTGCAATGATGCTCGGTTTCGCGAGCTGCAAGATGGATTATTATCCGTCTGATGAGCAGAGTAGCGATGTGATTATCAAAGAGTCCAGTTCGACCATTATGGACGGTTGCTATTCCTTGTTAAAGGATGAAATTGAGTATCTGGGGTGGCCGAGCGGTAACACCTACTGCCGTCACTATTTCCAGATGGCGGAGTTTCCGGCTGATAACATCTGTCTGTCCGGTAAGAGTACCGACCCGCTTTTCCAGGCAACCACTTACACTATGACCGATAACTTGCAGAATGTTGGTACATTGTGGATGGTGGGATATAAGATTATCTCCATGACGAATACGCTTATCGAAGGTATGGATGAGAGCAAGGCGGAAAACAAGCAGATATTAGGCGAAGCCTATTTCATGCGCGCCTTGATCCACTTCAATATGGTAACGCTGTTCGCAAAGCCGTATTCCTTTGGTCGCGACAAAATCGGAGTGCCACTGCGTACCTCTAATAAGGATGCCAATGTGAAGCGTAACACGGTGGGCGAAGTGTATGACCAGATTGTAGAGGACCTCAATAAAGCAGCCGAATTGATGGGCAAATCGCGTGGCAATGCCGGTTATGCATCCAGAGAAGCCGCGCTTGGTCTGCTCTCACGCGTGTATCTCTATATGGAGGATTATGACAACTGTATCAAGACGGTGGATAATATGTTCAAGGAAGCCGGTGTGGCTCCTGCAGACAAATTGGAGCCCAATATCGGGGACTACTTCAAGAACGCCAAAAACTCGAAAGAGACGCTGTTCTGCATTGCTCACGAGGCTACGGAAGACCGTGCACAGTCCGCTATCGGTTCTATGTACAACGGAGAAGGAGGCGGTTGGGGAGAAATCTATCCTTCTTTCTCACTTCTCAATCTCTATGAGCGTTACCCGATGGACAAACGCTACACGGAGTTTATTCGTCCGCAGTATTCAGACGAAACTCCCAGTGCGGATCTCAAAGTCTTCATGCCACGTGGTACGGCCGGTTCGGAAGAAAAACGCGATATTCAGTTGTTTACCGCTGTCTATGATTCAGGCACCGATACTTATTCTTTCAAAGAGGGAGGCACCACCTATACAGTGGAGAAACGGCTTATCCAAGGTGAATATTATGAGTACCATGTAAACTATGGCTCAGAGGATCGTACCGTTCTTCTCTTGCCAGAAAACATGGCTAAACGTTCGCCGGGTAACTATCCGAAGTTCTTCTCTACTAAGTTCGGTTATCAGGATGGTAGTCCTACACTCTCTTCGCCGGTTGTATTGCGTTGGGCGGAGGTTATTCTCAACCGTGCTGAAGCGTATGCACATCAAAATAAGGAGAAAGAGGCATTCGATGATGTCAATATCATTCGTGAACGCGCAGGTATTCCTGCAGCGGGTATGTTCTCCACTGCCAACAAACACGGTTATACCAATGCGCTGGATGTGGTGCTGGACGAACGACGCTTGGAGTTAGCGTTCGAAGGACACCGTATGTTCGATGTCTATCGCAATAAACGGAGCATGAATCGCCAATACCCCGGACTCCAACCCTGGAAAATCGTACCGTGCGATGAACCGCATATTCAATATCCTATTCCTTATGCAGAATGGACGGTGAGCGGTATCGAACGAAACCCCGGATATTAATCAACCTATAATTAACATAATTATTAACACTTAAAATTTTATTCTTATGAAACTCAATTGGACCATTGCACTCATGTGCGTAGCTACTCTTACTTTTGTAGCATGTAAAGGCAAAAATCAACCAGATGAAGGTGGAGATGACCCCGATGTAGAGTACACTCCTCTCATCAGTGTGAACGACAATTCCGTAGCGGATTGGGACAAACTGGATCCAAGCAATGTGGCTGTTTCAAAAGCTACCCCGAATCCATTGTGGGATGGTGTGCATATGCTTAAAGTATATGCCGATGAGGTGTATATCAACTGGATGATAGTTTTTGATCCTGTTAAGTATGTAAAACACAGAGATGTAGATGTAATGCACGTATTCATTGATATCGACCATAGTACGTCAACAGGTGGCTACTTCGATTTGTTCAAAGATGCTTGCGCTGACTTGATGTTTGAGGGCTCATTGTATAGCGAAGGAGCTCCGATTAATTATGCTCCGTCTGTTTATCAATGGGGTGGTAAAGTAAATGGCGAAGGCTGGGAAAGCTGGGGTGAAGCAATTGGTACCATCCAGGCTGAGAGCCAATTCGTAACCGACAGCATCCTTGAGGTTCGTGTTATGAAAGAGAAAATCCCAGGCAAGGATAAATTCAGTACCGAGGGCTTTGGATTTGGTATCACTATGACCCAGAATTTCGAAGTGTCCGCTGTCGGCTTCCTGCCGCAAGGTGATACTCCTAACGGCGAGAACATTGGTCGTCTCAATATGTTGTCCGTGAAATTTACGAAGACAATGAAATAATAAACCATTCGTATGAAACGCATATATCTTATACTTGCTGTTGCGATGCTTTTCGTAGCTTGCAAAGATGAGCCAACAGCTAAGCCTTCGGAGGACCCAACAACTCCGCCAGAAGAACAGCCATCGGATATAGATCCTGACGAAAAGGATGTACCCGATGAACCGGGACCGGAGGGATGTGTTAACTTCAACATATCCTACGATCAGATGGCTAATCCCGAAAGAGGATTCTATGTGCAGAAGTACTATGTCTCTGATGACCTGGATGATGAGGTGGCAGGTATCCTGCGCCGCTCCAAGACTCCGGTCATCCTGGTGGCCAACAAGATGGATACTTTTGATCTATTGCGTTTTTCATACAAATCCAACCACAACAATAGCGATAAGCCTTGGGATGCTACCTCCGAGTGGGCGAACAAGCATATCGACCAAATCGCCCCGTATCTGAAGAAGCATGCTGATATCATCTATTGCGTTCAGGCAGGCTTTATCGGATCGTGGGGTGAGTGGTATTACACCGAGAATTATCCATACAACCCGTACGATGACGATGAGTTTGAGCCCTATTGGGTAATCGCTGAACATCTGATGAACGTCGTTCCTAAGGATCGTCAGATCTGCTTCCGTCAACCGCAGTTCAAGATGCGTTATCTTAAAATGCGTGGCCAGGAAGTCAAACCTTTGACTCCCGAAGAAGCCTACAAGGAAACAACCAAGGCTCGCTGGGCAGGACATAACGACTGCTTCGTGTCCTCATCCAGCGATGTCGGAACGTATCATGTTGAAGGAGACCGCGAGTTCTGGGCTGAAGATACCAAATACACCCTCATGGGCGGTGAGAGCTGTAAGGAATGTGAGTATTCCGAAGGTTCGAATGCTATCAAAGAGATGGAGAAATACCACTGGTCTTACATGTGTAACTCCTACCATCCGGATATCCTCACTTCATGGATGGTTTCCGGCCACTATGAGCAGATTAAACGCCGTCTTGGTTATCGATTCGTTCTGCGCTGGGCATATCCTACACAGGAACCACAAGCGGGTCAACAGTTTGATCTACAGTTGGCTGTGCGTAACAAGGGCTTCGCTGCACCGGCTAACAAACGCGATGTAGAACTGGTGTTCGTTTCCGTGGCTGATCCGGAAAAAAAATTCGTCTATAAACAGACCGAAGATCCGCGCTTCTGGATGGGTGGCGAACTGCATAAGTGTACACTCTCCTGCACACTCGATGCAGCTATGAGCGGTGAGTACAAACTATATCTCAACTTGCCGGACCCGTATCCATCACTCCATGATAACCCGCTGTATTCCATCCGCTTCGCGAATGAGAATGTGTGGGAGGAGGCTACCGGATATAATTATCTAACCACTATAACCGTACAATGATATGAAAGATAAACTCTGGCTCGTCTTTATCCTCATCACCGTCGTTACATGGGGTGTGTGGGGAGCTTTCTCCGGGTATCAAATCCAAAACGGAATACCTGATACCGTGGTATATATTCTTTGGGCTTTGTCGATGATTCCGTGCGCGATTGCTGCCTTAATCATCAATAAAGGTAAGTTCCTGCATGACGGCAAGTCGGCTTTGCTTGGCTGCACAGTCGGATTATTAGGCGCAGGAGGTCAGTTGGTGCTTTTTAAGGCGCTGACGCTTGGACCGTCTTATATCATCTATCCGTTTATCTCGATGTCTCCGGTTATCGTTATCACCCTCGCGGCTATCTTCCTCAAGGAGAAGGCTACGCGCTGGCAGATTGCCGGTATCGTTGTGGCACTCATCGCCATCCTGCTACTCTCGTTGGAGACCGGTCAGGAAGGCAGTCCCGTTAGTGGCTGGCTTTGGATAGTATTGGCTGTGCTGGTACTTTTTGCTTGGGGTGTTCAGGGCTTCTTTATGAAGTTCGCTAATAACTCCATGGACGCGGAGTCAATCTTCGTATGGATGGCGCTGTCCGGATTGGTACTTATTCCCGTTGCGTGGTATATGAGTCCGGATGCAGCTACTTTCTTTGCTGCACAGACATCGGCAAACACCAGTCTCGGCTGCTTCGGCATCCAGATTCTCAATTCCATCGGTGCCTTGACGCTCGTTTATGCGTATCGTTACGGTAAGGCGGTTATCGTCTCTCCGATGGAAGGCTTGTCGCCAATGGTTACGGTGTTGCTCTCGCTTATCATCCTTAGCGTCATTCCGAACCCGCTACAGGTAGCAGGTATCTGCTGTGCCGCATTCGCGATGTATGCATTATCGAAATAAGTTTAACCTCTTAAAACTATATCGTATGAAAAAACTACTCATTTTGGCAACTGCTCTCGTAGTAGCTATCGGCATCAACGCTGCAGTCGTTGAGCTTGATTTGAGCAAGGCCCAAGCTTATTTTACTGCAGGTTCGTCCACGTTGGATTATAATGCGGAAGAAGGTGTGCTTACCGTCAATTGGACTGTTACAACAGGCTGGGAAGTAAGTGGCGCTCAGATTGCCTTGAAGAGCCTTACAGGAATAACAGGTCTCGAGTTTGAATACATGGGCGATGGATCTAACCATGCTTTCCTGCATTACTTGTGTGACGAAAAAGGTACTTTCTGGTGGGATCCGAACGGCTGGTTTGATTTGTCAGCTACCGAGTGGACAAAGGCTTCTCTTACGCCAAACGAGGCTCTATGGTCTACGCCTGGTTATGCTTTCGACAAAGAACCAATGATTTCTCTAAGTTTTGTAGCCAATCCGGAAGGTGATAATACCTCCGGCACCTTCAAACTGCGTAATGTCAAACTCGTCACCTCTGGTGAAGGCGGCGACCCGGATCCCGAAGCACAATCTCTGCCGCTGACCTATAATGGCGAGATCCTGCCCGTTAACAAGGACTTCACACGCACCATGAGCGGACAGATAGGTAAAAACATCGGTATTCCCGAAGTATCCGGTATCGCTTGCTCACGCGTGACCCCGGGATATATCTGGATGCAGAGTGATGAAACGGATCGCGACCATAATGCTTTCATCGTCGCAACCGATGAGACTGGTAAAGTTTTGGGCGCAAAAGTGACCTTCGATAATGTATATCGCTGGGACTGGGAAGACATGTGCGGCGGCGTATATGACGGAAAGAATTATCTCTTCATTGGTGGTTTTGGCGACAATAACCATACCGATGGCGAATACTGCATCATCTATTTTGAGGAACCGGCTATTGACCCGGCTAATCCGAATGTAGCAGTTCAGGCACATCGCATTAAATTCGAGTATCCTGATCACCAAAAGCATAACTGCGAGTCGATGATGTATGACAATGTGGATAAAATGTTGTATATCGTCACGAAGGTGTATGATGATGTCAACCAAGTCTACAGTCTGCCGTTCCGTCTTGACTATGGCGACGTACAGCAGACCATGACCTATGTCTGCGATCTCGGTGTAACTTCCGATATTGGTGAAGGTGAGTACGAAGGCGTCATCCATCGTTACAAAGGTTTCCACCTGGCTACCGCTGCAGACATCACGCCTGACGGCAAATACATCCTCATCAAGAACCACAATAACTACGTCGCTATGTATTCGTGGGTGCTGTATTGGGAGCGCGTTGACAATGAGAGCATTGCTCAAACCCTCAAAAATCGCCAACCTAAAGTCATTGACTGCTACCAGTACGAATGGCAAGGAGAAGCTATCGCTTGGAAAGATAACTACACTTTCTTTACCACTTCCGACTCGGACGCAGATAGTGAACCTCCTATCTATAAATACGTGCGTGATGAATTCGAAGGAATAGCTAATATCTCCGGCGATAAACAGCAGGGCAACAAACTCGTTCGTATCGGCGGTGTGATTTATCTCCGCACGGATAAGGGACTCTATTCCCTGGACGGCAGAAAAGTGCAATAATCCCAATTTGTACCTTGTGCAAATAAAAAGTTTGACAGAAAAGTGCGGAAAATACATAATTCCGCACTTTTTATTTGCATATATGCAAAAAAAGCAGTATCTTTGCACCCTCAACCTTGCACCTTACACATAAAACATAAAACATAAAACATTATCTAATTATGAAATCACTTAAAGGTACAAAGACCGAGCAGAACCTCATGGAAGCGTTCGCCGGCGAATCAATGGCTCGTAACAAGTACACTTACTTTGCTTCTAAAGCGAAGAAGGATGGTTATGTCCAAATCAGTAAAATTTTCGAAGAGACTGCTGCTAATGAGAAAGAGCATGCAGAACTCTGGTACAAGTATCTCAACGGCGGTTCTATCAGTGATACGCCGGCTAACCTTGCTGACGCTGCTGCAGGCGAACATATGGAGTGGACGGATATGTACGCTCGTATGGCGAAAGAGGCGGAAGAGGAAGGCTTCACCGAGATTGCCGCTAAGTTCGCTATGGTAGGTGCTATCGAGAAACATCACGAGGAGCGTTATCGTAAGCTGCTCAAGAATATCGAGGACAAAGTGGTCTTCTCGCGCGAAGGCGATTGCATCTGGCAGTGCTCTAACTGCGGACATATCGTGGTTGGTAAGGCCGCTCCGGAAGAGTGCCCTGTTTGCCACCATGCACAAGCATATTTCCAACTTCTTGCTCAGAACTATTAATCCATGCCTCTGAGTAAAGAAGCTATCTATCAGTCTCTTCTCCCGCAGATCGAATTCTTGGTCTCGGGAGAGGAGGATAGGATAGCTAATATGGCGAATATTTCCTCTGCGCTCCATGAGGCTTTTGGCTTCTGGTGGACTGGATTCTATCGTGTCGAACCTACTGCCGATGGAGTAGGCGAGCTCGTCCTTGGTCCGTTCCAAGGCCCTATTGCTTGTACGCGTATTCCTTTTGGCCGTGGTGTCTGCGGTAAGGCATGGCAGCAGGCGCAAACGATTATCGTGCCCGATGTGCATCAGTTCCCCGGACACATAGCCTGTTCTTCGGCTTCTAATAGTGAGATCGTCGTGCCTGTCCTTCATGATGGCGCCGTCATCGCTGTGCTCGATATCGATAGCCGCGACTTCAATGCCTTCGATTCCACCGACCAACACTATCTCGAACTCATCTCCCGCCTCCTCTAATGGCGTGTATTGCCTGCGGCAGTGTATTGCGCTAATGCGCGTTTAATGCCTGCGGCGTGTATTGCGCTAAAGCGCGTTTAATGCCTGCGGCGTGTATTGCGCTAAAGCGCGTTTATTGCCTGACGGCGTGTATTGCGCTAATGCGCGTAATGCGCGTTTATTGCCTGAGGCGTGTATTGCACTGAAGCGCGTTTAATGCCTGGCGGCGTTTATGCTTCGCGTGTATTGCCTGCGGCAGTGTATTGCGCTAAAGCGCGTTTAATGCCTGCGGCGTGTATTGCGCTAAAGCGCGTTTAATGCCTGCGGCGTGTATTGCGCTAAAGCGCGTTTAATACCTGCGGCGTGTATTGCGCTAAAGCGCGTTTAATGCCTGCGGCGTGTATTGCGCTAAAGCGCGTTTATTGCCTGACGGCGTGTATTGCGCTAATGCGCGGCGCTAATGCGCGTTTATTGCCTGAGGCGTGTATTGCACTAAAGCGCGTTTAATGCCTGCGGCGTTTATGCTTCGCGTGTAAATAAACGTTACAAAGTAACACAAAACGTTGCGTAGCAACAAAAATCTTGCGTAGCACAATAAACAAAAAATGCAGTTTTTTCACTGAAACTGCACTTTTTATTTGCATATATGCAAAAAAAGCAGTACTTTTGCCGCTTGAATTAATTATACGCATTTGCAGGGCGCACATTGCGTACGTGTAGAAAGTGTAAAGTGAGTTTAATTGCCCGAAAGGGCGTTTAATAATCATGTTGTCGTTTGAAAAATTAGAAGTCTACCAACTATCGCGGGAGTATGTAAGGTTGATTTACCACTTTTCCAATCGCTTTCCCGCCAAGGAAGATTATGCATTGACTTCTCAAATACGACGAGCTGCAGTTTCAGTTACGTCTAATATCGCAGAAGGAACTTCTCGCTCGTCGCAAAAAGACAAGGTTCACTTTCTTGAAATCGCATACGGCTCTTTGTTGGAGACTGTGTCCCAACTACAGGTGGCGATGGATGTTGGATATATTGCGGATGAGGATTATCGAATTGCAATAGAGCAAGTGGAGGAAATCAAGAGTAAACTAACTTATTTGCGTCGTTCCTATAAACTAGCGTAGCCCTAAACGCGCAGTATTAAACTCGACGAAGTCGCACTAAACGCTCCGCAGGAGCACTTAACAATATATGAGTACAGCAATAGAATTTAATCATGTTAGTAAGCAGTATAGGCTGGGATTGGTGAGCACCCGGACCTTGAGCCACGATATCCAGCGTTGGTGGCAGACGTCGATTCTGGGCCACGAGGACCCATACCTGAAAATCGGCGAAACCAACGACCGTGCGACAAAAGGTAACTCTGAATATGTCTGGGCGCTCAAGGATATCGACTTTAAGGTCGAGCAAGGCGACGTCGTCGGCATCATCGGTAAGAACGGTGCCGGCAAGAGTACGCTCCTCAAACTCCTGAGCCGCGTCACCGGTCCTACTACCGGCACTATCCGTGCCCGCGGTAGAATCGGTTCCCTCCTAGAAGTCGGTACCGGCTTCCACGGCGAGATGACAGGCCGTGAGAATATCTTCATGAACGGCGCTATCTTAGGTATGACCAAACAGGAGATACAGTCTAAACTTGATGAGATTATCGATTTCTCCGGCTGCGAGCGCTATATCGATACCCCTGTTAAGCGTTATAGTAGCGGTATGACCGTCCGTCTGGGTTTTGCTGTTGCAGCCTTCTTAGACCCCGAGATATTGGTTGTGGACGAAGTCCTCGCCGTCGGCGATGCCGAGTTCCAAAAGAAAGCCATCGGCAAGATGAAGGACGTCTCCCAAGGCCAAGGCCGCACCGTCCTCTTCGTGAGTCATAATATGGCATCAATTCGCCAACTCTGTACAACAGGCGTATTACTTGAGAACGGCATGGTGAAATTTAGAGATAAGAGCATTGATAATGTTGTAGATTTTTATTTAAATGGTAATATCAAGGAGGTTGGCGACAGAGAATATATTAAGGGAGATGATTTAGATAATTTTAGGTTGCGAGATTGCTCTTCTCACCAAATGAAAATTTTGGAGATAGAACGTTTAACTCCTTATCAAGTTGATTCAACCGAATCTTCAAAATTTCGTGTTCGCTTTCTCCGTACAGATTCTTCTGTAAAAAAAGTCTGTCTTAACACATTGGTAGAGGATATATTAACCGATAATCGTGTCGGTTTGACATGTAGCGAGGTTTATGACTTACCGGATGGGAAAAATGAGTTTGAATTTGTAGTATCTCTTAATCATCTTAATTTAAAAATGGGTGATTATAAGGTGGATTTTTGGTTAAGTGCAGAACCGATGGTTAATTCTTGGAATCTATATGATGCCGTTTATGACGCATTGACATTTCAGGTCGAAACCTATAATAAAAAGATGTTTGGTTATTGGGATCCGTCTTTCGGATTTAATTATTTTGATGGGTGTGAAACAAAGTTATTGGGAGTATGAAACGTTTGGCAATCATAGGGGCTGCATATTACCAACGGCCGTTGTATAAGAAGGCAAAAGAGATGGGGTGTTATGTGATTGGGTTTGCATGGGCGGATGGTGCGGTTTGTCGTGATATGCCAGATAAATTCTATGAGATTTCGGTAATAGAGAAAGAACAGATATTGGAGATATGCAGGCGTGAACAGATAGATGGAATATGCACCATAGCATCTGATGTTGCCGCTCCAACAGTGGCATATGTAGCTGAACAAATGGGACTTGTAGGTAATAGCTATGAGTGTTCGTTGCGTGCGAATAATAAATATCTCATGCGTCAAGCATTCTGCAATGCTAATGTGCCATGTCCTCAATATTGGTGTGTCAATGAAGAAAACTTCAAACATCAGACATTAAACATCTTACATCTCACATTCCCTCTCATTGTAAAACCGAGTGATAGGAGTGGTAGTCTTGGGGTAACGAAGATTGATAAGACTGAAGACTTGTTGCCTGCGATAAAAAATGCACAGGATTTTTCGTTCAAGCACGAAGCAATGGTGGAGCAGTTTATTGAAGGGCGTGAAATTAGTGTGGAGTTTATATCCTATAAAGGCGTTCATTATCCGCTTCAGATAACCGACAAGGTAACTACAGAAGCTCCTCATTTCGTAGAACTGGAGCACCATCAGCCTGCGGACTTGACATCGGTGCAATATGAGGAAATATATGCCATAACCAAGTGTGCACTAACGGCATTAGGTGTAACTAACGGAGCATCACATTCTGAATATCGCATAACTAATGATGGAAAAATTTACATAATGGAGATAGGTGCGCGTATGGGTGGCGATTTTATCGGTGCAGCAATGGTAAAATTATCCACCGGTTATGATTTTGTAAAAGGGGTAATAGATGTGGCGCTCAATGATTTTAAAGCTCCAATCTTTGGTGATAGAAAACATTCAGGGGTGTTGTATGTCAGTCAGGAGGTCTCATGGATGATGCCGGTATTAGAGCATTGGCATGAATATCCTGAATTGGTAGCCGGGGAGGTTACATTGCCGGGGTTGCGTCCTATTCAATGTAGTGCGGATAGAACAGGTTATGTTATCTATCAATCAGACCGTAAGATAGCTGCAATTGATTTTAAAAGAAGTTAGGTATAATAGTGACTGAACAAAATAACATATTATTTCTTCGCTCAGCTGCAACGCTGCAGAATCCGTTTAACACTACTGAACGAGTGTTAGAATGGATTAAAGAGCAGAATAAGAAGATTTTGGTGGATGTTCAGCAGATTCCGTTCCAACAGATGCAGCCCATGTGGCAGTTTGACTCGGATGGTAATCTTCGCCATGCTTCCGGCAAGTTCTTCTCTATAGAGGGCATCCGCGTGCGTACGAACTATGGCAATGTTCAGGAATGGGAGCAACCGATTATCAATCAGCCGGAGATAGGTTATCTTGGCATCATCACCAAGGAGATAGATGGTATTTTATATTTCTTGCTGCAAGCGAAGGTAGAACCCGGTAATGTGAATAATGTGCAGTTGTCTCCGACCTTACAGGCGACAAAGAGCAATTATTCGCAAGTCCATCATGGTAACAAACCGCTTTATCTGGAGTATTTCCAAAATGCTAAACCGGAACAAGTCTTGTTAGATCAGCTCCAGTCCGAACAGGGCGCACGTTTCTTACGTAAGCGCAATCGCAATATCATCATTCGCGTGGAAGAGGAGATACCGATTTACGATAATTTCGTATGGCTAACGCTGGCGCAAATTAAAGCATTGGCGTCGATAGATAACATCGTGAATATGGATACGCGAACGGTCATCTCCGGCATACCATTGAAAGTAGATGATAGGGTAGAATTGCCGAACGTGTGGTGCTCGTCAATGCTTCAGAATGCGACACCTTTGCATAAGATGACGGAGATACTGAGTTGGTTGACATCGCTTAAATGTAAATATGAGTTGAATGTAACGCCTATTCCGCTAAGTGAAGTTGAACATTGGCGTACAACGGATCTGGCGATAGAACATGAGGACGGACGGTTCTTCAAGGTAATAGCTGCGCAGGTGGAGATCAATAACCGCGAAGTGAAGACTTGGTGCCAACCATTGGTAGCTCCTGTGCAGCAAGGGCTAACGGCCTTTGTGATAAAGAAAATCAATGGTACTTTCCATTTTCTAGTGCAAGGCAAAGTAGAACCTGGTAATTTTGATATAGTAGAGATGGCGCCTACTGTACAGTGCATAACCGATAACTATACCGGCAAGAACAATCAGCCATTTGTAGAGTATGTGCTGCAAGCTCGTAAGGAACAGATACGCGTAGATACATTGCAATCCGAAGAAGGAGGGCGCTTCTATCAAGAGCAGAATCGCAACTTGATTATTGAAGCGGATGAACAATTCCCTGTAGATAATCTGCCCGAGAATTATATTTGGGTATCATTCCAGCAACTCATGCTATTCCTACATTTTAACAATTACTTAAATATCCAATCCCGTAGCCTAATTTCCCTAATTAGGTTCTGCTGATAACTGATAACTGAACACTGAATACTGAAAAACTGAATACTAATAAAATGAAAATCCCTTTTAATAAAGTGTATCAAACCGGTGCAGAAGATGCCTATGTATTAGAGGCTATCCATTCCGGCTTACAATGCGGTAACCATCAGTTCTGTGAACGAGTCATTGATTTGATGAAGAAATCGTATGGCTTCCAGCAAGTATATCTCGTCCCATCAGGCACGGCTGCCTTGGAAATGGGGGCAGTATTGGCTGGAATTGAGCCCGGAGATGAAGTCATCTTGCCTTCCTATACATTCTCTTCAACGGTCAACTCGGTAGTGCTCTTTGGCGCTATACCGGTGTTTTGTGAAGTAGATCCTAAGACGTTGAATATTGACGTTAGTAAGATAGAAGCCCTTATCACTCCTAAGACGAAGATGATTGTGCCGATTGATTACGCCGGACTCAGTTGCGATATTGATGCCGTGATGGAGATTGCTAATCGTCATAACCTGATTGTGATGCAGGATTGTGCACAATCGTATGGCACGCGCTACAAAGGTCGACCGGCGGGAACAGTACCGCATTTGGCTACCTTCTCCTTCCATGAGACCAAGAATTTCTCTGCCGGAGAGGGTGGCGCGCTTATCTGTAACGTCCCTGAATGGGAACTCCGTGCGCATTTCTTGCAGGAGAAAGGAACTGATCGCCGCCTGGTATTGAATGGTATGAAGAACAAGTACTCTTGGGTGGATAAGGGATCCAGTTACTTGCTGTCCGATGTGTTAGCAGCAATGCTATTGGCGCAATTGGAGCATGAAGCGGAGATTCGCAGCAAACGCGGACAGGTGACAGCGATGTATGATCGTTTGTTTGAACCATATTTTGAAAAAGGTGTGATTGACATCATGCGTCCGACGAAGGATGATGAGTTGAATAACCATGCCTACTGGGCTGTGTTTGACACCACAGAGAACCGCCAGCGCTTCATGGACGAGTGCCGCAAGTTCGAAATCTATGTGTATATCGGTTATATGCCTTTGCACTCCGCTCCATATGGATTGAAGTTCGGCTATAAACCGGAAGACTTGCCGATTACGGAGAGTATTGGTTCGCGCGTAACGCGATTACCTTATTACACCAGCCTCGCCGATGAAGGTCTGGAGTATGTATATGATCATATGAAAGAAGTACTGAAAGAAATATATGGTTTCTAAAATGAAATTTATAGTAGTCGGCTGTGGCAATATCGCGCAACGCTGTGCAATTCCTGCCTTGATGAACTCCGGAGTTACAGAGGTGGTATGCGTGGTGGATACGGATGAGCGCAAGCAGGAGATAGTAGAAGGACGTTTTGGACTTCGGTTCGAAACGGATTTGCACCATGTGTTGGAGGCGTATGATTTCGAGTCCGTTTATATCTCTACGCCTAACGCTATTCATGTGCAGATAGTGGAGCAAGTGGCTCCTTATCGTAAGAACATTCTCTGTGAAAAACCGCTTGCCGGTTCGATGGCAGATGCTGAACGAATTGCGGAACTGGGCAAGCAATATAACATCCCAATTTTTGAGGGATTTATGTACCAGTTCCATGCGCAGCATAAAATCAAGAACCAGTTGATTGCGGACGGAGCAATCGGTGAACCGCAACTCTTCCAAGGTTGGTTTGGCTTCCCGCCTATTGCTGATACTGACTTTCGGTATAAAAAAGCACTTGGTGGTGGCTGCGTTTTGGACTCATGCGCGTATCTCGTACATTCGGCACGTCATTTCTATGGATGCGAGCCTGAAAATGTATATGCGGTCCTAAGTCACGAAGATGGACGCGAAGTAGAGACACATGCCACGATACTTTTGGATTTTGGACAGGGCAGAGTAGCGAACCTTGTATCTGGATTCAATAATAAATATAAGAGCCAGCAGGTTATTTGGGGCAGTAAAGGTTTGATGTCATTAGAACGTGCATATGCCTTACCTCCAGATTTCCAATCCACATTGACCATTGAGACGCAAGAAGGGGCCACTCAACAAACCATGCCTGCATGTAATCATTTCGAGGAAGAGATGCGTTATTTCGTCGCGAATTGCGCTACCAGCGCTGAGGCTTGGCGTAACGAGTTCCTTAACCAAACTCGCGTCTTGATGAAAATTAAGGCTTGTGGAAAATATGAATACTGATCCTGATCACTGAAAACTGATTACTGATTACTGAACACTGATGTCCAAACAAGTAACCTCATATAGAGCCAACAAGATATTGTTCAATTTTTTGAAGAGCAATCATTTGAGAGGGACGGTAATACTACCGGCTAATATCTGTCCGGATGTAGTGGATACCTTGCGGTATGCAGGTAACACATTGCATTTTGTGGATATTGATGCGCGTACCTTGTGTATGGATTGGCAGCAAGTGCAATCGGTCGTACAAGGCGCTGTGGCTGTATTGGCTGTGCATACGTATGGAATAGAGGAGGATTTTAATGAGAAGTTCGAAACATTGCGTGCTATTAACCCGAAGATAGCTATCATCGATGATCGGTGTCTATGCATGCCGGAACTGGACGAACCAAATAGTACCGGTGATCTGGTGCTCTATAGCATGTGTAGCAAAAAACAAGTGGATTTAGGAGTCGGTGGAATAGGGTATGTGGCTGATGGTTGGAACTATGAAGAGATAGATGTTCCGGAGAATGATGTGCTAACCAATGAGTCATGGGTGTTAGATGAAAAGACATTACTCGCTAAGATGGATGCGGTAATTAAGCATAAGGAGAAACTGAATGCGATTTATCACAAGAATCTTCCTGCTGCCATTCAACTTCCTGCACCTTACCAACATTGGCGATTCAATATCATTGTGCCGAATAAGGAGGAGATATTGAGAGCATTGTTCGATGCAGGACTTTTTGCCAGTGGGCACTATCAGCCGCAAGCAGAGGGATGCACCGTCGCAACTAACCTGTATAACCGCATTATCAATCTATTCAATGACGATTACTTTACTGAGGAACAAGCTATGATAAGTTGTAAAATTTTTAACGAAATACAGAATAAGCGATGATACTACATATATCCTGTGATGATCAGTTCGTTCGCTATGTGGACAAGCAATTTATGGAAGGTAAAACATCTTCTCGATTGGTTGTATGTGATTATAGTGAGACTCCCCGATTAGCAAAACATGCTCCTCACATGGAGTATATTCGTGCATACTCAGATGATTTCCGCCAATTGCTGCAATCTTTAGGCTCATACAAAGGGATAATCTTTCATGGCTTGTATGGCAGATGGGCAGAGTGTGTATTGGATGCAGTGCCGGATTCTGTTGCTGTAGCTTGGGTGATATGGGATGGAGAGATATTTGGTCGCCCAGAAGTGTGTGCGGCGTTTTATCAACCATTAACGAAATGGCTATGGAAAATAAAAAATCGATATGCTTATTTTCGTAATGGCTTTAGACCAAAAACAATGTATTTTGTGCCATCTGAAAAATTTAGGAAGATAAAATATTGTTTATGCGACATGCCTCAAGAGGCTGCATATGCAAATCAATATTTAAAAATGTCATTGGAATGGGTGCCTTATAATTATTATTCCATTAATGAGACCTTACGTAACTTACGCGATAAACATGTAGTTGGAACTAATATATTTCTAGGTAATTCTTGTACATATAATAACAATCATATCGATGCGATGTGGAAATTACGAAGATTGGTTGCGAAGAATCAAAAGGTAATAACCCCTCTATCGTATGGAGGAACCGGACTTAAGAAATACATTATTAAGGCAGGAAAAAGTCTATTGGGGCAATCTTTTGAACCGTTGATAGAGTATCTGTCTTTGGAAGAATATAACGCTAAGATGCTTTCGTGCTCAATAATGATACAATATCTCGGTTCTCCGGGAGCACAAGGTAATATAATAACAGGTTTGTGGCTTGGCATGCGAGTGTATTTAAATAAGTGTAGCATAATGTATGAGTTTTTCAAGTCTTTAGGAGCATACGTATATTCTGTAGAAGATGATTTGAATAGAAAAAACCCAAATCTCTTCCAACCTATGAGTGCAGAAGAAATGGAGCATAATCGCAAAGTACTTGAAGGTTATTTTGGAGAAAAAATCACTAATGCAAGAGTTGAGAAAATAATCAGTTTACTAGACAAATAATAGAGTTATATAGCAAATAGATGAGTTTAAAAACAAAGTATCCTCAATGCAGAAAGGCGGAGTAGAATTTATTTCATTAACAGAAGCATATGAGCATATCTGCAATGATAATATCCGTTGCAAGAGGTACGCCGTGCTTACTTTTGATGATGGTTATACCTCTTTATATAGACGGGATGAAAAATTACAATGATAATAAAGCAATTCATAGGGAATTGCTCGAAGTGTATGGTTTAAATGTGGAGGCGTAAAATGTATGGAACGTAACTTATCGTTAGACATATTGCGTATAATGGCATGCATCGCTGTTATTATGATTCATACTGCTGGTTCTCCTATAGTGCATGGTTTTGTATCTCCGGGGAGTATGGATTATAATTGTTGTCTTATTTTAGATGCGCTATCTCGTTGGTCAGTTCCTGTGTTTGCCATGCTGACAGGTTTCTTTATGCTTGATACGGCAAAAGAATTACCAATCAAGAAACTATTCTCTAAGTACATTCTGCGTCTATTTACAGCATTGGTATTCTGGTCGGTATTTTATGCAATTACGTTGCATAAGTCCTTTTATCCGTTAGGTTCACAAGAGGGACATTTCTGGTACGTGGGTATGTGCATCGGCTTGTATCTGGCTGTGCCTATTATGCGTATGATTGCGGCTAATGAACGATTGTTGTCATATTTCTGCTGGACATGGTTAGTTATCAAATGTTATCAATTTATCGGAAATTTTATAACGCTACCAATCAATCTGCAAGATGTAATATTTGTGGATTATGTCGGTTATTGTCTATCTGCGTATTATCTCAAGACATTTACGAGAACGAAAAACATAAGAACTGGTATTTATATATTAGGTATACTTGGAACTATTACCACGATATTAGCTCCGGTATTGTCGCAGAATGATGATACGGTATTCTTTAATTATACAGCTCCGAATGTAATAGTAACCGCTATAGCTCTATTGACTTTCTTTATGCATCATCCAATCAGTTTAAGGCAATCATGGGCAAATGTTATAACGACCATATCTAAGTGCACGTTTGGCATCTACTTAGTGCACATGTGGGTGCTGATTCAGATATTCTTTAGGTTGCATCGTTTTATCCCTAACTCGCTTATTTTGTGTTTTGTATGTGTGCCTGTCGTATTTTTGACAGGGGGGGGTATTTCGTTAATTATGAGCAAGTTACGTTATTTTAACAAGTATATTATATAACACATAACATATAAACAGAATGTTTAAAACTCCTATATTATTGATAACGTTTAATCGTCCCGACCATGAGCGGCGAGTATTGACAGAGATCCTGAAACAAGAACCTCAATCGCTCTATGTATGTCAGGACGGCGCGCGTGAAGGAAACGAGAATGACAGAATAAAGTGTCAAGAGGTGCGCGATGTCGTTAATGAACTCACGTCGGCATACAAGGCGAATCACGAACACTTCACACTTCACACATTGTACCAATCGAAGAATCTCGGCTGTGGTCCCGGTCCTCAAGCAGGGATCACATGGTTCTTTGAGAATGTGGAACAAGGCATCATAATGGAGGATGATTGTCTTCCGCATCCTGATTTCTTTGGCTATTGCGAAGAGTTATTAAATCGTTATAAAGATAATCCGCAAGTGCAGTTTATCAACTCTACGCTATATCATAACCGCTGGAAATGCGATGGCTCGTATGGCTTCAGCCATTATATGGTTACAGGCGCATGGGCTGCTTGGCGTAGCACATGGCAAGGATTTGATTTGGACCTGCACGATATGGACGCTTGGAAGTTCCGCAAACAAGTGTTGAGGTTAACCAAGAATAGAGCTGAAGCCAATTGGTGGTATTTTATTGTAAAAGCGATACAGGCAGATGAATCCAAGAAAAGTTATTGGGATTACCAGATGCAAATACATCTATTTAAGAACAATGCATTAACAATCCATCCTGCCGTAAACCTTATATCAAATATAGGTTTTGACCCCGAAGGCACGCATACCACATGGAACGATGGTCGAGGAGATAAATCGGTATTTCCGATTTTGCCATTGGTTCATCCGCAAAATATAGAAGTCAATACACAAATGGATGCAAACTGCTTTGCGAAACGCCAATCAAGAGGATGGCTGATTGATACATTGTCGTTTATTAAGCGTCTATTGAAGAATAAAAGAGCAATTAGTGATTAATGGCATGAAGGTACTTTTTGTAAATACCAACGACATTTCCGGTGGCGCAGCGCGAGCAGCGATGCGTATTATGCGTGGTGTACAGCATAGTGGAGTAGAAGCGCAGATGTTTGTGAAAGATAAATACTCCGAATCTCCGGATGTTATTCCGTTAAGCACCTATGCTCCATCATCTAATTGGCTATTTGATATCTTTAAATGGGTAATTCAGAAATTCAAGAATAGATACCACATGTTTAAGTGGCATCCGTACAAGCGCACCAAGCAGAATGTCTTTATGTCCGATTTGCGTTATACGGATATCCATGGAGCGTTGCAGAAACTGGATTACGATATTGTGCATCTGCATTGGATCAATAATCGCTTCCTGGACATTCGCGAATTAACGAAGATCCATAAACCTATCGTTTGGACGCTGCATGATTCTTGGCCTTTCTGTGGCGTGTGCCATTATTTCATTGATTGTGAGCGATACCAAACACATTGCAGCTCATGTCCTATGTTGGGTTCTAAGAAGGAGCAAGATCTCGCATATGAGATTTATGAGAAGAAACTTGCAGCATACAAGGACTTAGACCTGCATATCGTTACTCCGAGCCGCTGGTTAGGCGACTGTGCAAAGAAAAGTGCCTTGCTTGGTCGTTTCCCTGTTCATGTCATTCCTAATTGCTTAGACACAGAATTATTTCGTCCCTTATCTAAAACAGAGATACTAACTATCGCCGAGCATCAGCAAAACGCGGTGGTTAGCCGCGTTTTGCGCGAGGCGACGGAGAAAAGGCTAGAAAAGCCTTTTATACTATACGGTGCTGTCAACGCTGCGACGGACAGGAGAAAAGGCTTTTCTAGCCTTTTATCAGCGCTGCAACTTCTTGATACGCAAGGTATTGAAGCACATCTCGTGGTTTTTGGCGCAAACGCGCAAGAGGAATCTCTTTGCCGACGGAGCACGCTCTACGCGTCGATTTCGTCTAGGGAGGCGGCGTGCATGTATCGTCACAACAACACTTGCCTTTGCGCAGTGGAGTCCGACTATATGCTTTACTCGCCTAATGTCTGCGTGTTCATGGATGGGAGGGGCGAATTACTCCCCAAGCCGTTTATGGCATCCGTCATTACGGTTCCGGCTCCGAACAGGCGTGGCGCGGCGTTTTTCGCGTCAGGAAGGC
>ONMT01000036.1 GCA_900319025.1 uncultured Bacteroidales bacterium
AGTTGGAAGTTGATGGAAGTCGGATAGTTGAGAGTTTGAAGTTGGATTTATAATTTGTTAGCCTTAGGTCAGCCTGCTCTCAGGCTACGAACCTAACAAGAACCTATAAATAACCTACGAATTACCTACAAATAACCTACGAATCACCTACGATTTTCCTAAGAATGTCCTATAGATAAAGGGAACATTTCAGGGTGCAAAAGTAGTACATTATTTTGGGATGAGCTATTTTTTTTTGATGGGGAAAAGCAATTTTTTGGGAATTATATAGCAGTTAGCACTACAATGTTGCTATATTCCCATACAAATATACTATCGCGTCCTGCGGGATATACACAAGGTATGCAATTTTTGTTGTATATTCGGCACGCCCCTTCCCTAAACAAGTTTAGGGTGGGTATCCACTCCAAAAATACTATCGCGTCCTGCGGGACATACGCAAGGTATGCAATTTTTGTTGTATATTCGGCACGCCCCTTCCCTAAACAAGTTTAGGGTGGGTATCCACTCCGAAAGTACGTTCTCGTCCTGCGGGACATACGCAAAATGAGCAAAAAATGAAGATGGGTAAACCCTTTACAGCATGCCCCATTATACCCTTTATGTGCGAGCACCTAAGTGCATAATTGTGCCTTCTGAATAGAATAAAATTCTATTTTCTTCATTTTTATGCTCAAAAATTTGCGTATGTGCAATTTTTGTTGTACTTTTGCGGGCTATTTTGTGCGCGGAGCGCAAAAACAATGAATAATGAATAATGAATAATGAAATAATCGTGCCCGGCAAGGGCTAAGAATAAGGAATATCTATGATAGATTACATCAAAGGCAAACTGACCGAATTGAACCCAACCTACGCTGTGATTGAAGCAGCCGGCGTGGGCTATGAAATCAATATCTCATTGCCGACGTATAGTGCGTTATTAGGCGAAAGCCAAGAGGATGTACAAAGGGACAATGTACAAAGTACAAAGGCCGAAAGCGGAGAGGTGAAGTTGTATGTGAATGAGATTATTCGCGAAGATACGCATGACTTATATGGTTTCTTCACAACCGGTGAGCGGCAGTTATTCATTATGCTAATGACCGTAAGCGGAATCGGAGCGAACACGGCACGAATGATTATGTCCGCCTATACGGCTTCGGAGATACGTCAGATAATAGCGACGGGCAATTCTCGCGCCTTGGCGCAGATCAAAGGTATGGGGCCCAAGACGGCACAACGCATCATAGTAGACCTCAAAGATAAAGTGCTGAAGATAGATTTGGGAAATGGTGACGCTTCGCTTAATGGTGCAAATGATGCAAATGATGTATTATTCCCAGTAGAAGAGAATCCTGTTAAGACGGAAGCAGTCAGCGCGCTGACAATGCTTGGTTTTGCAGCTGCCGCCAGCGGAAAAGCTGTGGATAAGATACTGAAGAACGACCCGACGCTGAAAGTAGAGGCTGTGATTCGTGAAGCGCTGAAGATGCTATAGGTTAGTTGAAAGTTGAAAGTTGAAAGTTTAAAGAAGTCGTCTAGTTGGAAGCGATTTGAAGATTAAACGGATAGTATATATATTAGTTCTGTTACTACTGCCAATAGTGTTGGTAGCGCAGAGCCGTCAGCCGCTTATTCCGTCTGCTCGGAATGACCGCCGAATGGCGGAAGAGCGGGAACGGGCTCGTCAAGACTCCATTCGTGCAGCCAGCAGCGAAGTGACCTATACAGATGGTACCGAACTGACAGCGCCACGAGACTCCGCTATCATGAATCCGTTAGGCGCAGACCGAGTAGGTGATGTGAAGACGGAGGTGATATACGACCCTGTGACTGGCGGCTATGTGATTCATACTAAGATAGGCGACACCGATATCGCTACTCCATACTTACTCAACGACCAAGAATACAAAGAATACTCCGAGCGGGAGTTGATGCACCGCTACTGGCAAGAGAAAAGCAGCGAGGTCGAGCACAATAACGAAAAGAAGTTCGACATCACGGACATGAAGTTTAATATCGGTCCAGCCGATAAAGTATTTGGTCCGGGCGGTGTTCAGTTGAAGTTGCAAGGAAGTGCCGAGTTGCTTTTTGGTTTTAAGCACCAGTTCATTGATAACCCGAGTCTGACGCTCAAAGCGCGCAATAATAATATCTTTGACTTTGACGAGAAGATTCAAGTGAATGTCAATGGTAAAGTCGGCACTCGGCTTAACTTTACACTCAATTATAACACGGAGGCAAGTTTCTCGTTCGACCAACAGAACTTGAAGTTAGCGTACAAAGGCGAAGAGGACGATATCATTCAATCGATAGAGGCAGGAAATGTATCTATGGATTTGAACTCGTCGCTTATTCGTGGTACACAGGCTTTGTTTGGTTTTAAGACGACGCTGAAGTTCGGAAAACTGAAAATACAAGGTCTTATCTCACAACAAAATTCCCAGTCGCAGACAGTGAATAGTCAAGGCGGTGCGCAGATGACGAAGTTCGAAATCAATGCGGATAAGTACGACGAAAACCGCCACTTCTTCCTGAGCTATTTCTTCCGCGACAAGTACGAGCAAGCGATGTCCGCCCTACCCTATATCGCCAGTGGCGTGACAATTACGAAAATCGAAGTATGGGTAACGAACAAACGTGGCTCCTACGACCAAGCGCGCAATATTGTGGCGTTTACGGACTTGGGGGAAGTGCAGAAACATATCTATAACCCAAGTTGGACGACGAAGGGCACCGTGCCGAGTAACACGTCCAATACTCTGTACGAAACCGTTAAAGCATTACCCGGTGTCCGCGATATTCAACAAGTAAGCTCCGTCCTTCAGTCCAGCACAACGATGGAAAGTGGAGATGAGTTTGAGAAGATTGAATCCGCTCGTTTGCTCACATCAAGTGAATATACGCTCAATAGTTCATTAGGTTATATCTCTCTTAAGTCGGCGCTCAACCAAGACGAGATTTTGGCGGTAGCCTATGAGTTCACTTACGGCGGGCAAGTGTATCAAGTGGGTGAGTTCTCGACAGATGCAAGCGATGAGTTGAGAGCGCCCAATGCGCTGATGCTAAAAATGCTGAAATCATCCATTAATGCACCGCATGCCCATAATGCGCTGCGACCAAACGATAAATACGGCACGTGGGACTTGATGATGAAGAATATCTATTCGCTTGGTGCCTCTTCGCTGACCAATGAGAAGTTTGAGCTATATATCAACTACCGCAACGACTCGTTAGGAACCGAGTTGCAGTATCTGCCGGAATCCGTTATTAAAGGCAAGCAGCTGCTACGCGTGATGCTGTTAGACCGACTCGATTCGCGTAACAACCCAGCTCCAGATGGTAAGTTCGACTTTGTGGAAGGATATACGGTAAATTCTGGAACGGGCAGAATCATCTTCCCAGTACTGGAGCCTTTTGGTAGTTTCCTCCGCGCTCAGATAAAGGATGACGCCATTGCCAACAAATACGTATTCCAGGAACTTTACGACTCTACACTGGTCATTGCCCAAGAGATGACGGAGAAGAATAAGTTCACGCTCAAGGGTAAGTACAAAGGCACCAGCGGCAGCCAAATCAGCCTTGGTGCAATGAATGTGCCTCGCGGAAGCGTAACCGTAACCGCTGGCGGTGCAACACTGATTGAGAATGTCGATTATACGGTTGACTACGCGATGGGTATGGTGACTATTCTCAATGAGTCTATTTTAGAATCAGGAACGGCAGTGCAGTGTAAGTTGGAGAACCAATCGACGTTCTCTCTGCAACGCAAGAGTTTATTCGGCGCGCACTTAGAGTACGAGTTTAACAAAGACTTCGTCGTTGGTGGAACGATAATGCACTTGCGCGAGAAACCACTAACAACGAAAGTAAACACCGGTAGTGAACCATTGGCAAATACAGTATGGGGTCTGAATGCAACATGGAAAACAGAGTTACCATGGCTAACAAACGCGCTGGATAAGATTCCATGGATTAACGCAACCGCTCCTTCCACTTTCCAGATTAGCGCAGAGTTTGCACACCTCATCCCTGGTCACACGAGAGATGTCGGTTCTGCCGGAACAGCGTATATTGACGACTTCGAATCAACGAAGACCAATATAGACGTGCACTACCCCAGTATGTGGTTCTTGGCTTCCACGCCGTATAACCCTTCGTCGTCTAAACAGTTCAATACGGAAGATGCCAAACTGACGAACGATGTTCGCTACAACCGCAATCGCGCGTTACTGAACTGGTACCACGTCGATCCTATTTTCGGTTACCCGCAAGCCAATACCCCAGCTCATATAAAAGACGATTTGAATGCGCTGAGTGACCACCGAACTCGTATCGTTCTGCAAGATGAGATTTATCCGACTAAAGGGCAAGCGGCATCGAATGAGGACGTCCGTTTGACATTACTCAACCTATCGTTCTATCCGACTCAACGTGGTCCGTACAATGTGTCGGCTTCTGAGTTTAACTCGGATGGTCAACTCACTAATCCGAAGAACCGCTGGGGCGGTATCATGCGCAAATTGGACAACACAGACTTTGAGAAAGCCAACATTGAGTATATCGAGTTCTGGCTGATGGATCCGGCTCTGACTAATCCAAACGGTTACGACGGCGAGTTGTACATCAACCTTGGTGACATCAGTGAAGATATTCTTCGTGACGGCAAGAAGAGTTTTGAGCATGGACTGCCTATAAGCGATAATAACCTAAATGGTGTAGATTCGACAGTATGGGGTCTTGTACCTCGCACCACATCAACTACCGTAGCCTTCTCAAACGAAGCAGGCTCACGGGAGCGTCAAGACGTAGGTTTGAATGGACTGAGCACTGCTCAAGAGTTTCAATACACGTACAAAGGCACTCGTCCGTATCGCGACTTCGTAGATGAGATGCGCACGAAAGTAACCAACCCCGCCGTTCGGCGTCAGTGGGAGAATGACCCATTCTCGCCATTCAATGACCCTGCCGGTGATAAATACCACTACTACCGAGGAACAGATTACGACGAGCAATCTGTATCTATTCTTAACCGCTATAAGCAGTTTAATAATACGGAAGGCAACTCGCCAGACTCCGAGAGTCAAACGGAATCATACGGAACAGCATCAACACTCACTCCGGATATCGAAGATATCAATAACGATAACACACTCAATGAAATAGAGCGTTACTATCAATATAAGGTTATTCTCCGTCCGGATATGATGGAAGTGGGCAAACAGCATATCGCAGAAAAGAAAGTAGCGCATGTGACGTTGCGTAACGGCGAAAAAGCGGATGTTAATTGGTACCAATTCAAGATACCACTTCACGGCGATAGTGCTACCATGAAAGCGATAGGTAATATACGTAACTTCAAGTCTATTCGCTTCATGCGTATGTACCTGACGAACTGTCAACAGGAGACTCACCTACGTTTTGCGACATTAGACCTTGTTCGCGGAGAGTGGCGTTCTTACAACAAAGACCTTGCACCACTGGGAGCAGTAGTCAACACGGGTGCTTCGATGGATGTAGAGGCTGTGAATATTGAAGAGAACAGCAATAAGACTCCTGTCAATTATATTCTTCCTCCAGGTGTAACACGTCAAACCGACCCGGGACAAGCCCAATTAGTTCCGCTCAACGAGCAGTCTATGGTTCTGCGCGTACATAATCTGTCACCGAAGGATGCCCGCGCTGTATATAAGAACACAACGTATGATATGCGTAACTACAAGCGCTTCCAGATGTTTGTTCATGCAGAGGCAATGGAGAGCGACCCAAATCTGCATAACGGACAATTATCATGCTTTGTGCGCTTAGGAACAGACTTGAAGAATAACTACTATGAATACCGCCGCTAAGACCGAACGTAATAAAGCCAAACGTGCAGGAAATAGCAACGTGGGCAATACAATTCCATATATCGTATACGACGAAGATAATGGTCATCCGCAGAACCGTATCACCGTACTTGGTAATCCGACACTTGAGGAAGTAGAGTGTATTATGATAGGTATTCGGAACAACGGTACCGATCAAGCAAGCGGTGAAGTATGGGTAAACGAGATGCGCTTAAACGAGTTTAATGAGCAAGGCGGTGTGGCTGCAATGGCTAACGCATCACTCTCGATAAGTGACATCGCACAAGTCAATGTAGCCGGTCAATTGGAGACCGCAGGCTATGGAAGCATTGAGTCGAACGTGCTGAGTCGTAATATGGAGAATAACTATCAGCTCTCCGTATCGGCAGCGATGGAAGTAGGGCGTCTCTTCCCGGAGAAAGCAAAACTGCAGATTCCTGTATATGTTGCCTACTCTACCAACACCTCTTCGCCTGACTATAATCCGTTCGATACAGATGTCAAGCTCAAAGATGCATTAGAGACATTAGAGACTAAAGAAGAACGCGACTCGCTCAAGACGATGTCTAACACCGTGATGCAATCAACAAACTTCTCTGTCACTAACCTCAAAGTAAATATCAAGTCCAAGAAACGGGATATGTTCTACGACCCCGCGAACTTCTCTATATCCGCTTCGTACAATAAACAACATGAGCACTCGCCGGAGATGGAAAAGAACGTTACAACCGACCACAAAGGTTCATTCAACTACTCCTACTCGTTCAATCCAAAGCCATGGGAGCCGTTTAAGAACTCAGAGAAAGTGAAGAATGTGAAGCTGATTAGCGAACTGAACTTCTACTATCTGCCGCAGTCGTGGGCATTTAATACGAATATGCACCGTACGTTCTCGCACATGAAACTGCGTGACTTCAACGCCGACCCGACGACGAAGATGGACTTGACATACTCCAAGGACTTTACGTGGGACCGTAACTTCGACTTCAAGTACGACCTAACAAAGAACCTTAAGTTCACCTTCCAGACAGCGATGAACTCCACCGTTGATGAGGGTCTGTACACCAAAGAGATTATCGAAGAATACCACTTCTCGAACGACTACTACGAAGCGTGGAAAGATACAATTCAGCGAAGCATGGCTAAATGGGGTGCGCCATATACGTATCAACAAGTCTTCACCGCTACGTGGAATGTGCCGTTTAACCGTATTCCATACATTGAGGCACTGAATGCCACAGCATCCTACAACGCTAACTATAACTGGGCACGTACGGCTTCACCGCAAGGAGAGCAGAACTTAGGTAATACCATTTCGTCCGTTCAGTCTTGGCAGATTGACGGAGGCATTAACTTTGAGACCCTTTACGGCAAGTCGAAGTACTGGAAACAGATGACGCAGAAATATGGTAATAGTCGTCGTGGCAGAACCTTCCGTCCGAAGACCTACACGCAGACCGTCAAAGCGGAGAAAGGCGTAGCCCAAGAGATTACGCACCGATTGGGTTCGGAGCAACTGACTATTACCGCTAACGACTCTACGGGACATCGCATACCGCTCACCTTTAAGGTAGTGGATGCAAATAAGATTGCTATCACTCCTAAGTCCGATTGCCCAGCGATGACTTTGACCGTCACTACTAAAGACCCGAACACAAGCGATCCAGCACAAGTGACGAAAGATATGTTTGCTTACTTAGGAACAATGATTCGTCGTGTACAAGTGACCTACCGCAGGACAAACTCCATGACCGTACCCGGTTTCAATCCGTTAGTAGGCTTTATGGGTCAGACACAATTGGACGGCGTCTATGCTCCGGGTTGGGACTTCGCGTTTGGTTTTGTTCCCAATAACTTCATGGAGAAAGCCAAAGCGAACAACTGGTTAAGCGGTGACACGATGGTGGTTCAACCCGCTACACGCGCCATGACAGAGGACTTTGATATTAAGTTGAATCTTGAACCGTTGCCTGGACTGAAGATACAGTTGTCCGGTAAACGCTACTACGCGAACTCCACATCCATCATCTATTCGTATGAACAGATGCAAGAGAACTTAACCGGCTCGTTCAATATCACGTCAGTTGCTATAGGTACTATCTTCTCGCGTGTAGGAAGCCAAGATGAGAACTTCGCGAACTCTGCGTTTGAGCAGTTTGTGCATAATCGGGATGTGGTATTAGGTCGTGTTCAGAGTCAATACGACGGAGTCCGTTATCCTACGACCGGATTTATGAAAGGACATATCTACTCAAAGGATGGAACCTACGATCCAAAGAACGGGCGTGTATCTTCCACCTCTGCCGATGTGCTTGTTCCCGCTTTCTTCGCGGCATACACAGGTCGTAGCGCTGAGAAAGTATCACTCAATCCATTCCTGGGTATTTTATCTATACTACCTAACTGGAACGTCACCTTTGATGGCTTAGGCAAACTGCCGTGGATAAAAGACCATTTCCGCTCGGTTACGCTGACACACGCTTACACATGTAAATATAGTATTGGTTCGTACTCATCCTTCTCGACTTGGGTACCGGCAGAAGGAGGTAATAAAATGATTGGTTTCGTACGCGATGTGACGACCGATAATCCTATTCCTTCATCTGCATACGACATCTCCTCAGTAAGCATCACAGAAGCATTCTCACCATTGATTGGTTTGAACTTGGCAATGAAGAACTCACTGTCGCTTAAATTTGAGTACCGCAAACAGCGTAACCTTGCTCTCAATGTAACCTCCGTTCAATTGACGGAAGGACATTCAGACGAGTTTGTAGTAGGTGGTGGTTATACGATTAAGAACCTAAACTTCATCGCTAAGAATAAATCCGGTGTGCAAAAGAAAGTTTCTAACGACCTTAAGTTGTCTGTGGACTTGAGTTACAAGAATGTAGTAACATTGCTGCGCAAAGTAGAAGAAGGTATTACCCAAGCTTCAACCGGTAATAAAGTGTTTACGATTAAGATTGCTGCGGACTATGTACTCTCACAGAAGATTAATCTGCAACTCTTCTATGACCACCAAGGCACAATGCCTCTTATTTCATCCTCCTACCCTGTCAAGTCAGATAATGTAGGTATCAATATCAAGTTAATGCTTACCCGTTAACCGGAGAGGAGAAACTCATGATGCAGCGCATTGGAATAATTGGACCGGAGTCAACAGGCAAGTCAACACTTGCGCAGTATTTGGCTAAACGATACCATGGTGTTTATGTGCCTGAGTACGCAAGGACGTATATGGAGAACATAAATCGGCCTTATACAATGGAGGATGTTGAAACAATTGCAAAGCAGCAGATAGAGCAGTTACAACATCTAAGCGATGGGTTATATTTCTTCGACACAGAGTTAATCGTAACCAAAGTTTGGTTTGACTATAAGTATCATCGTGTACCGCTGTGGTTGGAAGAAGCTATTCACGCTTATCCCATGGATACATACCTACTCACCTACCCCGATATAAAATGGGAACCGGATCCTGTACGAGAGAATCCGGATATTCGATTAGAACTATTCGAGCGCTACGAGCAAGAGATTCAGCAGCTCAATATTCCCTATTACATTATTAAGCACACTTGCTAAGTCAGGTCGTAACCATAGTGACGCAAACGCGATTGTGACGAGCGCCAGTCTTTATCCACTTTGACAAAGAGCTGAAGGAATACTTGTTTGCCGAAGAATGCTTCTATATCTCTTCTTGCCTGTGAACCGACACGTTTAAGCGCCGAACCTGCTTTACCAATAATGATACCCTTCTGGGAGTCGCGCTCGACATAGATGATTGCCGAAATACGAATGATATCCTCTTCTTCCTTAAAGGATTCAACTTCTACCTCCACGGAATATGGAATTTCCTTATCGTAGTTAAGCAAAATCTTCTCACGGATAATCTCATCTACAAAGAACCGCGAGGGCTTGTCCGTCAGTTGTTCCTTATCAAAGAAAGGCGGACACTCAGGCAACGCAGCTTTGATAGCCTCAAAGAGTTGATCAACACCAAATTTTTCTTGCGCAGAGATAGGAAAAATCTGTGCTTCAGGCAGCTGTTTATGCCAATACTCGACTAAGTTATCTAACGTCTCTTGAGTAGTTAGGTCTATCTTATTTATAATAAGGAACACGCGCGTGTTAGCGGCTGCCATCCGTTTTACCTTATCGAGGAAGTCGGCATTTTTCTCAGGGGAGTCTTGTACATCCGTCACATATAGAAGCACATCCGCATCGACTAAAGCAGAGCGGGAGAACTCCAACATCTGCTCTTGGAGTTTATAGTTAGGTTTGAGCACACCGGGAGTATCGGAATAGACTATTTGGAAGTCTTCCCCATTAACGATACCCATAATTCGATGCCGAGTGGTTTGCGCCTTCGAAGTGATTATCGAAAGGCGCTCACCAACTAAAGCATTCATTAGAGTAGATTTACCCACATTGGGGTTACCTACAATATTTACAAAACCTGCACGGTGTGCCATCATTATTCGCTGAATATTTTACCGGTGGTAAGTTTATTGATTTTACCATAGCGTGCTTTCAGCACTTTCTGGTCAATTAGTTTTGGGTCACCCATAACGAGGATTTTACGCGGTTGACCTTTGATATACTTCTGGTAAAAACCAACGATATCATCAAACTGCAGTTTCTCCACTTGTTTGAGTTGAAGCATCGCAGGGTCAATCGGGTAGCCGAGTTTTAACCAAGCAAGCATCCGCTGACTCTTGGTGCGGAAGGTAGGATGATTGCAGAACAGGTCTTGGCAAAGGATAGTACGTATATTCTCAATATTCTCGCCATTCTGCGGCATTGAATCCAACAGTGAGGTATAAACACTCAGCGCATCAAGTACCTTGTCCGATTGTGTTCCTACGTAACCGATGAAAGAAGTGTTGCGCTTCTGTACAGGCGGCATCATGAAAGCACCATAGGCAGTATATGCCATGGAACGTTTCTCACGAATCTCGTTGAGCACAAGTCCCGAGAATCCGCCACCAAAATATTCATTAAAGGCATTGTACAGCACCGTCTCTTTAACCGTAAACGGGGCACCCTCAATATTGATATAAATCTTCGCTTGTTGCATGGAAGCATCGGGCAGAAAATAGAACTCATCACTATTGAATGCTACACGCGGACGCTCATTAGGCGCAGAGGTTGGAATCGCTTTATCTGACATAGGCACATGACCATAGAGCGCTACTTTAATCGAATCAGCAGGCAGCTGACCGGCGTAATGCATCTCCAATTCATAATCCAAAGCGCGATGCCACTCAGCTTCTAATTTAGCCGGTTCGAGCTGCAACACCTCGTCCAAGGTAGGACGTTTGAGATAAGGCGAATTAGCACCATAAAGCACATAGTCATAGGCCGCGTCAGCTACGATATCGGTATTCTTGCGCTCCACTTTACGCGACGTATACTCCTGGCCCTTGATAGAGTTGAGTTTGACGTTATTTTCCGAATTGAAATCGGGGAACAACATGTGCAGATTGACAAGTGAGATAATCTCCTTCATATTCTGCTCTGCGCCCTCAATATCTACAATCACATAGTCGTTATTTACGCTGTAGGAATATTTACCACCTAATTTCGCCAGTTCAGCGCGGAACTCCCCTACACTCTTACCCGGAGCACCTTTGACACCCGCCATTTCCATCATCTGGACAGCATATTGAAGCAAAGGCATCTGATAGGTACCTACACCATATTTAAGGCGAAGCGTAAAGATTCCGTTCTTGTGGTTAGGAGTGATGTACAGATGCACATTCTCCGCGAACTTAGAGCGCGTAATATCGGTTAAGTCCACATAACGCGGCACTAATTTGCCGGATGGAATAGAAGAGAAGTTCTTATAGTATTCCGATTGTCCTTGTCCCGGCTCAATAGGTTTAATCTTCGGCTTCGCCAATTTATCTTTCTTCGGTGAGCCTTCAGCTATTTGGAAAGTTTTATGTGGAGCAGAGAAATACTTCTTCGCAATACGAATCACTTCATCTTTCGTCAGTTTAGCCAATCTCTCTTTTTCGCTAAATAACTCCTCAAAAGGCTCTTGATAGACATAGCCCTGCAGGAGTAAGTATGCTTTCTGCATAGAGTACTCCATCATTCGATCATAAGCTTGCAAATCGTTGAGTTTAACTGCTTCAAAGAGCTCATCGGAAATATCGCCCTTAACGAGTTTATCCAAAGCCGAGACAAGTAAACTCTCCGTTTCCTTGAGTGAACTGTAGGACTGCGTCTCCGGATCCATATACGGAATAGCCAATACTTCGAGGCGTCCTAATTCACGAGCTGAACCATTCACAGCAGCGGCATACATAAACTTATTGTCCAGAATCATCTCGTCCAAGAGGCCAATGCCCATTTCGTTAGAAAGCAAGTCGCAAGCTACATCAATAGCCAATTCGTCTTCTGCGCCACCTTTGACACCATCGTATGCGATACATACCTCAGGATAATAACCTAACTTAGCCGTATAGGTCTCATTCTTAGAAAAATCGGTTGGTTTGAAGGTCTTACGCTCAGGCAATGGCTTACTCTGAAGACGACCAAAAGTCTTAGCTATCAGCGGTTTAGCCTCCTCTGCCGAGAAATCACCGACAAGGATAAGCGCCATATTATTCGGTACATACCATGTATTGAAGAAATCAATCAACTGGCGCAGTTTCGGGTTCTTTAAGTCCTCCGGATAGCCAATGATATCGCGTGCATACGCACTACCTGCATACAGATGTTCGTTGATAAACTGCTGCACATGTTGCGAGTTGTCATCCGAATACATATTATACTCCTCAAACACATTCTCTAATTCCGCTTGGAAAGTGCGGAAGACAGGATTAATCAAACGGTCGGAGTACAACGTCAACCAGCGCTCCATTTGGTAGGATGGGAAGCGGTTATGGAAATAGGTCATGTCATAACTCGTAGCAGCATTGAGGTCCTCACCACCAATAGACTGAATCAGGTTAGAGAACTCATCTGTTGCACTATATTGCGCGGCAAGACGGCTCTGCTCATTAATACGTAATTGCACCTGTTCGCGCGCTTTAGAATCGGTAGTCATGGCTAACGTATCGTATAGCGCAATCACTTTCTCGTAGTAAGGTTTCTCTTTCTCCCAATCAAGCGCACCCATTGTTTCTGTGCCCTTGAAGAGCATATGCTCTAAGTAGTGCGCTAAACCGGTTGCAATCTCAGGTTCGTCAATCGAACCCGCACGAGTAACCGTTGCACCAAAAACGTCAGGTACATCGTGATCTTCCCACAAGAGGACGGTCAAACCATTATCTAATTTATACTCCGTAAAGCCCTCAGGCAGTTGTGCAAAACACAACATTACGCTGCAAACAAGCAGCAGTACGCTAAAAACAATCTTTTTCATTTATTTATCTTTCGTTTCAGTTATATAATTACCACTCTAACAACACTTTACCGCATTGGCCGGAAACCATCACATCAAAGCCTTTCTGGAAGTCATCAAACTTAAAACGGTGCGTAATAACCGGACTAAGGTCCAATCCGCCAAGAATCATCTGTTCCATCTGATACCAAGTCTCCCACATACGGCGACCTGTTATACCTTTGATAGTGAGCGCATTGAAGATAACATCCGACCAGTTCACCTTTGTGTCCGCCGGCAATATACCTAATTGTGCGATATTCGCTCCTTTGTACATGTGCTCAATCATATCATTAAAGGCGGCAGGCGCTCCGGACATCTCCAGTCCGACATCAAAGCCTTTGATACCTAATTCGCGCATCGCCCAATCGATGGTTTGTCCTTTGGCGCCATTGACAGTTAGTGTTGCGCCCATTTTCTTCGCGATGTCAAGTCGCAGTTCATTGATATCCGTTACGACAACGTGTTTGGCACCTGCATAACGGCATATTCCAGCCGCCATCGTACCAATAAGTCCGGCACCGGTAATAAGCACATCTTCACCCAGCAACGGAAAAGCCAATGCCGTATGGGTCGCATTTCCGAATGGGTCCATAATAGCGGCAAAGTCATCCGGAATAGCCGGATTGAGCTTAACTACATTCGATTCGGGGATAGTGACATATTCGGCAAAGCATCCGTCCTTACCCATAATACCGACAGAGATGGTATTCTCGCACACATGTCCCATTCCTCGACGACAGTTACGGCAGTGTCCGCAAACGATATGTCCTTCGGCTGTAACGCGTTCACCCACTTGGATATTACGAACACCAGGCCCAATCTCTACCACTTCGCCCACGAACTCATGCCCCATGATATAAGGCGGTTTGCAGTGTGTCTGTGACCACTCGTCCCACTTATACATGTGTAAGTCCGTTCCGCATATAGCGGCCTTCTTCACTTTGATGAGGACATCGTTCACTCCCACTTCAGGCATCGGCACTTCTTCCATCCAAATGCCATAATCGGGATAGCGTTTAACTAATGCTTTCATTTGAGTACACCTAATTGTTTACCTACTTTAATAAAGGCATTTATTCCTTTGTCTAATTGTTCGCGTGTATGCGCCGCACTCAGTTGAACACGAATGCGCGCTTGGCCTTTAGGCACAACAGGATAATAGAATCCGGTTACATAGATGCCTTCTTGCTGTAATGCAGCGGCAAACTCTTGGCTCAGACGAGCGTCATAGAGCATTACGGCGCAGATAGCGGACTGAGTCGGTTTGATATCAAAGCCGGCAGCTTTCATCTTGGCTACGAAGTAGTCCGTATTCTCATGCAGACGGTCTTGCAGCGTATTGTCGCGTGTAAGTAATTCAAACGTCTTTAGTCCCGCAGCAGCAATCATCGGCGGAATAGAGTTCGAGAACAGATACGGACGGCTACGCTGACGAAGCAGATCGATAATCTCTTTGCGTCCGGTAGTGAAACCACCAACCGAACCGCCAAAAGCTTTGCCGAGTGTACCGGTTATAATCTCCACCTTGCCGCGGAGGTTATATAGTTCAGTTACACCATGTCCTGTCTTACCGACAACACCGGCAGAGTGAGACTCATCCACCATCACCATCGCGTTATATTTCTGCGCGAGTTCGTAGATTTTGTCAAGCGGACACACATTTCCGTCCATAGAGAACACGCCATCGGTAGCGATGATACGGAATCGCTGTGCTTGCGCGGCTTTGAGTTGCTCTTCAAGGTCAGCCACGTCACCGTTTTTGTAGCGATAACGAACGGCTTTGCACAGACGCACACCATCAATAATAGAAGCGTGGTTGAGTGCATCGGAGATAATAGCATCTTCCTCCGTGAGTAATGGCTCAAACAAACCACCATTAGCATCAAAGCATGCCGCATAGAGAATTGTATCTTCGGTTCCGAAGAAGTCGGATATGGCTTTCTCTAATTGCTTATGCGTATCTTGCGTGCCACAGATAAAGCGCACTGAGGCCATTCCGTAACCGCGACTATCCATTCTGTCCTTAGCGGCTTGGATAAGTTCCTTATTATCCGCCAGTCCAAGGTAGTTATTGGCGCAGAAGTTTATCACATCTGCTCCACCCTCCACTTTAATTGCGGAGGACTGCGGTGTAATAATCACGCGCTCATTCTTATATAATCCTGCGTCCTTGATCTCTGCCAAGGTCTGTTGCAGATGTTTCTGAAATTGTTCGTACATAAAACCAAATATCTAAATAGTCAAATAAATGACAAAATGGTAAATGACAAAATGGTAAATTAAATTGTTCCCTGTTCAAGCATTGCTTGTGCTACTTTCATAAATCCGGCGATATTAGCACCTTTGACGTAGTCGATGTGTCCATCTGCTTGTTTGCCGAATCGAACACATTGCTCGTGGATAGACTGCATGATATGGTGTAGCCGTTCGTCCACTTCTTTTGCCGTCCAACTCAAGTGCTCTGCGTTTTGCGTCATCTCAAGTCCGGAAGTAGCTACGCCGCCGGCATTAACAGCCTTACCGGGTGCAAAGAGTACGCCGTTCTTTTGGAAGAAGTGAATAGCGCCGGGTTGGCAACCCATATTACTTACTTCGCAGCAGCACCAGCAGCCATTAGCTTTCAATTCCTTGGCATCCTCTTCGGAGAGCTCATTTTGGAAGGCGCAAGGCAAAGCGATATCGCACTTCTGCGACCAAGCCTTCTTGCCTTCTATAAACGTAGCCTTGCCTGGGAACTTATCTGCCATATCTTGCACTTTATTACGATTAGAAGCACGCATCACAAGCATATAATCAATCATCTCAGCCGTGATTCCATCAGGTATAGCGCATACGCCGTCTGGACCGGAGATAGCAATCACTTTCGCTCCGAGTTCAGTTGCTTTCTTACATGCTCCCCATGCTACATTACCGAAACCGGAGATAGCAACTGTCTTGCCCTTGATATCCTTTCCAGCCTCGTGCAACAGGTGTTGGGTGAAATACAATGCGCCGTATCCCGTTGCTTCCGGACGAAGAATAGAGCCGCCCCATGTCATACCTTTTCCAGTCAACACGCCGGTGTGGTATTCGCGCGCAAGCTTTTGGTACATTCCATTGAGGAATCCTATTTCTCGTCCGCCAACGCCTACGTCTCCTGCCGGAATATCTTGGTCAGGACCAATGCAGCGCCAGAGCTCTAACATAAAGGCTTGGCAGAAGCGCATAATCTCCGCGTCGGATTTACCAACAGGGTCAAAGTCCGAACCGCCTTTCGCGCCGCCCATCGGAAGCGTTGTGAGCGCATTCTTAAACGTTTGCTCAAATCCGAGGAACTTAAGCATCGACGGATTGACTGCTCTGTGGAAACGAAGTCCACCTTTGTACGGACCAATCGCAGCATTGAACTGCACACGATAGCCGAGGTTCGTTTGCACTTCGCCATTATCATCCACCCAGGTCACGCGGAAAGTGAAGATACGGTCTGGTTCAACCATCCGCTCTACGATTTTCGCCTGCTCATACTCAGGATGCTGGTTATACACTTCTTCAATGGACTCGAGCACTTCCTCCACGGCCTGCAGGTACTCTGCTTCGCCAGGATGTTTGGCAGCTAAGCGCTGCATAATCTCTTGCGTTTTCATGATGGTATATAGAAAAATGTTGTTATTTTCGTTTTCGGGCACAAAATTACAACTTTTATTTGATATATACAAATAAAAAGTGCAACTTTCGTAAAAAAAGATACACTTTTTATAATTGGCCGAAAAATTGTATAAGAATTTTGGGTGTCTTTCCGCATTTCACCGGGACACTACCGGGAAATTTTCTCGTATACAATTTTACGGGTGTTTAGCCTCGCATCATTTTAGTCTTGCGCCTTGGGCATTATAGGTCTTATCACCCTGTTGGATAAAGAGCTTACCATTCTTGATATATTTGTGATTGGCGGTTGAGGATTCATTTGCAGTTTGGTTGATGGCCGTTGGGGTTATCTCTATGAAGAGACAAGTTACCGACACATTTTTTGTAACGACCAGAGAACCGTCCGCATTGCAGCCAATCCATTCGTCGAATTCGTAATTCTCATCCGGGAAAGCGGTAAAATGCAGCACTGTTTGGTCAATCACATAATCTAAGATGATATCCTCTTGGCAACTAATCGTACCGTGTTCGGGTTGCACAAGCGTCACTTTCCAAACAGGCGTAATCGTCAAGTAGAGCGTTACGACGCTGTCACAGCCTGCTGCATTGGTCAGTGTATATTGGTAGTTGCCGCTTTGTGTATAGGTCTGGCCGTGCCAATCAAAACTGCCGATAGCCGTTTGTGTCTCGGAGCCAGCAGTGGAATAGTTGATAGTGAGGTGCATTGTTACGATACTATCTCCTCCGTGGGCTGTTTTGTACTTTGTGACAATATCTTGCGACGTCGTGTAGTTTTTGCCTTGCCATACGAAATTATCGCAGGCTGTTTCGTAGAGATCTGTGTTGACAGGCTGTGGAATAACGGTCAGCGTGAGTGTTGCCACAGAGTCACAGCCTGCCGCGTTGGTGGTGGTATCTGTTAGTTCGTACTGACCGACAGCATAGTCCGCCAAGTTATACTTGCGCCACGTCTCCTGTGCGCCGTAGGTGATGACTTTGTTCAGTTTGGCTGTAGTAGGTTGCCCAACGACAATAGTTACCGCAATGGTCGTATCACGTGTCTCGCCAATGGCGTTAATCACGTCCTGGCCGGCATCGTAGTACCACTTGCCGCGATATTGCGCAGAGTCTCCTTCGCAGAATTTCAGTTGTACGGCTTTCTCAACCGGATCTAATTTCGTTGCTACGAAGGAACGCGGAACTGACCAAGCAGAGTGTATCGTTGCATCGGCTTTGGAGTATGCGCGAACACGCCAATAGTGTGTTGCGCCGACGAGCATGTTCTTCAGCGTTGTTGTGGTGTCGTTTACCTGCGTGCTCTTGCGGAAGGGCGAGTTGAACAGAGTGGTAGTATCCACTTCTATCTGATACTTGCCTGCATTCTCCACTTTACGCCAGATGAACTGCACTTTGTCACAGGGCAGTGAAGCCTCGTTGACAGGAGTCTTTAGCACAGGCGTTGCGACAGTTGATGCCGTAGTGAAAGACCAAACGCTTGACCATAGCGATGTGTCGTTCTGGTGGCAGTCGCGAACGCGCCAGTAATATGTCGTGCCGCGATCCAACGATGTCTTTAGATCGCAGGAGTTATAGTAAGAATCCGTTATCTTCACGAGCGTATCCAACATGCCCGGCGAATCGAATGTTGGCAGGCTGTCTACTTCAATCTGGTAGTACGAGACGCCCGTTGTAAAACGTACGCGGAGTGTTGGTTTGAGACTCACCTCTTTTGTTCCGTTAGCTGGCGATGAACATAATCCGCGATAATACGTTGTAAAACAACGTGCCGGAGTCCACATAGAGGTGTCACGTTTATGGCAATCACGAACGCGCCAGTAATAAGTCGTACCGAAATTCAAGTACTTGGGCTCGAACTCACGGTCAGAATTTTTCTGCTCTCTAAGTAACGGACTATCAAACGTCGCCGCTGTATCCAATTGGAAATGGTAAGCCCGAACACCGTTGTGTTCGTTGCAGAAGAGAGACGGCCAGGTGATTATACCTGTCGCACTGTCCGACGGCGAACTAAGGGAAGCGCCACGGAAAGTGGTGAAAGACCAGGTGTCTGACCACTCGGTCGTATCGTTCGTATGGATGCCTCGAATACGCCAGTAGATCGTCTTTAAGAACGGCACGTCGGTGAATTTATATCCGTCGCCTGTAGATGTTTCCTGCTCGAAGAACGGCGAATCAAACGTAGGCACGGTGTCTATCTGCACTTGCACTTTCTTAATGCCGTAATCCATGTAGTTCGAGTTCCAATATAATGTCGGATCGATGCGAATCGATGTAGCTCCGTTATCCGGCGAAGATTGTTTCATCTTCGTCAACGTATGGAAACGTCTGGTCTCTGACCAAACGGTGGTGTCAACTTTATTGTATGCCCGCACGCGCCAGTAGTACATGCTGTTGAAATAGAGGTTGGAAATAGCGTAGCTCAATTGGGTATCCTCATCATTTTGTGAGATGCTGCATTGGTACTTCTTGTACACCTTAGAGTTGAATGTCGGTACCGTGTCCCATTCTATATCATAGCCGCTTGAACCGCGAATACTTTTCCAGAAAAGCGTCTGTTTCGGATAATACGTTCCCGTCGGATTGGGGTCGTCATCTTTTCTCAGCGTGACTGTCTCCGGCGTGGTGAATGTCCGAATGGGTGTCCAGGCTGACTCTTCACTTTTGTCCGCATTGAAGGCCTTTACGCGCCAGTAGTAGTTCTTCTTGAAGTATAAATCATATACATAATAAGTGAACCAATAGCTGTTCGTTGTCGTCAAA
>ONMT01000017.1 GCA_900319025.1 uncultured Bacteroidales bacterium
TATTGATTGTAAACCGACGGGGAATTACATTTTTCAAGGGAAACGTCGTTGTTCTGACTTAGTAGATGGAAGTTCGGATAGTATTATTGATGGAATACTAAGAAATACAAAGAATTTATCGCGTAATGCAAATGCCATTATAGTAACTTTTGTTACCAATGGTTATGATTATGCAGAAGCCATTACATTACAGTAACATAAAAATTATTCTTATGAAAAAAATTATTCCTATTATTCTTTGTTCGCTAGTTTTAGTAGCTTGCGAGAAAGACGAACCGAATTCCGTGAAACCAACAGAAACGGAGCAAAATCAAGGCTACAATGGCGGTTCTGGTAATTCAAATCCGCCGACAGCTGGTTTTTCAGTCAAAACTGAACATCCCTTTAGGGTAGTTTTGATCAATTCTTCACAGAATGCCACATCTTATCTGTGGGATTTCGGTGATGGACAGACTTCAACGGCTGAGTCTCCAACGCACAGATATAAAGGAATAGGCGTGTATAAAATAAAGCTTACAGCAAAAAATAGTAGTGGAGAAGCTTCAACAGAAATCAATGTTACCTTAAAAGCACCTACGACATGCTATATCAGTAGTTTTGTTATCAATCGTATACCGACAGATAATAAATATTACCAACTTCAGCTGACGGATGACTATGTTTTGTCGAAAACTACATACCTATATACTAATTGGTTCCTATTATCTTCAGCGAATATCCCATTTACCTATTCCTTAAAAACAACTCAAAAAATAAGCATCGACAATACTTATGTTATTCGGTTGTACAAATATACTGGTTCAGGTAATCCATCAGGGCAAGCTAGCGGAAAAGGAGATTATAGTGCCAGCATTACTTCTGAACAACTTAAAGCGTACCCAGAAAGTCTGATGTGGTCAAATGCTTCACTCGAGATAAATACGTTCCTTCAATGGAAATAATCCAAATCGTAAGAAGGCGGCATCGGAAAGGATGTCGCCTTCTTACGATATTCATAAAGCACAGACATTATTGTTGGTGGCGGGCTTTGAGTTGGGCGCGGAGGGCAGCGGCTTGGGCTTCGAGGATTTCGGCTTGGTGGCGGAGCATATAGTCTGACGTATCTTCGGAAGCGGTTTTCTCTGCGGCCTTCTGGGAGATTTCGGCGAGGTATTGCTCGTACCATGCTTCGAAAGGATTATCGAGCTTCCATTGCTTTTGCAACATGGCGAGCTTCCAGCCTTTGGCGGTTGGATATGATCTGTTGTTCGGTCCGATACGCATAGCATCTTTCCACTCTTGGACGATGAGAGCTGCCTGTTGTTCGTTGTTCCAGAGGGGAGTGAGTTGTTTCTGCGCAGCCGCAAAGGAGAGAGAGTTCCATTTCTGTTTTGGGGATTGGTTCTTCTGATAGTCTTCGCGTCTTGTTCGGAAGAGTTGTTGTCCTTGTGGGCCTTCGTAGTAATAGCCCCTGCTGTGTTTGCCATCTTTGCCGTGCTTAACAATGATGGAGGTTTCATTCGTTACTTTCATATTGCTATCAATTAGGTTGTTTATATTTGTCGAGTATTTGTAGAGTATTCTGTGATCACGGTGTGATCAGGCATGACCGCTGTTTCACTGCCGTTTTAGTTTCGTTTATTTTTCGTTCGACTGTCGTTCGACCGTCGTTCCACCGTCGTTCGACCGTCGATATTCGACGTACACGAACTGGAAAGGGTGGTGATGGTGATGATGATGGTGGTGGTGACGGCGGTGGTTTAATTTCGGCGGCAAAGGTAGTGCAAAAAAATGGACTATGCAAATTTTTGTTGCATTTTTTAATAAAAATGCGCGGAGGCACATACTAAACCGCCTTCCCCACACCCGTATTTCCCGAGGACGGGCGGGGCGACGCTTGCACGAATAGAGATATGATAGAACAAAAATGCAAAAAAAAGGACGAAATATTTGCATATATGCAAAAAAAGCAGTATCTTCGGCACGCCCCTTCCCTAAACAAGTTTAGGGTGGGTATCCACTCCGAAAGTACGTTCGCGTCCTGCGGACCATACGCAATGATGAGCACAAAAATGAAGTAGGGTGAACCCTTTACAGAATTTGTTGTACTTTCGACCTACTCCCCTGAAGGGACCCTTCGAATGGTGGTTCGCGTCCTGCGGGATATACACAAACTCTATTTTTTAGCCGGCACTATGTGCCTACACTTTTATCCTCAAAAAATCCTTTTTTATGCAAGCATAAACGTCTTTTTTGCGCATAAAAGTAATAATATTCTATTATTTCGGCTAAAAAATGTAAATAAATTTGTGTATATGCAATTTTTGTTGTATATTTGCGGCGAATTTGATAAATATGGTCGTTTCTATGACAAAACTTAGTGTAAATATCAACAAAGTCGCCACCCTGCGTAACGCCAGAGGTGGTAATTATCCCGATGTAGAACGCTTCGCACTCGACTGCGAACGATTTGGTGCACAAGGTATTACCGTACATCCTCGTCCCGACGAGAGACATATCCGCAAAGAGGATGTCTATCAACTCAAGTCTATCCTTCACAAAGAACTCAATGTGGAGGGTAACCCAACCGAGGAGTTCATCGAAATGGTTATGGACGTCTGCCCAGCGCAGGTAACACTCGTGCCCGATTCGCCAACGCAACTCACCAGTAACCACGGATGGAACGTTCGTCACTACCTCAATTATCTCCAGGCTATCGTGGACGAACTCCACTCTAAACGTATCCGCGTCAGCATCTTCGTCGATGCCAACCCCGATATGGTCGAACTGGCGAAAGCTACAGGTGCAGACCGCGTAGAGATATACACCGGTCCGTTCGTTAAACAGTTCGAGGAGAACCCAAAGAAAGCAATCGAGAAACTCCGTCCCGCTGCCGAGAAAGCACGAGAGATGGGACTCGGACTCAATATGGGCCATGACCTCAACCTTGATAACCTCGGAGCGCTTGTTAAGGCGTTCCCTTGGATCGCCGAAGTCAGCATCGGACACGCCATCATCACCGATGCCCTTTATCTCGGTATTCAGGAGACACTCCGTCGCTACCGCGCAGCTATCGATGGCGCAGAGGGGTAATTAAAAATTAAGAAGTTGGACCGCTGCGCTGTTGGAAGTTAGTTAAGTAATTAAAAATTAAAAATTAAGAAGAAATAAGTATGCTTTTTCAAATTCAAGTTGACACACTTGCAGCTGCTACGGACAGCATCGCTGCTATCGAAGAACCCGTTCAGGAGTCTATTAACCTCTGGACTATGGCGCAATATGGCGGATGGATAATGATTATACTCGCTATACTGCTCGCATGGGGAGTATATATATTTATCGAACGTCTCGTCGTGATACATTCTGCAACACGCGAAGACAAAACCTTCATGGACCGCATTCGCGACTATATCCACGAGGGAAAAATCGACTCCGCCGTTAACCTCTGCCACCAAACAGATACACCCGCTTCACGCATGGTAGAAAAAGGTATTTCACGTATCGGCAGACCGATGCAGGACGTACAAGTGGCTATCGAAAACGTCGGAAACCTCGAAGTAAGCAAACTCGAGAAAGGACTCGTCATCATGGCTACTATCGCCGGCGGTGCACCGATGCTCGGATTCCTGGGAACCGTCCTCGGTATGGTGCAAACGTTCTTTAATATGGCGCAAAACGCCAGCGGAGTAATCGAGATGTCCACACTCTCCGAAGGTATGTACCAAGCAATGGTCACTACTATCGGCGGCCTCATTGTCGGCATCCTCGCTATGTTTGCCTATAACTTCCTCGTCGCTCGTATCGACCAAGTCGTACGCGGACTCGAAGGACGAACCATGGAGTTTATGGACCTGCTAAATGAACCTGCTTAATTATGGCGCTTAAAAAACGAAATAGAGTGTCGGCTACTTTCGCTATGTCCAGTATGACCGACCTGATCTTCCTGCTACTGCTCTTCTTTGTTATGGCGAGCACGATGTCTTCTCCCAATGACATCAAACTCAACCTGCCGCAAGCAAAGGCGAAAACCAATACCAAACAGGTAGTAGCTAAGGTCAGTATCGATAACCTCGGCAATTATTTTGTCACTACACGCCGACCAAGATATTGCCTACAAAGAGGTAGTCAACGTGCTCGATATTGCTAATCAACATAAAATGAAACTCGTTATCGCTACGAGAAATCATGGTAAGCAGTAAAAAATCAAATACAATCGCAGCTGTCGGTACCGTCATCTTTATGTTGATGGTCTTCCTCATCTTGTGGTTCATCTATATCGACCGCTTCCAGCAACCCGAAGACGAAGGTATAGAAGTTGCTTTCGGAGTCGACGAAGACGGTGGCGGATTCCAACCTGAACAAACAACCGGAGGACTCGAAGAAGCTGCTGCGCCCCCTGCACCGCAAGAACCTTCCAATAACGACCTCATCGCACAAGAAGACGAGGAGTCTGTCGAAGTACAACGCCAACGCGAAGAAGCCGAACAAGCTCGACAACAAGCCGAACGCGAACGACTCGAACGCGAACGACAACTCGCTGAACAACGTGCGAAAGAACAGGCCGCTATCGCTAAAGCCAACCAACTCGGCGCCCTCTTCGGAAATAATAACGCCGGAGCTGCCGGCAGCGGTGACACGCAAGGTAACTCACAACGCGGTAACTCCGAGGTGGGAAAAGGCTCGTCCGGCGGAAATAACTGGTCGCTCGCAGGACGCCAATGCAAAGCCCTGCCCAAACCATCCAACGACTTCAAGCAGGAAGGCAAAGTCGTTGTCGCTATCATCGTCGATGGAAATGGTAAAGTCGTTAGCGCTAAAGCTACCGAGGGAACGACCATCTCCAACGACGCTACTATTCAACTCGCGCTCAAAGCAGCCTATAAAGCAGAGTTCTCTTTCACCGATCGACCCGACAAACAGTTCGGTACGATTACCTATATATTTAAATTTAATTAAACAGTTCAAAACCCAAAACATTTATTTATGAACTATTTATTTTTAGACAACGGATTTGAAGAGATTGAGGCTATCACCGTAGTCGATTTATTACGTAGAGCGGGTATCCCCCTAACTACCGTTTCTGTCACCGGCAACCCCATGGTTCTCGGAGCACATAATGTTGCAGTCGAGGCGGACGGATTGTTCGAAAACGTGAACTTCGATGATGCCGAAATGCTAATTCTTCCCGGAGGACAAACCAAACTCGACCAACACAACGGACTATGCGAGCTGCTCACACAGCATAACGAAGCCGATAAACTCATCGCCGCAATATGTGCTGCTCCCTCTGTTCTCGGTAAACTCGGTATCCTCAAAGGAAAACAAGCTACTTGCTACCCCGGATTCGAGAAGTTCCTCAACGAGAGCTACGTAGGAGGACTCGTGGTTGAGTCGAAGAATATCATCACCGCAAAAGGACCCGGACTCGCTTCCGATTTCGCCTTCTGCATCATCGAGAAAATCAAAGGATCCGATGTCGCAGACCAAGTCTATGACACCGCACAATACTAATTGGTAATATTTAATTTTTAATGTTTAATTCTATAAGTATGAAAAAAATTCTATCATTATTGGCTTGCACACTTTTCGCAGCCTTCACATTCGCTCAAGAAGCAACTACCGAAGAAGCTCCAAAACCTTGGAAAGTATCGGGTGTCGTTGGACTCAATGCTAACGCAACAGGATTATGGAACTGGGCTGCAGGAGGTAAAAACACCGTAGCTGGTGTAGCTTTCGGTAAAGTACGTCTCCTCTATCAGGAGAATAATCTCGCGTGGGAATCCAACCTCGACATCGAGTACGGTCTGAACTGGATTGACCAAAAGTTTGACAAACTGCAGAAGACATCTGACCACCTCAAGTTTGACACCAAATTCGGTTGGGAGTTCCATCCTACGTGGTTCCTTACAGCACAAGCTGCTTTCCAAACACAAATGACTCTCGGTCGTACTTATACCGGTGACGAGACGTACGACGCTATCAATAGCGCTATCCTCGCTCCTTCTTACACGGATATATCCGTCGGTATTGACTGGAAAAAGAGCGTTAAGGGTGCCGACTTCTCCATCTATCTCTCACCTGTTGCAGGTCGTATTTCCACGGCTTACATAAGTGATAAGTGGAATAAGCGCTATACACGCGAAGCTTGGCTCGCTGCTGACCCAACTCGCTCTGAGTCCGATTGGAACGCTACCGTCTATGATGCTATCAAAGAGTCTAACTTAGACCTCCATTCACAACTCCGTGAGGCGAATGGTACTTGGATTTACGATGACCGCAACGTAAAACAATATCGTAACTACACTGCTGAGCTTGGTCTTAACTTCAAGGCTACGGTTAACTACACCTATAAAGACCTCAAACTCGCTACGGCTGTGACACTCTTTACCCCGTATAAATGGGACAAAGTGCAAATGTACGAGTACGATAACGGAACGGAAGTCGCCAACTATACCCTCGCACAAATGCAGGACAATAAGTACGATATGTCTAAGGCTACTTTCCTTGGCTACCGCGATAACAACCGTCGTTTCGGTAACTTCGATGTGGACTGGACGGTGATGATTTCCTATCAGTTCCTCAAGTGCCTCAACGTAACTCTCAGCACAGACCTCAAGTACATCAACGGTCTGAAGATTGACAAAGAACTCGCAGATGGTACCATCTCATCCGCTGAGCGCGTTCAGTTTATGGGCGTCCTCGGTCTCGGTATCGGATATAGTTTCTAAGTACCAATGCAAGAACTCGATAACTTAGAACATAATATTAGCACATTGCTCAACCGCTACTCCTCTCTGCAGAAGGACTACTCCAAACTGCAGGAGGAGAACGAGTTGCAGCGTCAGGAAATGATGAGGACGCACTCTGAACTCGTCGAACTACAACAAATGTATAAAGCCCTGCGCATCGCAAAAGGACTCTCCGAAGACCCTGAACAGCAGGATATAGCAAGAAGACATATCAATAACATCATTAACCAAATAGACAGAGTCCTCGAAATACTCAAACAATGAGCGAACGCAAACAAAATATCACCCTTAAACTTGATATCCATACCATTACCCTCTCCGTTGACCCCGATAAGGAGGAATTCTATCGACTCGCCGGAGCATGGCTTAATAAACGATACCAGCTATACCAAGCTGCATATCGTAACGACTCGCCGGAGAAACTCTGGCTCAAAGTCGCTCTCGAGGCTGCCGTCGGACTGCACGCTGACGCAAGACAAAAAGCCCTCGAACCTATCGAACAGAAAATACAAGAACTAAACAAAATAATACTTCAAAAGTTAAACTCAAATCAGTAAATTATGTCACCTATTTTAGTAACAGTCTTGATTGGTATAGCTGCCTTCATCGTTGGAGGCGCACTCTGCTATATCATTTTCCGCTATAGTAGTATTAGCATGCTTCGCAAAGCCGAGGAGGAAGCGGAAATTATCAAAAAGAACAAAATCGTTGAAGCAAAAGAGAAGTTCATCGCTCTTAAACTCGAGCACGATAACCAGATCCGTGCCGACGAACAACGCAAGCAACAACGCGAACAACAAATTCAACAGCGCGAACAACAACTCAACTCCAAACAAGGAGAACTGCAACGACAACAAAACGAACTGCTCCAAAAACAGCAGCAAGTAGATAACCAAGTCAAAGCACTCGACTATAAAGCAGCGGAGGTTGAGAAAATGCACAAACAAGCCGAGCTACAGCTTGAACAACTCTCCGGGATGTCCGCCGAGGACGCGAAGAAACAACTCATCGAAGCACTCAAGGACGAAGCTAAAACCGATGCTATGGCGTATATCAACGAGACGCTCGACGAAGCACGACTCACTGCCAATAAGGAAGCAAAGAAACTCATCATCCAAACGATTCAACGTATCGCCTCCGAGACGACGATTGAAAACGCAGTCTCTGTTTTCCATATCGATAACGAGGAAGTCAAAGGCCGTGTCATCGGTCGTGAAGGACGTAATATCCGCGCTCTTGAAGCTGCTACCGGTGTTGAGATTATCGTGGACGATACTCCTGAAGCTATCACTATTTCGGGCTATGACCCCGTTAGACGTGAGATTGCTCGACTCTCACTGCACCAACTCGTTCAGGATGGACGTATTCACCCTGCACGTATCGAGGAAGTCGTTGCTAAAGTGACCAAACAGGTAGAGGACGAGATAATCGAAACCGGTAAACGCACCACTATCGACCTCGGTGTTCATGGTCTGCACCCTGAACTCATTCGTCTCGTCGGTAAAATGAAATACCGCTCCTCCTATGGACAAAACCTGCTGCAACACGCACGCGAAACAGCTAACCTCTGCGGAGCGATGGCGGCTGAACTTGGACTCAATCCTAAGAAAGCACGCCGTGCCGGACTACTTCACGATATCGGTAAAGTAGCTGAGGAATATACAGACCTGCCGCACGCTGAAGCCGGTATGAAACTGTGCGAACAGTACGGCGAAAAACCCGATATCTGCAACGCAGTCGGTGCTCACCACGACGAGTGCGAGATGGAAACCCTCATCGCGCCAATCGTACAAGCTTGCGATGCAATTTCAGGTGCAAGACCCGGTGCACGCCGCGAAATCGTTGAGACTTATGTTAAACGTCTTAATGACCTCGAGAACATGGCGATGTCCTTCCCAGGTGTGGTTAAGACTTATGCACTGCAAGCCGGTCGCGAACTTCGTGTCATCGTCGGCGCTGACAAGATATCCGATAAGGACACCGAGCTTCTCTCCTTCGACCTCGCTAAACGCATTCAGGACGAAATGACCTATCCGGGACAAGTCAAGGTCACGGTCATTCGCGAAACGCGCGCCGTCAACTATGCAAAATAAGTTGTTTTTAGTTATCATACTGCTGCTATTATCTTGGCCTGCTCGTTTGCAGGCTGAGATAATTACAGCGACAGTGACATCTAAAACATCGGCTACCGTATCCGGAGACGAAACCGGACTGGTTGAAGCCACTTATACCACAACAGCATCTACGAAAGATCGTCTTACAGCCGGCTGTACGGCAACTATGGAAGTATCCGGCTTACCTAACGGCACGATAGATTATGTTGCCGTGTATATGCATTCTAACAAGAGTAGTGGAGCCGGTTCAATGACTATTCATCTAAATGGTGTCGGTATAGGAGCAATATCCGATAAACCCTTTAACGAATGGCCTTCCCAAACGGCATATACGCAAAATTATGTGCCTATATGGTTTAATGGACCATGGGAAACAGACGGTGATGCAGTTTTAACATTAAATATTTCCGCCTCGGCTAATTCATTATACTTCAGCAAAATTGAGATTGCAGTCTCCGAAGGCGAGCAAAAACCATTTACTACCACATTCAGTTGGAATACTTCGGAAGGCGATTTGCAGAAGCAGATTACCGAAAGTGCTGTTGGAAGTGGTATTGTTTTGCCGCAATGCGATCTTTCTTCGTTTACGTTAGAAGGCGAAGAATGGGAGTTTGCGGGGTGGGCAAAGGACCGTATCATAGCGAGGTATAAAACGCAGCCGGATATGCTTTTTGCAGGGCAAAAGTTTTATCCTACGCGTAATAGCACCCTGTACGCTGTCTATAGAACCGTTGTCGAAGAGCAGCCTATCATGCAGGATACGCTGTATCAATCCGGTGTCTATGCGCTCGTGATGAAAGGTTCGACCGAATACTTTATGGCCGAAGGTCCGGTTGCTGATAAGAGAGTCAAAACGCGCTCATGCGAAGTGGAGATGCAACAGGACGGCCGTTACCGGTTGCTTGCTGATGCTGTTAGTGCCAATGCGCGATATGCAGTCATTTTTGATGGCGCTACCATCCAAATACAACACTTAGCTACTGAAAGTGGAGTGGGGCACACGAGCACAAATTTAGCGTCTAATAATGAACTATGGCAATGGCGCGAAGGGCTGAATCATTCTGCTGCCATTTATTTCGGAGCTGTGGAACAAGCCGGTGAAACGGAAGCCAATATCCTTTATCCATTTTCTTTCACTAATACAACTTGGGTGTACGAAGTAAGAAAGATGAACTTACCGGATGCTTTTGAGTACATCTTGCTTTTCGACCTGTTTGATGTTCCAACAAGTGCCAACACATCTGATTGGACAACGCATCCATTCGGATACGATGCTATTCCAAGTGTTAAGTCGTCTTCGAAAGCGAAGAAAATGCTCCAAAATGGTATTCTTCTGATTGATTACAATGGTGAGCTATTCGATTCCCTTGGTCGAAAAATAACCTCATCTCCATAGACTCCGTCTAATCGAGAAATATACCCTTGTATGCTTTCATTACTATAGGTATTGTGGTAATATATTCGCTATCTCTGCTTGTACACTCTCGGAGTTAGGTACAAGCGGCAACCTTAAGGCGTTCTCTATAAGTCCCATCTGACTCAAAACCGTCTTAATACCCGACGGATTACCTTCTTTGAACAGAAGAGCGATAAGCGGATTGAACCTCTCTTGTATAGCCCTGTCCGCTGTGTGAACAAGTTGACTCGTTTCCTTTGGGAACGCATTGGATAGAACCGATATCAATCCTGCTCCTCCTGCTTGCATAATCTCCGCTGCCAAACCATCGTCACCTGAAATCACGTGAAGTGTTGAATCTTCAAGCTCCGATGCGAGATGTAGAAGCTTTTTTATCTGCTCTAAATTGCCCGATGCTTCCTTAATGCCGATAATCTTTTCCGGACATGCTTTATGGATGCGAATCACCGTTTCCGGCAACATGTTCGCGCCCGCGCGCCCGGGCACGTTATATAATATTATAGGTATAGGCGAAATACTAGCTATAGCTGTGAAGTGTTGAAAAAGTCCTTCCTGACTTGGCTTATTGTAATACGGACACACACTGAGTATCGCGCTATAACCTGTGAAATCGGTCGTGCGAACTTGTTCACATACTGTCGCCGTACAGTTTCCGCCAAGACCCAAAACCAACGGTATCGGTTTATTCGTTACCGGTGACGGATGGTCCGAAATATAGTCGGCAACAAAGCGACGTACCTCATTTTTCTCTTCCGTAGTGAGCGTAGCCGCTTCGCCTGTTGTACCAAGCACCACGATATAATCAACTCCTCCCGCTATCTGTTTATACAAAAGGCGTTCAAGTGCTACGTAATCGACTGCTCCATCCACTCTGAACGGAGTAATAAGTGCAGTTCCAAGTCCTAAGATATTGGATAGACTATTCGTCTTTTTGCATGTACATTGGCTCATTTAGGTTGAATCATTTTGAGGTATTTAACAATCTGTTCAAATAAAAACTGTGGTGTATCTTGTGGCTCCGTATTGATTAGCAGGTCATGAATGCCGATTTGCAGGTTCATACCCGTCTTGAAGTTTGCGCGAGCGTACAGCGCCAGGTAGCGCAAACATCTATTCGCATGTTGCGTAAGGTCAATGAGCAAATCGTATTGCCTTTTCTGCAGATCCGCTATCAGCTCATCTTTTGGCTGCCCAAGAAATCCGAAATCACGTCTTCCTACTATCCGTATTTGAGGTAGAATAGGGGATTGAATATCTTTCTTGTCGCAATATCCCCAAAGTACCACATCCTTATCTTCTTGCCGCAGTTGCTCTGCTATCGACTTGATAACCGGGTTTTTCTCTGTGAAGTCGCTCTCAAACAGGACAAGCACGCTACGCACGTTATCGAACTGCGGAAAAATAACTTCACGCTTAGGTTCTTTACCTGCCCGATACGTAAATATCCAATCTTTGATTCTACTCATATTTTGTTCTCCTATTAGTCATTTAACATATCTAAAAACTCTTCTTCGCTTACCAATGGCACTCCTAATGATTCGGCTTTCTTCCGTTTCTCCGGTCCCATATTCTCTCCGGCGAGAATGAAACTCGTTTTCTTGCTTACTGAACCGGAGTTCTTACCACCATTGGCTTCGATTATATCTTTGTATTCGTCCCGACTATGCTGATTAAACGTACCACTAATCACAATCGTCTGTCCTGCCAGTTTATCGCTCTCCGCTTTCCACTCTCCGCCTTCCGCTTCCATTTGTAAGCCCGCTTGACGAAGGCGAGATACGATCTCCTGATTCTTTATGTCCGCAAAATAGGCAATGATATTATCTGCAATCTGGTCTCCTACGTCATCAATCGCAATCAGTTCTTCTTTAGTAGCCGTCTGCAATGCATCTATGGACGGAAAACGTTTGGCAATCTTCTTTGCCGTAGTCTCTCCAACCATACGAATTCCTAAAGCAAACAACACGCGCGACCAAGGAACATTCTTGCTTGCTTCTATGCCAGCAAGAATATTATCAGCCGACTTATCTCCCAAGCGCTCCATGCGCGCAATATCTTCCTTGCGCAAATCGTAAATGTCAGCGATATTGTGCAGCAAATCGTTGTCGTAAAGTAGCTCAATCGTCTCTTCGCCCAATCCGTCTATATTCATTGCCTTTCTGCTAACGAAATGCTCTATTTTTCCGACGAGTTGCGGTTTGCATCCGCTTTCATTCGGACACCGCCATGCTGCCTCTCCTTCTACACGGACAAGTGGTGTTCCACACTCCGGACAACAACTAGGAAAACTAGGCGTCCTAGGAATCCTAGGGTCACTAGTTTCTTCGCGGTCGGCACGACCGACGATTTTCGGTATTATCTCTCCTCCTTTTTCTACCCAAACCATATCTCCTTCGCGCAGGTTGAGTTGACGAATAAAATCTTCGTTATGCAGCGTCGCACGTTGTACCACTGTTCCCGATAGTTGTATAGGCTCCAGATTAGCAACCGGCGTAATAACTCCCGTTCTGCCCACTTGATACGTTATCTGCTTTAGTTTGGTCAGTTGGCGCTCTGCAGGAAACTTGTATGCAATAGCCCAACGAGGCGTTTTAGCCGTAAAACCTAATTCCTGTTGTTGGGCGAGATTATTGACTTTGAGTACGATACCGTCTGTAGCGACAGGGAGATTCTTCCGCTCCGTATCCCAATAACGGATATACTCATTCACTTCGTCTAACGAGTGGCATACTTTGATGGCATCAGAAATTGGAAATCCCCACTGCTTAGCTGTTTGCAATCGCTCGTAATGCGTCTCTGCCGGCAGGTTCTCGCCTAACATGTAGTACAAATAGCATGTTAGTCCACGGCGTTTAACTTCTTGCGGGTCAAGCAGTTTAAGTGTTCCGCTTGCCGCATTACGCGGGTTGGCAAATAGCGGTTCCTCTTGCTCTTCACGCTCTTTATTGAGTCGCTCGAAATTCGCCCATGGCAGTAATACCTCACCTCGCATTTCGAAATGTGCTGGTACATTCTCTAAGACTTGCGGAATATTAGCAATAGTGCGGATGTTATCAATCACATTATCTCCCTTCTGACCATCTCCACGCGTTACCGCTTTCGTTAACTTGCCATTCTCATACCATAGGGATATACTCAATCCGTCGAACTTAAGCTCACAAACTATTTCTACATGTTCCGGCAGTTTACGCAGCCAGTCTTGAATCTCTTCCAAACTATAACTGTTTGCCAACGAGAGCATCGGATATTGGTGCGTGACTTGCTCAAAGCCTTTATCTGCTCTTTTGGATAAATCGGAACCGACGTGCTGGGTAGGCGAATTCTTGTCCGCCATTTCCGGATGCGCTTTCTCAAGGTCCTGCAAACGACGCATCTTCTCGTCGAACTCGCGGTCCGAGAGAGTAGGCATATTCTGCACGTAGTACTTATAGTTCGCTTCCTCTAACTCCTTGCGCAACGATATAATCTCCTCGCGCTCGAGAGCATCAATATCTGAAAACAGGTCCATCATTAAGGATTGATAATCTTAAACTGATACGTTTGTTTGTGTGTGTATATGTTTATAAGGAGTATGCCCCTATATATAGGACGTTTGACTTCTTGCTCATCCGCAATAATCTTGCCTTGCTCCAACAAAGTACCTTCAATCGTGTAAACGCGATAGTAAGCTGGTTCGTCTAAATCCAATGCTTTGCGGATATAGAAGTGGTCTTCACCTGAGAATAATCCCCAACTGGCAACATCGATGTTCGTGTCCACAATGGCCGTACTGTCTAATTTTAGTCCAACTAATACCGGGTCATGGTCTGAACAGCGGAACATTGTTCTGTCGGAAGACTTATCATAGGTATAGTGGTCGTCCTCGTCGGAGTTGATGTTATATGCTGCCATTCCGGTTACTTGTCCCAATAAAGAGGCACTACAGATTGCATGGTCTAAATATCCAGCTGTTCCGCCAAACGTGTAACTATAGCTGGAGTCGGCGTGGAACGAACGATGCAAATCGTAGAATCCGTTTTCGAGGAATGTTCTGATAGGATCTTCTTTGGCGTAAGCATTCAAGTCACCCATAATCAGTATATCTTCATCCTGCAACGCCGAACTCACCGCATGGTATTTATCTATTACGCCACAAGCTTCTGCTACGCGTGAGGCATTAAAGGCACCTTGTCCGTCACCTTTATTGGCATCGGCTCCGGTTGCATTTCCACTCTTGGCTTTGAAGTGATTGATAGAGAAGATGAACTTCTCACCGGTGGCAATCTCTTCGAATATCTGCATGTATTTACGCAGTTTGACGCCTACACGCACTTCTTGCAGCGTACCATACGGCTTCACTTTGTCCGTACAGTACACGAATCCTGATTTGGTATATGTACCGTTGGAAGATGTTCCGTCTGTGATGATTCTAAACGGTCTGCCCGTATTGGCTGCCAAGTCATGCGCTACTTCCTTAATAGCACTATCACCTTGCTGAATCTCCACCAAACCATAGATGTCGGCATTGATTTTAGCTAACGCTTTGCTCACTTTAGCACGCTGTGCCTGATGCTCATGGTCATTAGCCGGTCCCATTCCACTGCTTGGGTCGTATTGTTGATTCAAGTAATACTCTAAGTTCATACCGCATATTAGTAAACGATGGTCGTCGTATATATCAACACTCGGCACTTCGTTCTCCAAGTCCTTACGCAGGTTACCTCTCCATTCGCCACTTTCCATAACCAGATAGTCTGCATAGACTTTAGCTTGCAGGTTATACACCTTAACACCTGTTCTTATTTGCGGTTCGGGATACGACGAAGCGTAATTTTCGAGCCGAATAGAACCTGTGCTGTTGAGCGTAAGCAAGTTGCGATACTCTAACGAGCCCGGTAAAACCTGATTGGTCGGCGTGAATAGACGTCTCGGACCGATATACACACCGGAGAGCGTACTGCAGATGTACATTGGATTATCAAAGATAACCGTCTGCCCGATATATGGTTTTAGCTCCGCAACAGTCCATGTCTGAGGATTCTTAATCGTAATATGTGTCTGGGCAAGAGCAGGTGAATATCCAACGAATATCCAACAAATAACTAACGAATAACTAACGATTTTCCGCATAGTTGCAGATTTTTTGATGGTGTTTATAGCCATTTTTATAGAATTATTTAGTGTGTTTTTATGCATAGTTGCAGATTTATCGCGCAAAGATAAAAAAATATTTGCACACATGCAAAATATTTTGTACTTTTGCAGTCGATTTTACTAAAAATAAGCGAGAAAGGATGAATTGGTCCTCGATATGGTTGGCAATTCGGCGTTATTTGCTCAATAAATATGTGCTGACGCTGTTGGTGTTTGGTTTCATCATGTTTTTTGTTGGAGACCAGAGTCTTCGTGTTCGTTTGCATAAGGCTCAGCAGATACGTGAATTGGAGGAGCAGCGTGATACGTATAGTTCTGCCATAGAGGAAGCAAAGCATCAGTTGCAGATTCTTAGTTCGCGTGATAGTTTGGAGCGATACGCACGCGAGAAATACTTGATGCATGCTCCCGGAGAGGACGTTTACTTAGTACCTGAGCATGATAGATAAAGTTGTTGCACATCATCGCATTTTAGGCGTGGATCCAGGAACATTGTTCATGGGTTATGCTGTGTTGGATACGGAAGGGCAGAAAGTGTCCATCGTGGATTTTGGCGTATTGGATGTGCATAAGATGGAGGGGCAGTATCCGCGTTTGCAGAAAGAATTCTTCTTTCTTCAGGAACTGATAGACCAATATAAACCATCCTGTTTGGCGATTGAGACTCAGTTTGTGGATAAGAACCCGCAGACGATGATTAAGATAGTGCATGCTCAGGGTGTAGCGATAGCGGCTGCGTTGTCCCGAGATGTGCCTATTAACGAGTATTCTCCGATGAAGATAAAGATGGCGATTACAGGCAATGGTCATTCTACGAAAGAGCAAGTGGCGGGCATGCTGCAACGGTTCTTGCATATACCCGATGAAAAGATGCCTAAGAAACTGGATGCGACCGATGCCTTGGCAATAGCGTACTGCCATTTTCTGCAACTCGGACTACCAATTAATAAGGATGCCGGCGCAAAGGATTGGACGACATACGCAAAGCGCAAAGGGCTGACGGATAAAGAGTTAACGGGACCTAATGCCAAACTGCTTGCTGCTATGGCGGCTACAAAAACAAAGAAAAAATAAATTTTCTATCCCTAAAATTTGGTAGTATCATTTTTTTGTATTACCTTTGCAGCCGAATTTCAATAGAGAGAGGAAATATTTACTAAAATTAAACAATACTATGGCTTACAAGATTTCAGAAGACTGCATTGCTTGCGGTACATGTAAAGATGAATGCCCGATGGGCGCTATCTCCGAGGGCGAACGCTACTCAATTGATCCGGATTTGTGCTCCGAGTGTGGAACTTGCGCAGAGGTTTGCCCAAGTGGTGCAATTTCGAAATAAGTAATACTTATTTTGGTCAAAAAATGGTGGAAATGGGTGTCCGTTTCCACTTTTTTTCATTTTTTTGCAAAAAATGTCACTTATAAGTTGCAAATGTGAAAAAAAAGTAGTACTTTTGCGCGCTGTTAAGAAAATTGAGACCATGTTAGACCCATTTTTTCGCATTTATGATTATTTAGTAGAGAATTCTAATCCTCCTATTCGTCGTAAGTTGATGGACGAGATTGATTGGTCAGATCGTCTGATTGCCATAAAAGGAGGACGTGGAGTAGGTAAGACAGATTTTCTTCTTGCTCGTGCCAAAGAGGTGGAAGCGGCTGATGAGGCAGAGTGGGAGAAGAGTCAAGCTCGCCGTCGTCGTCATAAGCGGCCTCGTACGTGTTTGTACGTGAATCTGAATAACTTTTTCTTTACCGAACATTCGCTTGTGGAATTCGCCAGTAAGTTTGTTAAGGCGGGCGGTCGTACGCTGCTGATAGACCAGACGTTCAAGTATCCGAACTGGTCTCGTGAGTTGCGTCGCTGTCATGACCGTTTTAAGGAGCTGCACATTGTGTTTGTGGCTTCTCCGGTGATGCGCCTGGTGGAGGATAATAAGGATTTGTCGTCGATTGTGAAGATGTACAACCTTCGCGGTTACTCATTCCGCGAGTATCTGGTGCTTCGTACGGGTCTAAAGCTTGAGTCTATGACGTTGGAGGCCATCCTTCATAATCACGCATCTTTCGCGCGCACGTTATGCGAGCGCTTAAATCCTTTAGAGTACTTTGACGATTATCTGCGCGAGGGATACTATCCGGCTTTCATGGAGCATAAGAACTTCGAGGCAGATATTCTCAAGCAGATGAATATGATGCTTGAGGTCGATGTGCTTATAATCAAGCAGATAGAGGTGTCAAATCTGCCTAAGATGCGGCGACTGCTACAGATTATGCTGGAGACAACGCCTTGCCCGCTTAATATCAGTTCGATATCAGAGGCGATTGATACATCGCGTGCTACCACGATGAATTATATCAAGTACCTTAAGGATGCCCGACTGCTCAATCTGCTTTACCAAGAAGGTAAATCCTATCCGATGAAACCTGTTCGTGTTTATATGCAGAATACGAACATCGCATATATGTGTATCGGACGCGAGTTTACCAAACAAGATATATACGAGACCTTCTTCTATAACATGGTCCATGTGTATCACAAAATCAATGCTACCGAGCGCAACGCGATGTTTGTGCTGGATGGTAAGTATTATTTCGATGTCAAGGAGACAGCTCCGGAACGCGGATGTATTCGTCCTACCGCGGTGGGAAATATCCAGATTGGTTTGGGTAACGAGATTCCGATGTGGCTCTTTGGCTTCCTATATTAAGACTATACAAACATAAAATATCATTACAATGAAAGAGAAGAAATTTATGACAATGGATGGAAATGCTGCGGCTGCGCATATTGCGTATATGTTCACCGAGGTAGCAGCAATCTATCCAATCACACCGTCTTCCCCCATGGCCGAAAATGTGGATGAATGGGCTGCGGGAGGACGTAAAAACATGTTTGGCGAGACCGTAATGGTTCAAGAGATGCAGTCAGAAGGTGGCGCAGCCGGTGCAGTACACGGTTCCTTGGCAGCCGGTGCCTTGACGACTACTTTTACCGCATCGCAGGGCTTACTGCTCATGATTCCGAACATGTATAAGATTGCCGGCGAATTGATTCCGACAGTATTCCATGTGTCAGCTCGTACGTTGGCCAGCCATGTACTTTGTATCTTTGGTGACCATCAGGACGTGATGGCATGCCGCCAGACCGGTTTTGCTATGCTCGCAGAGGGTAGCGTTCAGGAAGTGATGGACCTCGCCGGAGTAGCCCATTTATCTACTATCAAATCACGCGTGCCGTTCCTTAACTTCTTTGACGGCTTCCGTACTTCCCACGAGTACCAGAAAGTGGAAGTAGTGGATATGGAAGACTTGCGCCCGTTAGTAGATATGGAGGCCTTACAGGAGTTCCGTCAGCGTGCACTCAGCCCAATGAGACCGGTGATGCGTGGTATGGCAGAGAACCCCGACGTGTTCTTCCAACACCGTGAGTCATGCAACTCCTACTACAACAAAGTGGCAGATATCGTTTCCGACTATATGGATCAAATCTCGGAGATTACGGGTCGTAAGTATCGTCCATTCACCTATTATGGTGCTCCGGATGCAGAGAATATCGTTATTTGTATGGGTTCTGCTTGCGAGGCTATTCGTGAGGTCATTGACTACGAGGCTGCAAATGGCAAGAAACTCGGTATGATAAATGTACACCTCTATCGTCCGTTCAGCCTTAAATACCTCAAAGAGGCGCTGCCTGCATCGGTTAAACGCATCTGCGTATTGGACCGTACGAAGGAGCCGGGCGCAAATGGCGAACCGCTCTATCTGGATGTGAAAGATGCATTGGACGAACTTGGTATGAATAATATTCTCGTTGTAGGCGGCCGCTATGGTTTGGGTTCAAATGATACCACTCCGGCACAGATGTTAGCTGTATTCGAGAACCTCGCTTTGCCACAACCGAAGAACCACTTCACCGTTGGTATCGTTGACGACGTGACCTTCACGTCTCTGCCAGTAGGCGAAGAGATTGCTATGGGCGGTAAGGGCATGTTCCAAGCTAAGTTCTATGGTTTGGGTGCAGATGGTACCGTTGGCGCAAATAAGAACTCGGTGAAGATTATTGGTGACACCACCGATAAGTACTGCCAAGCATACTTCTCCTACGATAGTAAGAAATCCGGTGGTTTCACGTGCTCGCACCTGCGTTTTGGTGACGAACCGATTCACTCCACCTATCTCGTTACTACGCCTAACTTTGTGGCATGCCATGTACAAGCTTACTTACATATGTACGACGTGACACGCGGCTTGCAGAAAGGTGGCACATTCCTGCTCAACACCATTTATGAGGGTGAGGAACTTGTGCGTTTCATGCCGAATAAAGTGAAGAAATACTTTGCTGACAACAATATCAAAGTGTATTATATCAACGCTACAAAGATAGCGCAAGAGATTGGTTTGGGCAATCGTACCAACACGATTCTGCAGTCCGCATTCTTCCGTATCACGGGTGTTATACCTGTAGAGCAAGCCGTAGAGGAGATGAAGCATTTCATTGTTAAATCCTATGGTAAGAAGGGCGAAGATGTAGTCAATAAGAACTACGCAGCAGTTGACCGCGGTGGCGAATATAAGGAATTGGCCATTGATCCGGCTTGGTCGAATTTGGCAAATGACCCATCACAAATGTCCAATGCTTGCGAACCTGAGTTCATCACGAAGGTCGTTAGGCCTATCAATGCACAAGATGGTGACTTGCTGCCCGTTAGTGCCTTCAAGGGCATTGAAGATGGTACATGGCCATCCGGAACGGCTAAGTATGAGAAACGTGGTGTTTCCGCTTTCGTACCGGTTTGGAATGCAGAGAACTGTATCGAGTGCAATAAGTGTGCGTATGTATGTCCTCACGCTTGTATCCGTCCGTTCGTAATGGATGAAGAGGAAGTGAAAGGTATCAATGGCGTAACGCGTGAGATGAAAGCTCCTGCTGCGCTCAAGGGTATGCACTTCCGTATGCAAGTAGGCGTAATGGACTGTCTGGGTTGTGGTAACTGCGTGGATGTATGTCCGGGCAATCCGAAGTTAGGTAAGGCTCTCGCAATGGTTCCGCTCGAGGGACAAGAGGCAGAGGCCGCTAATTGGGATTACTGCGTAGCGAATGTGAAGTCCAAACAAGACCTTGTAGATATCCAATCGAATGTGAAGATGTCACAGTTTGCTACACCGCTGTTTGAGTTCTCCGGTGCATGTTCAGGTTGCGGAGAGACTCCGTATCTGAAACTCATCAGCCAACTCTTTGGTGACCGCGAGATTGCAGCTAATGCTACCGGTTGTACATCTATCTATTCAGGCTCTGTTCCTTCAACGCCTTATACGACGAATGATAAGGGTCGTGGACCTGCTTGGTCGAACTCCCTCTTCGAGGACTTCTGCGAGTACGGTTTGGGTATGCAGATAGCACACCGTAAGATTCGTGAGCGTTTGGCTAATCTCATGACCAAGGCGCAGACATGCGAATGCTGCTCGGCTGAACTGAAAGAGATGTTCCAACAATGGCTTGATAATCGCAATGATGCTACAATTACCAAGAACCTCTTTGACCCGATGGTGGCTGCTATGGAGGCATGCGGTTGCGAGACTTGCCAAGAGATTTTGAAATACAAAGACCATATCGTTAAACGCAGCCAATGGATTATCGGTGGTGACGGTGCTTCTTATGATATCGGTTACGGCGGATTAGACCACGTGATTGCTTCCGGAGAGGATGTGAATATTCTCGTACTGGATACTGAGGTATATTCCAATACCGGTGGTCAAGCTTCTAAAGCAACGCCTCTTGGTGCTATTGCTAAGTTTGCTGCGGCTGGTAAGCGTGTCCGCAAAAAAGACCTTGGTATGATTGCAACTACGTATGGTTATGTCTATGTTGCTCAGATTGCTATGGGTGCAGACCAAGCGCAGACACTTAAAGCTATCCGTGAGGCGGAGGCTTATCCAGGACCGTCACTCATTATCGCTTACGCACCATGTATCAACCATGGTCTGAAAGCCGGTATGGGTAAGTCGCAGGCTGAGGAGGCAAAAGCTGTAGAGTGCGGTTACTGGCACTTATGGCGTTATAATCCACAGCTTGAGGCAGAAGGAAAGAACCCGTTCCAACTCGACTCCAAAGAGCCGCAGTGGGATAAGTTTGCTGACTACCTAAAGGGCGAAGTACGCTTTGCATCGGTGATGAAACAATATCCGAATGAAGCGGAAGAACTCTTTAAGGCTGCACAGGACAACGCTCAATGGCGTTATAAGTCCTATCTCCGAATGCTCTCAACGCAATGGACTGAGTAATGCCGGAGATTCTGTTGCATTATATTTGGCAACGGGAACTCTTTCGTTCGTTCCCGCAATATACGACCGACGGGCGGCACATTGACGTGCTGTCCGTTGGTGTTCACAATACCGATGCGGGACCTGATTTTTCGGATGTTCATCTGCGCGTTACGGATTCCAATGGCAAGTCTATCGATTGGGTGGGGAATATTGAGATTCACGTCCGTGCGTCGGATTGGTTCAAACACCGCCATCATTTAGATAAAGCCTATGACAGCGTGATTTTACATGTCGTGCGCGATGCGGATAAGCAGGTTTTTAACTCCCAGGGCGAAGCGATTGCTCAATGTGCGCTGCAGTATCCGACGGACCAAGATTACTTGTCCCAACTTGTTGCGGATGCCCATTTGATGGACTCGGCTTATCTGACGCATCGTTGTGCCAATGTGCTGCTTAAAGACCCGAACTTACTGACTCTTGGTTGGAAACAAACGATGCTCACCAGGCGACTGAATTGCAAGAAAGATTCTATTCGTCGCCTCTTGGCGTTAACAACCAATAGTTGGGAGGAGGCGTTTTATATATCGCTGGCGCACTATTTTGGTTTTCATACCAATGGTATACCTTTTGAGCAACTGGCAATCAATACTCCTTTGTCTTGCTTGCGCAAACATAAAGATAACCTGCTGCAACTCACCGCTATTCTGATGGGGCAGAGTGGACTTTTAGATGAATCGGATGAGTTGTATAGCGAGTATGCTTTTCTAAGAACCAAGTTTGCCTTGCAACCTATCAATCCATCGATGTGGAAATTAGGGCGAATGCATCCGCAGAATGCTCCTGTAACGCGCATTCGTCAGTTTGCACGCCTCTTTCACCAGTCTGAGTTTCTCTTTTCTAAAGTGTTGGAGAAGAATAATTTAGACGAACTACGTGAGCTGTTTGCTGTGGACGGAATGGGACGGGATTCTATCGATGTACTCCTTATCAATGTGGCGGTGCCGTTTAAGTATGCTCATGGTCAAGTTGATGCCGCGATGCAACTGCTCAACGCTATTCCAGCGGAGAATAACCGCATTATTCGTCAGTGGCGCGAATTGGGACAGATAGTGCAGACAGCAGCGGACTCACAGGCGCTCATTCATCTCTATCAGACATGTTGCCAAACAGGACAATGTCTTAACTGCGATGTGGCGTACCAGATATTTCTCAGGTTCCCTGATTGAATAGACACACCTTAAATATATATAATATGTTAATCAAAATATATAGTGCTGCTCCAGTGGGCATTGATGCTGTTCAAGTGACGATTGAGGTACATGCCGTTCCTGGCTTTGATTTTACGTTGGTCGGTTTGCCTGATGCATCCGTGAAAGAGTCACACGAACGTATATCTTCTGCGCTGACAGTCAATAACTTAGGCAATCTCCAGCGTACTTATACCATCAACATGGCGCCTGCTGATATAAAGAAAGAGGGTGCGGCTTTTGATCTTCCTCTGGCTATCGGCATGTTGGCGGGAGCGGAGATAGTGCGTACAAAGATGCTGGAGCGCTATATGATTATGGGTGAGTTATCATTGGATGGTTCGCTGCAACCTATTCGTGGTGCGTTACCTATTGCTCTTTGTGCTCGCAAAGCTGGATTCAGAGGGCTTATTCTTCCTGCCGCCAATGCCGACGAGGCTGCGGTAGTGGACGGACTGGATGTTTATGGTTTAGAGACATTGATGGATGTGGTGCGCTTCCTAAATGGTGAACCCAAGGATGCGTTGCATCCGGACGAGCCGTTCATGCCCACGAAAGTAGATACACAGGCGCTGTTTGATGAGTTGGCTTTCCCTGCCGACCTTGATTTTGCAGACGTGCGTGGACAGTATAAAGTGCGCCGTGCGGTAGAGATAGCTGCTGCGGGAGGACACAATATGATTATGGTTGGTCCTCCGGGTGCAGGTAAGTCCATGATAGCCAAGCGTATACCATCTATTTTGCCACCATTGACATTGGAGGAAGCGTTGGAGACGACCAAGATTCACTCCATTGCCGGTCTGACCAATAAACGCAAAGGAGCGAGTGGTTCGCTTATCGTGCAGCGCCCATTCCGTAGTCCGCATCATACTATCACCGATGTTGCTTTGGTTGGTGGAGGTTCAAACCCGCATCCCGGGGAAATATCTTTAGCTCATAATGGAGTGCTCTTTCTCGATGAACTCCCAGAGTATAAACGCTCGGTTTTAGAGGTGATGCGGCAACCATTAGAAGACAGACACATTACTGTCTCTCGAGCAAAGGACACGGTGGACTATCCGGCGTCATTCATGTTAGTAGCAGCAATGAACCCATGCCCATGCGGACACTATGGGGAGAATAACCCGGCACATCCTTGCACATGCACACCGGCGCAGATACACCGATATATGAGTAAAATCAGCGGGCCGCTACTGGACAGAATAGATATACAATGCGAGATTGAGGCTGTGCCTTATGAGCAGTTACGTGACTCACAGCCAGGCGAAAGTTCTGCTATAATGCGCGAACGAGTGCTGAAGGCGAGGGCTATCCAAAATGAGCGATTTAAACATAGCAAATTAGTACATTGTAATGCGATGATGACCTCTAAGATGGTGCGTCAGTATTGCGCCTTAGATGCTGAGTGCGATAAGATGCTGGAGTTTGCAATGACTAAACTGGGTCTCAGTGCCCGTGCTTATGACCGCATCTTAAAAGTGGCACGAACGATTGCTGATATAGAAGGTGCCGATGATATCCAAAAGAGCCATTTGCTCGAAGCTATATCATACCGCTCCTTGGATCGGAGCAATTGGGCAGGATAGAGATAGATAATATAAACATTAAATAGTAAAACTATGAGTACTAAGCAATCAAAATCATTGACAGTGATTACTATCATCGCTATGATGTTCCTCTATGCGATGATCTCTTTCGTTACTAACCTCGCAGCACCTGTTGGTAAGATTTGGGGTGCATCGTTTGACGACCCAGCGCAGGCCGAGCGTATGGGTATGTTGGGTAACCTCTTTAACTTCCTTGCTTATCTTATTATGGGTATCCCTGCGGGAAATATCTTGTCCAAGTACGGATACAAGAAAACAGCTCTCGCTGCTATCTTCTTAGGCTTTATCGGCATTGCCGTTCAGTGGATGAGCGGAGTGTTTGATAGTTTTGCTGTCTATCTGTGCGGCGCGTTACTCTGTGGTTTCTGCGTTTGCATGCTCAATACGGTCACAAATCCTATGCTCAACCTCTTAGGTGGCGGAGGTAACCGTGGTAACCAACTTAATATGATAGGTGGTACGCTTAACTCCTTATCCGGTGCGTTGACGCCGATGCTGGTCGGTGCCATCATTGGACAAAGCCTTTCAGGTAAAGAAATCGACGACGTCAATATCGTGCTCTATATTGCGATGGCTGTGTTTGCGTTGATTTATCTGGTCATCCGTGTGACGCCGTTACAGGAACCTAACGTTGCCGGCGAGAATATTGTTTACGAGCGCAGTCCGTGGGCATTCCGTCACCTCACCCTTGGTGTGATTGCTATTTTCTTCTATGTTGGCGTTGAGGTAGGTATCCCTGCCACACTCATCAGTTATCTGACTCCGAAAGTGGGATTTGCTGTAGCAGGAATGCTTGCCGGTCGTTACTGGATTCTGATGCTGATTGGTCGATTCATTGGTTCAGTCATCGGCGGTAAGGTGAGCAGTAAGACAATGGTGACATGCGTAGCGAGCTTGGCTATTGCCCTCATGGTAGCAGCAATACTCATTGGCGATAGCGTAATGGCTAAAACTATTGTTCAAGGTGAGACTATTGACATACCTTTAGCTTCTACGTTGTTAGTGCTCTGTGGTCTCTGCACCTCTGTGATGTGGACGTCTATCTTCAATATGGCCACCGAAGGACTTGGTAAATACACTGCTAAAGCCAGCGGTATATTCATGATGATGGTAGTCGGCGGTGGTGTTCTTCCTTACATCCAGAGTATCGTCGCAGCGCATAACTGCCTGATTAGTTATATCGTTCCGATTATCGGCGTTGCTTATATTCTGTGGTATGCACTCTTTGGCAGCAAGAATGTTAACAAAGATATCAAGATTGACTAAAACCTCATCTCCACCTATGAAAGACATATTAAAACAATTCGCCATTTGGAATGAAGTTGACGAACCGCAACCGCTGCGCATTGGCTTCATCAACGATTCCTTTATCGTGCCCGCAAAGCGGGTAGGTGAGACTTCCTACTGCTTGCAACGCATCAACCATCATATCTTCAAAGATGTAGAGGGGTTAATGCGCAATATAGAGATTGTCACTTCGCACATCCGCGAGAAGTTACTGATTGCTCGCGAGGAGAATATCGAGCGTAAAGTGCTGCACCTCATTCCTACTAAGAAGGGCAAGCTCTATTACCAAACCCCACAGGGCGATTATTGGCGCCTATATGTACTTGTTGAACCCGCTACGTCGCAGGAGAAAGTGACACCTGCTTCTGCCGAATTGACGGGACAAGCCTTCGGCCGATTCCAGCGCCAGCTGGCTGATCTGCCTTTCGATGCACTCACTGAGTCAATTCCTAATTTCCATAACATGGAGTTCCGCCTGCAGGAATTAGACGAAGCGCTCGCAGCAGATAAAGCCGGCAGAAAGGCAGCCTGCAAGGACATAATCGATTGGATAGATAAACGGCGATTCGATATGTGCTTGGCAGAACGCTTGTTCCGCGAAGGTAAGCTCGTGAAGCATATCAACCACTGCGATACCAAGGTCAACAACGTCCTCTTTGACGAAGAAGGACGACCAATCTGTATCGTGGATTTAGATACCGTTATGCCCGGATTTGTCTTCAGCGACTTCGGCGATTTTATGCGTACGGCCGCAAATAAAGGTTTGGAAGATGACCCGAACTTAGATAATATCCGTGTTGATTTAGAGGTCTTCGAATCCTATGCGCGCGGATATCTAAAGGAGGCAACTTTCCTCACCGACTTGGAGAAAGAACTGCTGCCATACGGCTGCCGGTTGCTCAGTTATATGCAGACGGTTCGTTTCTTCACCGATTATCTGAATGGCGATACCTACTACAAGATTGCGTATCCGGAGCATAATATGGTGCGTACCAGAGCGCAACTAAGACTCGTCGAAGAACAGGAAAAAGCAGAAGAGCAAATGCGGAGCATTATTGCTCATTTGTAATTTGTCATTTGTCATTGGAGATTTATGATTTATAAGATAGATCAAGTTAATTGGCCCGACACGTTTCCTGAGAAGCCGGAAGTAAGTGTGGAAGTGAATAACGACCATGAGCGACTGTTTCTTAAATGGCATGTGAAAGGTGAACAACTGCGTGCTGTAACCACGGAGGATCAAGGACCTGTATGGGAAGATAGTTGCGTGGAGTTTTTCTGTCAAGTGCCGGGAGAGAAGCATTATTATAATTTCGAGTGCAACTGTATAGGCGCGATGGTGGCTTCTCGCCGATTGGGTAGGGAAGAAGATGTGCAGCCGTTGAGCAAAGAACAAATGGATACCATTAAGCGTAGTTGTTCATTCCCGCGCGAAGCATTTGCAGAGCGAGACGGGCTATGGAGTTGGGAAGTGGAGTTGCAAATTCCGTTGGCGCTGATATTTAGAGACCAAAAACCAATCTTCCCACAAAAGTTGCGTTGTAATTTCTACAAGTGTGCCGATAAAACGAAGAAGCCGCATTTCTTAAGTTGGCAGTCGATTAACTTGCCCAAACCGAATTTCCATTGTCCAGAATTCTTCAGTGAGATCACGTTGGAGTAGGAATTAACCATTAATAAATCAATAACAGCCCGATAGTAGTCGGGCTGTTATTGTATAAAGAACGCTTAATATTGCGTTGAATTACATAGGAACTACAGTACCTCCTGAATTACCTCCTCCACCAAGAGTTCCACCTCCGATATGTATTGTTGAACTTCCAGAGCAAATCATGCTTGGTTGAAAAGCAAAAACCTCTGTATTTGGTACCAAATATGCTTTTTTAACTGTTTTCATAATAATCATTTTTTAAGGTTAATAAAATTTTCCAGTAATATAACGAGTTATATTGGTATTATTGGATTCTCTGTCCTTGAACAGTGAAGCGTTCGCCATTACGGATGATGATAAGTTGTCCGTTTTCAATGGCTTTCATTACCTTGTTGTTTTCGCCTTTCGTGAAGTCGATAGAGGTAACTACTTGGTCGTT
>ONMT01000008.1:0-43641 GCA_900319025.1 uncultured Bacteroidales bacterium
AGTAACAAGAATCGCCAATTCCACCAACCGTAGAAGACGTAACTTGCGATGAGAACAAACGCGTTTTGTAGTCGCAGTTTGAGATTGTCATTTATGTGTGCGTACCCGATTGCCCAGTAAATAAGAAACACTAAGGGCAAAAAGAGTGCAAATTCAATAGAGTTAAATAACATCGATTGATAGTAATAGTAATTTGTTGTGCATACTATCAATCCGTTTGCCATAAGAAAAGTGCGAGTTTCTTATCGCGTACCAAGGCAACCCGCCAAGGAGACCTTTTCCCTCTTAAGAAACTCACACAGAGTATGAGCATCTATTATTAGAGAGAATAGGTGTCCACAAACGGAAACCTTCTCTAATTATTTGTTGTTTATCTCCTTAAAACTTGGCGGGTTTTCGGTAAACGCGAAATAATAGTAATGCTTATTATAATACGTTATAGCGCACGCTTGCGCTTAAAATTTGTGGAGTATAGGGGACTCGAACCCCTTACCTTAACATTGCGAACGTTACGCTCTACCAGATGAGCTAATACCCCGATGTAGCGAGCAGGGCTCGCGAAATGTACAAAGTGACAAAGTACAATGTACAGGCAATTTAAAATTTGCCATTTTTCAATTTCGGCTGCAAAAGTACTGCTTTTTTTTGACATGCACAAAAAAAAGTGCAGTTTATGGTGAAAACCTGCACTTTTTTTGTTTAGTGTGCTACGCACGTTTATTGTCCGTTGGACGTTTAGTGTTACTTCGTAACGTTTATTTACACTGCCGAAGGCTCTACACTGCCGTAAGGCAATAAACGCGCCATGGCGCAATACACGCCGCAGGCATTAAACGAACAATGTATAATTAGGGGTTAGCGGAGTTCGCGGACAAGCAAGCCTGGGGTGATATCGTTGATATTGCCTGAGAGGAGTTTGAATCGCGTAGCGCCTAAATTAGCATTTACAGCTTCTTCCTCGACCGCCATAAAACGATTGTCCCAGATTCGGTCCGGGAGCGGTTGGATAACGGCTTTGCGGCTATAGACAATAGTGCCATCGTTACCAATGGAACGCTCAAGTACTTCGTACTTCGATTTAGGAGTGACGCCTTCTTTGAGCCCGATAAGCACTTCCAGTTCGTTATGTGGCAGAACAGCCGATACAACATCGGTGACTTTGAACTGCGGATATCTGCGTTGGAGTTCGACGATGTTTTTATCCTGCGCTCTGGTAAGCACTTTGCGGAAGACATCTTCGGGCGTATATAGTCCGCGCAAGACTGTTTTTTCGCTTCGTGCGGTATAAGAGCCGATGTAGTCCAAGTTGAAGAGGTTTGTTTCACGGTCGAAGGCTACTTTCTTATCCTGGCTGAGGTTGGTGGAATCGCAGTAGTGGTTAAGATAGAACTGATTGGCTATCTCGTCATTCCACTTGAGTTGGTAGAGATAAGTAGTTATATCAACCGTAAATCCTGCTACAAGGTCAGAGATAGAGTTGCCGACTTGGGCGAGAGACGAAGCCAGGTCGCCTATATTAGAGCCGGTAGATGACCCAGCCATCGAAGCTGCCCCACCCGCTATTTCAGCCACAGATCCAACGATAAAGAAGACCGCTGAAGCCACCTGCGCCTTTTCCTCTTTATCTATATAGGATATATCATTGACGAGGACAAAGGTATTGGGTATAAGGTTCTTATCCACATCGGGCAAGACAGGTTTCTTGGTGATGGTATAGCGCGCTTTCATCATCTCAAAGGCAGAAACGGAATATAGTGCACGCTGGGCGATAAGGTCGGTATAGCACTCACCGGTCTGTTTATTGCGCTCGAACCACTTTGCCACCATACGTTTAGCGACCTGATTTTTCTTGAGAAAATCCGTGACGGCGGGTAAGACCTCTTTCTCTTTCGCTTTGAGAGACATCCCCTGCACAACGCGCACACTCAGCCGATGGTCATTGTACTTATCGGGAATAGGCATAGCCAAACACGCGTCATATATCTCATTATACATCTTCGCGCCGGGATGCAACATATAGATAGGATAGATAGAAGCTCTATTGTAGCTCTCCTGCGTTTGTGCGCTCAAGCACGACGGCGCCAAAGCGATGAGAAGGGTTAAAAGGAAGCAGTATCGTTTCATATCAATAGTCCCATAATGAATCCGGCACTTTGTCCGTTATGCGGAACATAAGTTTGGTGCCTGTTTGTAAGATTATTCCCTCGGCATCGAGCCAAGTTGCTCCGCCAAGGTTGGCATTATATAGGCAGCTGACGTAGCGAGGTTGTCCACGATAAGTCAATTGAATAGGCACTTCTCCAAAGCGTATAGGAGCAAAAGTGTAAACGGGTTTAGCTATTTCTTTTCCGCAGCTATTAACCATTCCAACCGTTTCGCCAATCATGACATTAGCCACGCCGTGGCTGAAATCATAGACTTTGTCGTAACAATATTCCGTAAGTGGTTCATTGGTAGCGCTCTCGAGTCGGAATTTTCCCTCCTCATTCTGCGACCAGTGCACTCCAACGCACTCGTCGGCATGCAGGTGCACACCGACAAATGCAATGAAGACCAATAAGAGCGTTTTCTGCTTTATTTGAAGATACTCCATATCACCTCAGGAGTTTGCGTTACATCGTACGGGAAAGCCAACTTATTCGCCTTGATAGCTTTTTGCAGGCTTTTAACGAGTGCGTCAGCGGTGCTCACTACTTTGTAATCAGCAGGCAGTTGGTAATTGGCATCAGCTACAGTAGCTTTGTTGAAAGCAATTAAGTTCTGTTCTTGAGTATAGTAATCGGTTGTAACGTTTTGTTGTACGAGGATGTTGTAGTTCTCAAGGATTAATCCCGGAGCCGGTACCTTTACATACTCAATTTCGTCGATGACAATAACCTCGCTTTTGTCGTTAGGCAAAGTAGCTTTAGGCACTACGCCGAAATTAGGCACAGCGCGGAATCCGTTAATCTCGGTAACTTGTGCGTTAGGGTCAGCATCGCGATAGTTAGCGGAGACGCGGAATTGGTTGGTTTTGAAGCCCGGGTCCGTCACTTTGAGAGCAGTTTTGAGGTTAGGATAAGCAACGATAAGCGTGCCTTCGTTGCCATCCCAAATCATAATACGACCGATTTCAGGAGTGAAAGCAGCGATACGGTTTTTCGGCCCGTCCCAATAGTTAAGAGTGGTATATTCGCCTTCGGGGAGACTGGTGATGTATTTCTGAAGTTCTATTTGCTTCAACGTATTTTTAACAATGGCCTTAGCCATAGATTTAGCCAAACCTTTTGTTTTTGCATCCATGACAGTGTCTTTGTCCACAGTGGCTTTGAAGTTCTCCACCATGACGTCAAAGTTCTCTTCGTAATGCATGTTTGTTTTGAGGATAGTTGTTCCTACAAATGGTTGTTGAGCCATTAAAGTAAAAGAAATGAGCGCAAAAGCGACTCCTAAGAAAAGTTTTTTCATGATAATACAATTGGCAGTTATATCCCATCGCCCCGTCGGTTTAAATGTGTTTCGGCGGCAAAGGTACAACAAAATTTTAATATACACAAATAATTTGTGAAATTTTATTAAAAAAGCCCCATTTTTTACTTCTTTGCACGGAGTTCCGTGCTGGAGATATTAAAGAGCGGTGCGTTGGAGCAGAGGATGACTTCTTTGGCGGGAAGGTCGGGACGCGGGAAGAGTTCGGCGCCCTGTCTAGGATAGACGAAGAGACGGAAGTTCTGCAGCACGAAGTCATACTCTTTCCATTGCTCTATGATTGCCCAGTTGTCCGCGCCAATGATAAGGGAGAACTCATGCTGCGGATAGGCTTTTTGGAGCTCGCGCAACGTGTTCGCCGTGTAACTGGGTCGCGGCAGGCTATCCTCGAAGTCAGAAGCTCTAAGCGGTTTAGAGCACTCGGTCTCGGCTAAAGCCTTACGCGCGGCATCGAGGCGAGCTGCGAAGTTAGTGCGCAGGTCATATTCACCCTGCAACTGCGCATTCACTTTGAGCGGGTTATTCGGGCTGACCATCAGCCATACCTCGTCCAGGTCGCTGTGCTCAGCTACCCACTTTACCAATCCGATATGCCCAAAATGGATGGGATTGAAAGAGCCGCCGTAGATACCGATTTTCATAGATGATAGATGATAGATGATAGATGATAGATGAACCAAGTGCGGTAAACCGCATAGATGATAGATGAACTTAGTGCCAGCCGCCGGGACCGCCACCGCCAGGACCACCGCCACCAGGACCACCACTGGGTGAGTAGCTGGAGAGTGAGACGGAGGAACCGCCGGAAACAGACGCGTTGAGATAGCCATTGCCGTTGAGTATAGACGTGCCGCTGCTAACGCTTACGCCGGATTTGACGGAGGGTTGTGATGCTCCGGAAACAACCAGCGTGGAACCGCCGGAAGACGGTGTCTTGAAGGCATAAACTGCATCGCCAATCGTCATGGAGTACCACGTGCTCTTGGACCACGAAGAGGCAGAGTAACAAGCCTGTGTCAGGCTTGCGCCGCTCTCTAATCCGCCGATGGTGAATAAGACACCACCTTGGACATAAAGCGTCTTTTGCTCTAAGGCGTCCAAAGCCCTTTCTGCTCCACCGGCGCCGATAGCAACAATGACGCCACCTTTAACATAGAAATCGCTGTTGGCGTCGATACCGTCATTATGTAGTGCGTGTGAATAGACGTAGCCTCCACTGATAGTGATGGTGCCGTTTGCCGCATTGATGCCGTCATCGTAGGACTCAACGAAGATATCGCCTCCGGAGATAGTTACATTCGCCTTAGACTCGATACCTTCGGAGCCTGAATCGCCTGAGCCGTGCACGGCATTAACGACGATGGTTCCGCCTGTGATGGAGACATTACCTTCGGCTTTGATACCTTTGGCAGCCGTGCCGGAAGTAGTTATCTTAATGGTGCCACCATTGATGAGCACTGTTCCCTCGTCCACAGCTATACCTTCGTCCGTTGCAGCGATGGTGAGCGTGCCGCCATCCATCTGGAAAGCATCGTTGGAGTGCATTCCGTCGGTTGGTGCAGAAGTGATGATGACGGTACCGCTTTGTTGGTTGATGAAGTCATCGGAAGCGATGGCGTGCTTGTTCTTACCGGTTACGGTCAGTTGTCCGTCACCAAGGATAACTATCTGTCCTTCAGAGAAGACCGCACCTTTTTGGTCCTCTCCATTAAGCTCCGTCGCATAACCGGAGGCATCGGTTAGGGAAGACGTGCCGACTAAATCGATGAAGAGCGTTTTCTTGCCCTGGTTATTGATGACCGGTTTGCCGGAAGACGTGAGCGTGAGGTTATCGAGCGTGAGTTTATAGCGATAGTCAGAATACACTTTCAGACTACCGGAACCGCTACCGGATGCGGTATAAGAGACATTTCTCGCGGTAGAGGTAACGGTTACGTCTCCGCCGGAAACGGTATAGGAGATACTGTCTCCGTTGATAGTGACAGTAGCCGTTGAGCCGCTATAAACGATAGCGACGGTTTTGTTCCACACTGTATCTCCATCGACAACGACTTCGGGTGTTTCGGTGTTCGTTGGATCTGTTTCTTCGTTCGGGTCTTCAACGTCGGGATTGCAGGCTAACAGACTAACAGCCATAAAAAGCAATCCAAATTGCCATAGGGTTTTCATAATTTTACCATTTTAAGTCGTAACTGAGCGTAATAACGTGTGTAAAGCCATGTGTCCGCGTCAGTTCAATGTTACCACCATTTTTAGTTATATTCAGGTCTCGGTCGTAGAAATATCCAAATCGATAGGATAATCCTAACCAGTTTCGTTTGTCAATTCGCCATTTGGTACCTACTTGTAGTCTTGCGTCGCTGAGGTATTGTCCAAACTGCTCATCTTTGATGTAGTAATTGAGATACTGTGTCGGTCGGTTGAGCGTGTTGATGAGTTCGATGTTCGCATAGACTTGGACGGGTTTGCCGGGTATATGGTAGCCAATATGAATGCGGTGCCTCATCGTAAAGGCGATGGGGTTTTTCTCATACCGATTGACAGAGTCCGTACGGCAGTTCATATCCACTCTTTCGCGCAGCGAGAATCGCCAGTTCATGTAGCTATATTTCGCCGTGACGCCCAAGTAAACGCGGTGCCTGAGAAACTCGTTCGGGTCCGCCCAATCCTTATCGCCTAAGATACGCAGTGTGTAGCCGGTTTGGAGTTTAAGGTACTTTATCGGAGCATATCCGAGCGCGATAGTAGTATTGGCAGCGCGGAAGTAGGCATCTCTATTTGTTTCAAAGACTCGCGCCCGTATTTCTTCGCTTAGGCTGAGTGAGAGACCATAGCGGAATTTCTTGGTGAACTCCGCGTCTATACGTGTCTCCACTCGCTGCATCGTCGCCGTAGAGTCTTGTTTGAGCCGTACGGCAGCAAGCGGGCTTGCAAGTAGCACAACAAAAAGTATGCCAATCAGACGCTTCATAGTTTGAATGGTTTGGGGGTGTTTCCGATAGTATCGACCTCGTCTTTAGGCGCTTTGTAGAAGACTTTAACGAAAGTAGCGTCACGCAGCAGGTCGATATGTCCTATTTCCACTTTGACGATATTTTTGATACCGGTACGTTGTTCGAGGTCGGCAATCATCTCTTCTCTGCGCTCGGGCACAATGAGGTCAATCTTCTCGTAGAGAATCAGTTTCTCGGCGAGTTGTTTGCGTCCTATAAGCCACTCGAGGAAGAAGCATAGTCCGATGAGTAGCGCGTTCGTGAGGAAGATTTCCGCATAGCTGACGGTCATCGCCAGTCCGTTGATGACACTCAGTCCGATGATGACGAAGAGGTAGGTCATTTCGCGGATAGGCACTGTCTCCGTGCGATAACGAATCATGCCAAAGATAGCGAATAGGCCGAGTGTAAAGCCAATCTGCAGCTTGACATTCTCCATGAGGAAAATGAGCAGGAACATCGTCGTTGAGAAGAGCATAAATGTGAGATAGTAGTCACGTCTATGCGAACGACGGAAATAGGCGAAGTGAATGAGTATCCAACCTGCGAGCAAGTTGAATCCAAAGCGGATAAGCAGGTTGTAGATACTATCTGCCTCAAAAATAGGCACTCCTAAAAATGTCTGTGTTTCAGCAATTCCGTAGCCGAACTCTTCGGCTATTGTAGGATCAAATTCCGGCATAGTTTATTGAGTTTAATTAGTTTCTCTTTGAATCGGTTGTGCTTGATAGTCGGTATGGTCATGGTGACTCCCATGCAGTATTTACTAATCTTCATCGGAAAGATGCGCAGGTCACGCAGGATATGTTGCATTTTGGATGGTTGGAGTCCATCTCGTTTGAGTTCGATGATGACGAGCGGTCCGAGATTAGCAGTTGTTTGGTTGTCGATGGCTTCGAATCGCAAGTTCATGTCCATGGTGAGCCGTTCTGTTTTCTCCTTGTTGACGAGTGTGATGCGCTCGAAAGCGGTTCGTTCTGTTGGGTGGAGATTGGTCCATTGGTAAGGCGTATGTTTCGTAATGAACTCATCGACCGGCGCATCGGAGTTGAATGGGATACGCTTCTTTTTGGTTCTGCCGTGGTTGTTCTTTTTCTTTATCTCAAGGTACTCGGCGCCGGTATCCATATAGGTGCGAATGCGCACTTTTCGTCGCACGAGTTGCTGGTCATGGTGTCGAATGTACATCTCTAAGTCCTCGGTGTCATAATAGACGGTGTCATACGTTGCGACACGTCTTCCTGCCACCTCTTGGACCAAGTAATCGTCTTGTGCTTGTTGGAGTATAGCGGGCAACAGCGACTCGTGGCAGACGTATTTGGTATCTACCCTATTCATGAGTTTGACCGCCTCCATTTCGTCAAGACTAATCGGAGAATAGGTACTCAAAGACTTTGACAGAATAGAGTTTTCCATTCGGCAGGTAGTTATACTGTTTCTTTTTGGTTCCGTCCTCATTATATTCATATTTGCGTATGCGCACGGGTTTATCGCGGTCGTCATAGATTACTTCCTTGCTGACTTTGCCGGTTGTTTCGTCGTATTCGATAGTGACACGTTCGCGCTGTCCGTAAGTAGCGTATTCTATTTCTTCGACTTTCCGTCCTTCGGCGTCATAAGTAGTTACGTGGTCGAGCCACCGGGTTTTGGTTTTGGAGTCGGTATTCCACTCTTTGACAGTAAGATTTTTGCGTTTGGCACGCTTAGCTAATGTTTCTGGACTAATCTGCGCATAGAGAGAGCTTGCGCATAAAAGAACAATAAGAAGTGCAACGTTTTTCATAGTTTGTACAATTAAAACACGGCTGCAAAAGTAATGCTTTTTTTTCATTCCCACAAGTTTTTTTAAAGAAAATTGACATTTTTATCTACAAAAGTATGGAAAAAATATACAAAAAGTCGGAAAAATTTGCATAATTGATAAAATGTTTATACTTTTGCACGCAAATTTACTTTTTATGGCTGAATTTAATCCGCTCTTTGAACATTTAGAGCTCATAGATCAGCGACATATAGTCGTGTTTGAACATGTGCAGAACTTGTCTTACTTGGTACAACCATGGGTTTCGACCGAGTTTATTATAGCCATTTGTAAGAAAGGCTGGTTGAAAGTGAGATATGACATGCACAAGACCATATTTCGTCAGAATGACATCACGATGGTTTATCCAGACCACGCAGTTGTACCCGGAGAGAGTTCGGAGGATTTTGATATCACGTTGATAGTAGCGTCCCATAAATGGGCGAAACAGGAGCATCTTGCTTTTCCTATACAGAACGTGATGGAGCATATCCTTCATCCAGAGTTTCACTTGACGAATGAGCAGATGCGTTCGGTTGACCACTGTTTAGAAGTGATCAAAGACATGAGTTTGATTCGTGACGAGGCAGTTCGTGATGAGTTGCTAAAGAACCAATTGGATAATTTTGTTCGACTGTTGGACTATTATCGTGCAGCTGACCCAAGTTTGAGCGTAGATTTTCTAACCAATCCAAAACGAATTGCGTATCGTTTCTATCAAGACTTGGTAGAGAACTACAAAGTATCACGTGAGACGAAGTTCTATGCGGATAAGCAGAATCTGACGCCGAAGTATTTTGGTACGACCGTTTATGAGGTAACGGGTATTCATGTAAGCGATTGGATTGCGCGTTATATTGTTACGAAGGCGAAGATTATGCTTCAGAGCCGCGACGACTTGACGGTAGCAGAGATAGGCCATTCGTTGGGCTTTGAGACGCCGAGTGATTTTGGTCGTTACTTCAAGCGCCAGACAGGTACCTCTCCGGCGGCATACCGTCGCGAATTTATCGAAGAGCTATAAGTTAAGAATAATGATTATACGAAGAGCGAGCCGCAAATGGTTCGCTTTTTGTATGTTTGTAGTATGCTTAGATTGGGCTTTAATTTGTAATCGAAAACGCGTGGAGGAGTGAAAAGTTCGCTCTGGTGAGCGATAGTTTTTTAGCGCCAGACTACGTACAGCATATACCCACTCGGCAACCGGCGTTCCCCAACGCCGCCTCACTCCGCGCCCCCTGCGCGGAAGCATCGTTGCTACGGGGTATACGCTGACCCTATGGGGACGCTAAAAAACAAGCCTGCGACAGTGTAATGTGCTAAAGCGCGTGTAGTGCCTGACGGCAGTTTATTGCGCAAAGCGCAGATTAGAGCCTGCGGTACGTACGCAAAAAGAGCAAAAAATGAAGCAGGAGTAACCCCCTTACCGAATGCGCCATTATGCCCTTTATGTGCAAGCACCTAAGTCCATAATGGCACATTCTGTATAGAATAAAATTCTATTTGCTTCATTTTTGTGCTCAAAAATTTGCGTATGTGCAATTTTTGTTGTATTTTTGCAGCCGATTTATGCAGAAGCATTATCTATAATCAATAGGAATAATAAATTAAATTAATATTATGAAAAAGCACTATTTTCTTATTCTTGCTTTGTTAGTAGCATTTGGAATGAGCGCCTGCAAAGACAAGACGGAGCCGGATACGCCGGACGATCCAGACAAAGAGAGTCCGTTGGATGTAGATAACACGGTAGCATTGAGTGATGATAACCGTGTGATTTATGAGATGAATCTGTACAATTTCACGAAGGAAGGCACGTTTGCTGCCGCTCAAGGGAAGTTGGCGGATTTGCGTAAGTTAGGTATTGATATTATCTGGTTGATGCCGATTCAGACGCGCAGTTCAGAAGGAAAGATAGGCGCATTAGGAAGTCCATATGCACTACATGACTACACAGCAGTTAATCCGGATCACGGAACTTTGGCAGACTTGAAAGCTTTTGTGAACAAAGCGCATGATTTGGGTATGCAGGTTTGGCTTGACTGGGTGCCAAATCACACGGGTTTGGACCATATTTGGGTGACGGAGCACCCTGAATACTACAAGCGCGATGGGAAGGGGAACATTATTCATCCGAATAACTATAGCGACGTGTATCAGTTGGATTACTCGAATAACGAGATGCAGAAGGCAATGCAAGAGGCTATGATTTATTGGATAAAGAATGCCAATATCGATGGTTTCCGCTGTGACTATTTATCTTCCCCGTATTTACCGGCAGATTTCTGGTCAGCAACAATACCTAAACTTCAGCAAGCAGCCGACCGAAAGATTTGGATGTTAGGTGAGTCGGATTTTCAGCCGGAGAAAGCGGCTTTAATCCAAACGGGTTTTGACTACGACTATATGGTAGGCTTCCACTGGCAGTTAGAGAACGAGATTGGCAAGGCAGAGACGGTGGCTAAACTGCGTAGCCAATGCCGCAAAGTGATTAGCAATAGCGCGTATAATAATATGGACCGCATGATTTATCTGACTAATCATGACGATATCGGCAATAATTTTGGCGGGAACTACTTCTCGTTTATGGGGAATAATGTAGCTCCGCTGACTGTGATAGAGTTTACGTTATACGGCATGCCTCTGCTATATAATGGTCAGGAGATTGGTTATCGCAAAGTGCAGCAGTACTTTCAGCGCGACCCGATTGACTGGACGGCAGTGGATAAGCGCTTGCAGAATACGATTCGCACGTTGATAGCACTTCGCCACACGCAGCCTGCGCTGAGTAGCGGCAAGAAAGCTAATCGCGGTACGACAACATTCCTCACCTGCTCGAACAGTTCGTTTATGGCGTACACGAAGAAGAAAGACGGAAACACGGTGTTAGTGATTATCAGTTTGGCGACGGACGAAGCGAGTTGCGAGATTGAGGGAATCGATAAAGGCGCTTATACGCAGTGGCTGAACAGCGAGACGATTGTGGATGAGATTGTGAAACGCGATGTGGAGTTGGAGGAAAAGATGACGTTTACGCTGCCGAAGAAAGGCTACGCAGTCTATGTAAAGAAATAAAAAAAGATATACCATGGAAGAAACATTTATGATGCCGGCGCTGTGGATGATTCCATTTGGCGTGATGCTATTAAGTATAGCAGTCGGCCCGCTAATTGCCCCGAAATTGTGGGAAAGTAACTTGACCAAGCTCATTGTTTCTATTGTTTTGGGCATTCCAGTCGTTGTGTTTATGTTAGTCAAAGGTCTGAGCGGCGAGTTGATTAATACCGTGTTCTTTGACTATGTACCATTTATTATTTTGCTGTTGGCGCTGTTTGTGATAACCGGCGGCATTCACCTGAGCGGCGATATCAAGGCAAAGCCTTGGGTGAACACGTTGTTTTTGGCAGTAGGATTCGTTTTGGCGAGTTTGATGGGAACGACAGGCGCGGCGATGCTGCTTATTCGTCCTGTTTTGGCAACCAATCAACAGCGTCAGTACAAGATTCACACGGTGCTATTCTTTATCGCATTAGTAGCGAACTGCGGTGGTTTGATGACTCCGCTTGGTGACCCACCATTGTTTATGCTGTTCCTCCGCGGCGCAAGTTTCACATGGTTCTCGACGATGTGGATGGAGTGGTTGTTTACGGGTTCTATTCTGTTGCTACTCTACTTCATGGCGGATTGCTGGTACTACTACAAGAAAGAGTCTTGGGTAGCGCTGAGTGCAGATACGCGAGAGATTGAGCCGCTGCGCATAACAGGTAAGCTGAATTTTGTGTGGCTGATTGGTATTGTAGCAAGTGTAGCTTTTATCAATCAAGGTTTGATTCCTGCAATGGGCGCTGAAGATGCTCCGATATATTTGAAGTATCTGCGCGAGATTGCGATGCTGATATTCATGGGACTGAGTCTTCTTACGACAAGCAAAAAGACACGTTATGAGGACAATAAATACACCTGGGCACCGATTATTGAGGTGGCAGCGTTGTTTATCGGTATCTTCGTGACAATGGCTCCAGCGCTGATATATTTGGAGCAGAATGCTGCACGATTGGGCTTTAACCATGTTTGGCAATTCTATTACTCGACAGGTTTATTGTCGTCGTTCTTGGATAATACGCCTACAGCCGTAGCATTCCACTCGATGGCGCTTGGTCTTCCTGAATCCGTAGCCGCAGCAGCCGCCGGAATAGTGGATGGCGAGTTGAACGGCGTTACTTTCGTAGCGGGCGTTCCGGAGATGATGCTTAAAGCGATTTCGATAGGTGCGGTATTCTTTGGAAGTATGACTTATATCGGCAACGGACCTAACTTCATGGTAAAAGCGATTGCAGAGGAAAGCGGTATTAAGATGCCTAGTTTCTTTGGTTACATGATTAAGTTCTCGCTGATTATTCTGTTGCCTATTTATATCCTTGGGCAAGTACTATTTCTGTAATTGCGTATGACGATTATTGATAATTTGATAGCATGGTACTCGGCGCATATGAACTATGCGTCGATTACCGCGCTGATGGCTGTGGAGTCATCTTTTATTCCCTTTCCGAGCGAAGTAGTCATTCCTCCGGCAGCTTTTGTAGCTAATCAGCCGGAGAGTGTATTGTACGCAACGGATGTGTATTGGGTGAATGTGCTGATTATAGTGTTCTTCGGCACGTTAGGCGCCATAATCGGAGCGCTGATTAACTACTATCTGTCCCGCTGGCTTGGGCGGCCAATAATCTATAAGTTTGCGGATAGTAAACTTGGACATTTGTGCTTACTATCGGGCGTAAAGATAGAGCGTGCCGAAGTGTATTTCCGCGAGCATGGTAATATGTCCACTTTTATTGGGCGATTTATTCCGGGGATTCGTCAGTTGATTAGTATTCCGGCAGGTTTGGCAAAGATGAAACTGTTGCCATTCCTACTCTACACGTTCCTTGGCGCATTTATTTGGAACTGCGTTTTGGCGCTCTTAGGATATTTTGCCGCCGGCAATATCGATACCATTAAAAAATACAGCCACGAACTGAGCGTGGCCATATTAGTAATCGTAGGAGCGGCAATTGTTTACTTCGTTGTGAAAAGTATCGTCAACTCCCACAAGAAAAAGCAATAATTTTATTTGCGTCTAATCCATCCGAACCGGTGCGCAGGCTCCGGTTCTTTGTTTTCGTTCTTTTCGGCAGGTAGTTCGTCGTCTTCGAATGTTATCTCGATGACTCCATCTTCCGAAGCGCTTTGGTGCGTTGGAGGGATGGTGGAGTTATGAATTGAATTGGTCAGATCCACCTCCGCCGGTTTTTCGTCCTCTTTAGGTTTATCGTTGACGTTCAATCCTGCGTAGTTGGAGTCAATAGCCTCATCGATAGAGACTTTTCCTGCTTCTTCCTGCAGCGAAGGAATATCACTTACGGCATAGCCGGTAGCGATAATCGTGACGCGCACAGCTTCACCGAGTGAATCGTCGAGTGAGACGCCCCATTGCACTTCGACTTCATCGCCCACCTCTTCGACGAAGCGATTGATTTCATCGAACTCTTTCATGATAATCGGATGGTCTTTAGAGCAATAGAACTGCAAGAGGATACGTTGTGCGCCGTGCACATCGCTTGCATTAGCAAGTGGCGAACGGAGTGCATTGTCAATGGCTCTTGTGATACGTTCTTCACCATCTGCCTGTCCGACATTCATAATGGCAACCTTACCATTCTTAAGCGTATTATAGACGTCCGCAAAGTCGGTATTGATATAGCCTGGGATAGTGATGATTTCGGCAATAGACTTGGCTGCATTACAAACGACATCATCGGAACGCGAGAACGCGTTGAAGGCATCGAGGTCCTTGTATATCTGTTTGAGTTTCTCGTTGTTGATGATGAGAATAGCATCCACATGCTCTGCCAATTTTGCGACACCGGTCAGCGCTTTGCGAATTTTCTTCGGTCCCTCGAAGGCAAACGGAATGGTAACAATACCAACGGTAAGAATATCCATTTCTTGTGCTACTTCGGCGATAATAGGACTTGCTCCGGTGCCAGTACCACCACCCATTCCGGCAGTGATAAAGAGCATCTGCGTGCCATCGTCCAAGGCATCGTGAATGCGATCGCGGTTCTCCTCAGCATACTTGGTAGCTTTGTCAGGATTGCCTCCGGCTCCGAGACCGGGTCCGAGTTGCAACTTAGCAGGAACGGATGACTTCTCCAAAACCTGTTTATCGGTGTTACATACTAAGAAAGTCACACCGTGTATTCCTTGGCGGTACATGTAATTGACAGCATTACATCCACCTCCGCCAACTCCCATAACCTTGATGATACTATCCTCTTGGATTTGGATGGGTAATGGCAATAATTCGTCGTCATTATTCATATCAGTAGTTATTAGTTTCTACGATTGGGAAGTAAAAATAATTTCAGTTTGCTGTTGAATCTTCTCGAATATACCAGGTGCTTTGACTGGTAAATTCTCGTGCTCGCTACGATAATCAGCCCCTAAGATTAGTGCCCCTACGAGTGCGGAATACCGCGGTTCGAGATACTGTTCATCGGTTGTTGTGTCCAATAAAGTATCGTGCGAGCCATATAAGACTTTGAGCATTGTTTTCTGCTGTAGGTACTCTTGCATGCCTTGAAGCATAGAAGCGCCTCCGGTTATATAGAGCGTTTTTATCCGATCGCCGTAGGTATTGAGTGCCTCAAAGAGCGGCTTGAGTATTTCCTCCAGTTTGATGAAGATTGTGCGCGCTAAGTCGTCGCTTGATATATGCAGGACACCGCCTTCGACCACATCGGAATTAGCAGGCACTTTCAGTTTGAGGTTTTTCTCCACTTGCGCCGGCGATGCATAGCCAAACTGACACTTCAGTTTCTCCGCTGTAGCAAGACTTATTCCTGCTTGTTCGAGTACGCGCGTGATATGATAACCGCCTTGCGGCACCACTTTGTTATAGAGATACTCCGTTCCTTTATAAATGGAGAGTGTAGTCGTTTGGGCGCCCATATCCAGCACAGCGCATCCTTCGCGCAGGATATCCGGTCCGTCGGTTGCTACAAAAGCGGAAAGAAGTGCTTCGGGACGAACGAATGTTTTCTCAATGGATTTACCTGCTTGGTCGAAACTCTTTTGAATAGCCGATTCCAGCTCTTTATGCGCAACAAAAGCGATATAATGCGCTTCGACTAACTCCGCACGTTGATCCGGTTGGGGTATTTCCTCTTGCTCTACGTTATCCAACTTGAAGTACGCGGGAACAAGTCCTAAGACAGCCACACCGGGGTTATGCGTTTCGATTTTGGTTTTGCACTCCGCTTCCATTTCTTCCAACAAGCGCTGTGAGACCTCGCGTTTATGGATTTGGTCGCGTTTGGAGAAGACAGGAGCTATCTGCATTGATTTACCACCGAGCAGAACAAAAGCGGTTGGCAGGTCGGGCAAGTTCAAGCGGTTAGCCATGAGTCGTAGCACTTCTCCAATCATGAAACCGGCGTTAGAGGTCTGCACGACAACGCCACGATCGGTACAAGGGAACTTAGTTGATTGCTCCACTGCCAAGATATGTAATATATCAGTACCAATTCGGGATGCGGCCATAGCTCTTACTCCGCTACTGCCTAAATCGATAGCCACCAAGGGCAATTCAGCTGCTTGTTGTTTTCGTTTTGCCATGCTCTATTCTACTCCTTTCTACCAACTACCTGGCCGGTATATCGCAAATCAATCTCTTGATAGGTTTGCCAGCCTATTTGTTCAAAACCTTTGTCGTACAACGTACGCAGTTTACCTAACTTTCGTTTAAATCCACTCACATCTCCTAAAATGATATGCGCACCATCCGGTTTTTGGACAAGGTACACCATTTTAGGGTTGGTCACGTGGATAGATTGAATTTTCTCCTGCCAATAGGAATTATCATATATCCACAGTGCCAAATCCGCTAATTCGCTGGACGCCATTCTTAAACCTATGTTTCCCTCCGCCAACAAGACCGGTGTCTTAACAGACTCTTGAATAGGCATTCGCGTACGGTCTATATCCACAAAGTAACTATCATCTCCTGTAACGACTCGCAGGATAGGAATTCGCTGGGTCAGACGGACACAGACTGTTCCTGTTTGCGTTAAATAGCACTCCGCTTGCCTAACCATCGGATGGTCTTTTATCGCGCTCTCAATTGCTTGGGTTGAGATAGATGCGATTGTTTTATTGACGGGATAAAGTCCTTTCCCCTGTAGCATCAACGCCAACTCCTGAGGCGTGACATATTGCCGAGCGTCAAAGTCAGTAATAGTTATCTCTAAGTTTGGGCACAGTTGTTTATTGGTGCGACGAGTTGACCATACTCCTACCCCAACAAGATAACCGACGACCAAAATCGCCATTATCCAAATCAATATTGACTTAACGCTCCACTTCATGTAACATCGTTGCGATATCGGCGACGAGTCTATCAATATCCCCTGCACCAAGCGTCAGTACTGCAATAGGGCAGTTAAGTTTCTCCACCCGCTGGCGCAGATAGGATAGTAAATCTTTCTTTTCGACAACCTTACCACCTAACATCTCGCTTGTAACACCCGGAATCGGCAATTCTCTCGCCGGATAAATAGGCAATAGAATCAGTTCGTCCACTTTACCGAGAACTTTTCTAAATCCATCTGCAAAGTCACGCGTGCGGGTGTAGAGGTGGGGTTGGAAGACTGCAATAATATAACGCGTTGGGTATAATTTACGTATCGACGATATAGAAGCCTCTAATTCGGTTGGATGATGTGCATAATCATCTACGTAGGCGATTCGACGTGTATTGACATGTATATTAAATCGGCGATACACTCCCGAATAGGAAGCTAATCCGGCGCGTATTTCTTCCGGCGTAACACCATTGAGACGTGCGATAGCCATTGCAGCCACGCTGTTCTCTATATTCACCCAAACGGGAACTCCTAATGTTAGGCCGGATACCGACAAGTCTTCTCCGTTCACTTTAGGTCCAACCAAATCAAAGGTAATTTGTCCGTCATTAACCACGATATTGGTCGCAAAGAAATCAGGTCGTGCTTCCGATTGCCATTCACCACTATAGGTATATACTTTAGCTTTGAGACGCGAGCCATCCAAACGATAGCCTTGCTTGAGGACGATTGTATCTGTGACCAAACCGGCGTAAATATCAAAGCCCTCGTGATATGCTGCGGGAGTGTTGTAAATATCTAAATGGTCGGGGTCGATACTGGTAATTACCGACATATAAGGTGTCAGATGATGGAATGAGCGGTCGTACTCATCGGCTTCGACTACTACCAAATCACTCTTGGCATCCAACAGCAGATTCGATTGGTAGTTATTACTTATACCGCCTAAAAAAGCATTTGTCCCCACATGCGACTCATGCAAAAGGTGCGCCAGGATAGTACTTGTAGTTGTTTTACCATGTGTACCAGCGACGCAGAGTGCACGCTCTTGGCGGGTAATGATTCCCAAAACTTCCGAGCGCTTTAGGATGGTAAATCCGTTGGTTCTAAGCCATGTATATTTGCCTTCATCCTCCGGCACGGCCGGTGTCCGAACCACAAGGGTTGTCGATGGAGATAAATGTTCCACATCGCCCAAGTCCGAAGTGTACGAGACAGGGATATTCTCTTGCTCCAACTCACGCGTCAACATAGAAGGTGTTCGGTCGTAACCGGACACGTTATAACCTTTTGCGCGGAAATAGCGCGCCAAAGCGCTCATACCTATTCCCCCTATTCCTAAAAAATACAAGTTCTCTATTTCACGCAGATTAAGCATTATACATAAATTTGGGCGCAAAGGTACATAAAAAAAATGACATATGCAAGAGTATGTCATTTTTTTTGTTAATATGTTTGAATTTTTACCGGACTAAAATCTTTTTCGTATACCAGCGATTGTCAATATACGCCTTGAGGAAATAGACTCCAGTAGAAATCGGGAAGGTTGATTTATTGACTTCGACAGAATTGATATCGCCGTTAAGGATTGCTACCAGTTTGCCGGTGACATCCAAAAGGTAGATAGTAGTTGGTCCGTGAGGGAAGTCGTGCAATTTATCAATATCTTGGGCCCCAAACGGGTTAGGAATGAACTGTTCGTCAATATTATCCTCAATAGTTGCCGCGTTGCAACTTGGCATGGTGCTAAACTCGACAATGGTTCGTACTAACATATCGTTTAAGTGTTCAACCTTGAGCGTGTCGGTGGTAGGTTTCAGGTGCGAATGACCAATACCGGAATCATCAGTAAGGAAGAATGACGTACCATTTGTTGTCATTGCGATTGAACGCATAAGTAGCTCTCCACTCTCGTCTAATCCGCTGCATACAACCGGAACGACACGAATTCCCCAAGCAGCGGCATTTAGTATTTGTTCATGCAATAAGGCAATCGTAGCCGAATCCTTATGGCACGGTGCATCTAAAACGAGGAATGCGATACGTGCACGTGCTTCTTGGTTCCACCCTACACTATTAATTGCCGCCATCAGCGCTTCCGGGATAGCTTCAGGGAAGTCACCTCCGCCATTTGCTGACTGCTTATCGATGAAAGCCTGCGTCGTTTTGATATCGTTAGTAAGCCGAGAGAGACGAGTAACATATTCATCGCCATGATCACGATAAACGACTGCTCCGGTACGAATATCGAGGCCTCCGGTAGCATCCTTAGCTCGGTTAATGACATCCCTCATTTCCGCCTGCAGATAGTGCAGTTCGTCCCCCATAGAGCCAGTTGCATCGAATACAAAGACCACATCAACGGCATCGGAAGCATCGCATACCTCATCTAAGACAAAAGTATTTAAGCCTTGCGACCACGATTTTGCAGGAGCACTTTCATCGTCCACTCTGATTTGGAGGTTTTCTGCCGAAGCTTGTGTACCAAGTAAATTTGCCCATAGTTCGGCTTTACCCGTATTATCCGTAACCGCCTGGAAAAGCGTATTGCCCTTTTCATCCACTAAACTGACCAAGCGGGAGACAATAGGATAACCATCTTTATTCGTTACTTGAACCGTGTAGCGATTGCGAGTTTCAATTCTCCAATCGCTAATAAACTTCCTATGGCTATCATCCAGCACTCTGGTCCAAAAATACCATTTAGTAAAATCATTTACCTCTCCGGCAGTAAGTTTGCCCGCTTGAATATCATTTGCACTTGTTAGATGCGAATAATCGCGCCCTTTATAGTCCGCCATTGATAACGATTCGGCCACACCATCTTCAGCCGGTTCCGCCATTGCGGGCATCATTTCGGGTTTATAGAGTTTACCACGAGTAAGTGCACCACCGGCAGAATAATACTTATTATCCTCTTTCTCACTTCGGGGCTTGGGCACTAAAGTAAGTATAATCAGTTCTCTATGTTTCTTCTGCGTATCCCATTTTTCAGTAAGGGGTTTATATCCATCACACGTTACTTGTAAAGATTTAGTTCCATTCGGAATACCTTGTTTCAAGACAATTCGTCCATCCCACGAAGTACGAAATACGTCTTTGCCGATTTTAATTTGCGCCCCCTCAAGAAGCGCTTGCGTAGTATCCATCACTAAAATAACGGTTTCCTGCGCGTCCGATAGAGTGGTCGTTGCAGTTTTTTTGCACCCTTGAGCAGTTCCTACACATAGTAGTCCTGCTAAAATAACAAATAATACTTTTTTCATATTTATCAATTTTGGTTTAAGGATGCTCTACAAATACTGTGCCAACTTCGCGACCGGTAATATCGTAAGTCTTATCACCATGGATAATGTAGATTTGTCCATTACGGAAGACTTTAGTCACATTGGTCGTTTGGAGGGGAGAAGTCTCAATAGCTGTTGTAGAGGGTTGATAATTATCCGGTTTTATACCCTCACCCCAAACAGAATATAACCAATTAATACGCCAATTATAGTTATTTAAGAACGCATTTTTGCGGTTGGTCATTTGACTATTATTCCTAAAGTTCTGCGTTCCGTTCCATCGTTTGCCATCCAACACGGCAGCTTGACTTACGAGGGAGGTAAATGACTCTATATCCGAACGCACGCGGTCCTGGTAGTCATGGTAGAATATATACCACTGTTCTTTGACCGCTTTTTGGAAGGCAGGCCAATTCGCCAATTGTCCAATCCAATATTGTGGCCATATAGGTTGATCATAGACAAAGCGCTCAGCATGCCGATTGTAACTATTACCAAAATCCCAAACTGGTCCAAAGCACCATTTTTTTTGCGCCTCTCCTGCTTTATCGCGGTCTTTGTACAGGAAGCAACTGCCATGGTAGGATTCACAATCCTCCAGGATCTCTTGAATAAGATAGAATTTTGCTGCTTCGTTAAAATCCAATATTGCTTGGAGTTGACTTTCGGAAGATCCATAAAGTCTTGAATTCAGCATACTCAATTGATTGGTCAAATAATTACGCTCCGCCGTAGATAGGACTTCCGGCGATTTGGGTGTAATCATAACGAATTGGCCATTTCCTTCGGTAAAGGATACGTTTCCGTTTTCGTCGTAGTTGTCTATTTCTACGAGCCAGCCGCCAGTGATGGAATCCGGGTTAGAGCAGTTATCTTCGAGTTCCTTTATTGGGAGTCGGTTTTTACCTATACGAACATGTTCGGTGAGGAAATATAATCCCCAATACTGACCATTAAGAATTACTTCTACAGGAACATAGTGCGGAGTCCACAGCAGGTTTAGGTACTCCGATATTTGGAAGCCAACAGGATTGCGCAGATAGCCTAAGTCATCATCCGCAAATGCCATCAGGCACCAGTGTTTATTAGCCGGCATTCCAAGTACGGCATACTTATCGTTAAACTTGATTTTGTAAGGTTTCTTGTCGAAATCCCGCCAGGTGTAATTACCCCTTCCTTTTATTTGCATAGCAAGCGGAGTAGATTTCGTCGCGAAGTTGTCATAGCCGGTATTGAGTGCGTCAATATAAAACGAAGCGTTGATATAATCTTCCTTAGAAGTGATTGCAGCATGATTTTGTGTCTCTATATATACAATCGGTAGTGTTCCCGAACACGGACCTGAAGGTGTAGCTCCCCCACCTTGTTGTTTTTCCCATTCACTAAGACTCATCCACGTTCCTTGTGTCCAATTGTCGCCAGACTCGGGGACAAAAACACAACCGGCAGTGATAGGATCTTCACGAGTTGCAGTACGGTTACAATTGATTGAATTACTGATATAATCTTTAAGTGCGGGGAAAGATTGATTGACACGTCCTGTAGATAATGTAGTGTTTGAAAAGGTGTAACGATACATGTCTGCCACGGAGGATGTGAAATTGATTTTCCACAAGCCTTCTTTATTTGTCGTAGTCATGTTGTAGATATAAGACTCGGCAACCGATTCTTTTCCAAAGACAAATTGGACGTTCGAATATTTTGTTTTTGTATTGTCAAAGTATATTGTTCCCGCCGGAATAGTAAGTGCGAGAACAGGATGCGATAAGAGCATCAGCACCATTAATAACAAGGAGTGCTTCAAATATAAAGTTTTCATAGCGTTGTTATTTTTTGCGCCGCAAAAGTAAGAAAAAGAATTGATATGGACAAAAAAAATACGGTGTTTTTGATGTAACACCGTATTTTTTGCTATAATTATATCAAATTATTCTTCAGAAGCCTGATATAATCTTGCTTCAGCAGCCTCACGAGCAGCTTTTATTTGCTCGTACTCTTCTACGTTATGGACAGAGATTTTTTGGAACTCACGTAGTCCGGTACCTGCAGGAATAAGGTTACCGCAGATAACGTTCTCTTTCATACCTTCGAGCGTATCAACGCGACCTTGTATAGCAGCCTCATTAAGCACTTTTGTTGTTTCCTGGAAGGAAGCAGCCGACATGAAGGATTTCGTTCCGAGCGCAGCGCGTGTGATACCTTGGAGTATCTGTGAAGCGGTAGCACATAAAGCATCACGAGCCACAACGAGTTTTCTATCGCGACGACGAAGTGAAGAGTTTTCATCGTGCAGACGACGTGCTGTGATAATCTGACCAGGACGAAGGATTTCGCTATCACCTGCATCGGTAACAACTTTACGTCCCCATATACGGTCGTTCTCATCCAAGAAGTCCATTTTATCAACAACTTGTCCTTCGAGGAAGCGAGTATCACCTGCGTCTTGGATTAATACCTTACGCATCATTTGACGTACGATAATCTCGAAGTGTTTATCGTTGATTTCTACACCTTGCAGACGGTAAACGGCTTGTGCCTCGTTCACGATATAGTCTTGCACAGCGGTCGGGCCTTTAATAGCAAGGATATCGTCCGGAGTGACAGCACCATCAGACAGTGCTACACCAGCGCGAACATAGTCACCTTCTTGTACCAAGATTTGCTTAGTCAATGGGATGAGATAAGACTTCACTTCACCTTGACGGCTTGTGATAGAAAGTTCGCGGTTACCGCGTTTGATTTTACCGAAGGATACTTCACCATCAATTTCTGCAACGATAGCCGGGTTAGACGGGTTACGTGCCTCGAAGAGCTCCGTTACACGTGGCAGACCACCGGTAATATCGCCAGCAGTACCAAGAGAACGGGTGATTGTGAAGAGGAGGTCGCCGACCTTAATCTCATCACCATCAGCATGAACGAGCACCGCTTTTGTAGGCAAGTTATAGGAGCGAAGTACGTTACCACTTGCATCTACGATAGAAGCTACCGGCATTTTGGTCTTATCACGTGTATCGGTGATATAAACCTCTTTCTTACCGGTTTGCTCATCGGTTTCCGTTTTAGCAGTAATGCCTTCGATGACGTCTTCGTAATGAAGTGTACCAGCTTGTTCGAGCACGAGAGAAGCCTTATACGGGTTCCATTCGCAAACGATTGTACCCTTATCATATACTTCGCCCGGAGTAACGAAGAGCTTGGAAGCGTAAGGGATGTTGAAGGTAGTGAGTACTACACCTGTATTTTCGTCCACAAGACGAAGTTCGTTCAGACGGCTAACAACGATTGTGTCACCAGCCTCTGTAGTGATAGTACGCAGGTCTTCTATTTCGATACGTCCATGACGTGGAATAGCATATGTATTTTCTGTAGCCGCATTACCAGCGACACCACCAGAGTGGAAGGTACGCAGTGTCAACTGAGTACCCGGCTCACCGATAGCTTGTGCAGCAATAACGCCGACAGCTTCACCTTTCTGAACCATTTGACGTGTAGCAAGGTTACGTCCATAGCACTTAGCGCAAACACCATGTTTAGCTTCGCAGGTCAGAACCGAGCGGATTTCCACTTCATCGATACCAGCAGCTTCAATAGCCTCGCACTCTGCTTCGCGAATTTCTTCACCAGCTGCAACGATAAGGTTTCCTTCGTTATCCAAGATGTCATGTACAGAAACACGACCAAGGATACGTTGAGTGAGTGTAGCGACAACGGTATCGTTTTGTTTAATAGCACGCGCTGTCAATCCACGGAGTGTACCGCAATCTTCCTCAGTGATAATCACGTCGTGTGAAACGTCCACAAGACGACGAGTCAGATAACCGGCATCGGCAGTCTTCAATGCGGTATCAGCCAAACCCTTACGAGCACCGTGAGTAGAAACGAAGTACTCGAGCACGGACAGACCTTCTTTAAAGTTAGCCAAGACAGGGTTCTCAATGGTTTGACGGCTATCAGTAGCACCCGCTTTTTGCGGTTTAGCCATCAAGCCGCGGAGACCAGCCAGCTGTTTAATCTGCTGTTTATTACCACGGGCACCAGAATCCATCATCATGTAAACAGAGTTAAAGCCTTGGTCAGCTTCTTCCATGTGTTTCATGAGGGTGTCGGTCAGTTTCAAGTCCACCTTGTTCCAAGCGTTAACGACGTTATTGTAACGTTCGTCATCCGACATTTCACCAAAGTTATACAACTCAGTGATATTCTCGACTTCCGCATTACCTTCTGCGATGAACTCCTCTTTCTCTTCAGGAACGAGGATATCGTTAAGGTTGAAGGAGAGACCACCAAGGAATGCCATCTTATAACCGAGGTCTTTAATATCGTCCAAGAACTTAGCTGTACGAGCTACACCACACGCTTTGATTACAGCGGAGATGATTTTCTTAACAGCGCCTTTCTTCATGGTTACGTTTTGGAATCCTACTTCAGCAGGTACAAACTCGTTCACCATGCAGCGTCCAGGAGTTGTTTCAACGAGTTCGTCGTTGATACGTACTTTTACGATAGCGTGGATATCCACCTTACCCTCATTAAGTGCGATAGCACATTCTTGTGGGCTATAGAAGCAAAGTCCTTCGCCTTTGACACCCTTACGCGGTTTGGTAATATAGTACAAACCGAGAATCATATCCTGAGAAGGAACGGTGATTGGGTTACCATTAGCAGGGTCAAGGATGTTGTGCGAGCCCAACATAAGCAATTGTGCCTCAAGGATTGCCTCGTTAGAGAGTGGCAAGTGCACAGCCATTTGGTCACCATCGAAGTCGGCGTTAAATCCGGCACAAGCCAGTGGGTGCAATTGGATAGCTTTACCTTCAATCATACGCGGTTGGAAAGCCAAGATACCGTGACGGTGCAGTGTCGGAGCACGGTTGAGAAGAACAGGGTGTCCTTCCATCACATGTTCAAGGATTTCCCAAATTACATCATCGCGGCGGTCGATAATCTTTTTCGCAGACTTAACGGTCTTAACCATACCGCGTTCGATGAGTTTGCGGATGATGAATGGTTTATAGAGCTCAGCCGCCATCTCTTTAGGCAGACCGCACTCGTGCATTTTCAGTTCAGGACCAACAACGATAACGGAACGAGCGGAGTAGTCCACACGTTTACCGAGCAGGTTTTGACGGAAACGACCTTGTTTACCCTTGAGCGAGTCAGAGAGTGATTTCAGAGGGCGGTTAGCGTCAGACTTGATAGCAGTTGTTTTACGTGAGTTATCAAAGAGGGAGTCCACTGCTTCCTGGAGCATACGTTTCTCGTTGCGGAGAATTACGTCCGGAGCCTTAATCTCGATGAGTCGTTTGAGTCGGTTATTACGGATAATAACGCGGCGATAGAGGTCATTGAGGTCAGATGTAGCGAAACGTCCACCATCCAATGGTACAAGCGGACGGAGTTCAGGAGGAGTAACAGGTATAACCTGAAGAATCATCCACTCCGGACGGTTTTGTCCATTAGAAGCGCGGAAAGCTTCTACGACTTGGAGGCGTTTGAGGGCCTCTTGTTTACGCTGTGTAGAAGAATCTGTGTAAGCACGGTTACGAAGTTCGTAGCTCAATTCGTCAAGATTAATCTTAGCGAGCAGCTCATAGATTGCTTCAGCACCCATTTTAGCGACGAACTTATCCGGATCGTTATCTTCCAGTTGTGCGTTATTCTCCGGAAGACGAGCGATGAGTTCTTCGTATTCGTCTTCTTCGAGCAGAATTCCGTTTTCAACAACTTGGTCACGAATAGTTTGTCCGTTGAGTACACCTGCGTTCATAACGAGATATTTCTCGTAGTAGATGACAGCATCCAATTTCTTGGTAGGAATACCAAGGAGAGCCGCCATTTTCGAAGGCAGCGAGCGAAGGTACCAAATATGTGCAACAGGCACTGCGAGACGGATATGTCCCATACGTTCACGGCGCACTTTTTTCTCAGTAACTTCTACGCCGCATCGTTCGCAGACGATACCTTTATAACGGATACGTTTATACTTACCGCAGTGGCATTCGTAGTCCTTAGTAGGACCGAAGATACGCTCACAGAACAGACCATCGCGTTCCGGTTTGTAGGTACGATAGTTGATCGTTTCGGGTTTAAGCACTTCACCGCTTGACAGAGCCATAATCTCGTCCGGAGAAGCGAGTCCGATAGTGATCTTAGAGAACCCCGTTCTTTTTGGGGTATTTGTATTTTCTTTCTTATTGTAAGCCATAGTTGTTTACTCCATCTTTATCGACAGCGCTAAGCCCTGCAGTTCATGTAACAATACATTGAGTGATTCAGGCAGTCCCGGTGTAGGCATCGGTTCGCCTTTAACAATAGCCTCGTAGGTACGAGCACGACCGGTAACGTCATCGGACTTAACGGTCAGGATTTCTTGGAGCACGTGTGCAGCACCGTGTGCTTCGAGTGCCCAAACCTCCATTTCACCGAAACGTTGTCCACCGAATTGTGCTTTACCACCGAGTGGTTGTTGTGTAATCAAGCTGTACGGGCCGATTGAGCGAGCGTGCATCTTATCATCCACCATGTGACCCAGTTTCATGAAGTAAGTCACACCGACAGTTGCCATTTGGTCGAACGGTTCACCAGTACCTCCGTCGTAGAGTTGGGTCTTACCAGCACGAGGTAATCCGGCTTTATCCGTCCACTCGTCGAGTGATTCGAGGGTACATCCGTCGAAGATAGGCGTTGCGAACTTAACACCAAGTTCGTCACCAGCCCAACCGAGTACGGCTTCGAAGATCTGACCGATGTTCATACGAGAAGGCACACCCAGCGGGTTCAGAACGATATCCACCGGTGTTCCGTCAGCCATAAACGGCATATCTTCTACGCGCACAATCTTAGATACGATACCTTTGTTACCATGGCGACCTGCCATTTTATCACCAACACGTATTTTACGGCGTTTAGCCACGTAAACTTTTGCGGTTTGGATAATACCACTAGGCAGTTCATCACCGATGGTGAGATTGAACTTGTCACGTTTGAGGGCAGCGTCGTACTCCTTATATTTATTTATATAATTCATGACGCAGCGGCGAACGAGGTCTGATTTATGTTCATCAGCAGTCCAGTTATCAAGCATAACTGACATAAAGTCCACTTGGTTGAGACGTTCTTTGCTGAAGGTTTGGCCTTTCGCAATAATCTCGGTACCGAGGAGGTCATATACGCCATTTGATTGGCGACCGCGCAACAAGGTTGAGAGTTTGTCAATGAGTTGCTCGTGCAGAGCATCGACTTTCTTCTTGAAGTTTTCGTCCATTTTGATGAGGGTTTGTTTGTCTTCAAGTTTCTGTTTGCGGTCCTTAATAGCGCGTGAATAGAGTTTTTTATCGATAATAACACCATCGAGTGACGGACTTGCTTTAAGAGAAGCGTCTTTCACATCTCCTGCTTTGTCACCGAAGATAGCCTTAAGCAGTTTCTCTTCCGGACTTGGATCGGTTTCACCCTTAGGAGTGATTTTACCAATCATGATATCGCCCGGTTTGATATGTGCACCGATACGAATGATACCATTCTCATCGAGGTCTTTTGTTGCCTCTTCTGATACGTTAGGAATATCGGCAGTAAACTCTTCCATACCACGTTTGGTTTCACGTACTTCGAGCAGTTGTTCAACGACGTGAACGGATGTAAACATATCCTCACGTACGATACGCTCAGAAAGCACGATAGCATCCTCATAGTTATAACCTTTCCAAGGGATATACGCTACTTTGAGGTTCTTACCGAGAGCCAATTCACCATTTTCGGTAGCATAACCTTCGGTTAATATTTGTCCAGCCTCCACATGGTCGCCTTTACGTACGATTGGGTGCAAGTCGATAGTGGTGTTTTGGTTCGTTTTTTGGAATTTAGGCAGCAAGTACTCTTTCTCGGATGGGTCAAAGGAGATGAACTCTTCGTCTTCCGGTCTGTCGTATTGGATACGGATGCGTTCCGCATCGACATAAGTAACAACACCTGCGCCTTCGGCTTCTATTTGTGTGCGGCTATCGCGGATTAGTTGTCCTTCTATACCGGTACCAACGATAGGAGCTTCGCTTGTAATCAATGGAACAGCCTGACGCATCATGTTCGATCCCATCAATGCACGGTGGGCATCATCGTGCTCAAGGAACGGAATCAAAGCAGCAGCGATAGAAGCTATTTGTGAAGGAGACACGTCCATAAGGTCGATTTTCTCCGGGGCTACAACCGGGAAGTCGGCAGCAAAACGTGCTTTAACCTTCTTGCGGATAAACTTACCGTTCTCATCGAGCGGAGCGTTACCTTGTGCAATGGTTTTTGCTTCTTCGTCTTCAGCAGTTAGATAAACGACGTCTTCGTTTTTGAGGTCAACCACACCTTCTTTAGCGGTACGGTATGGGGTCTCGATGAAACCGAGGTCGTTGATTTTAGCATAGATACAGAGACTGGAGATAAGACCGATGTTAGGTCCTTCAGGAGTCTCAATTGGGCAAAGGCGTCCGTAGTGTGTATAGTGTACGTCACGTACTTCGAATCCGGCACGGTCACGGCTCAGACCGCCAGGACCAAGCGCAGACATACGACGTTTGTGGGTAATCTCAGCCAGCGGGTTTTGTTGGTCCATGAACTGGCTCAGCGCGTTTGTTCCGAAGTAGGAGTTAATAACGCTGGAGATAGCCTTGGCGTTGATTAGGTCGGTCGGAGTGAATACCTCATTATCACGTACGTTCATACGTTCACGGATAGTGCGGCTCATACGAGCGAGTCCAATATTGAACTGGTTGTAGAGTTGCTCACCTACGGTACGTACACGACGGTTACTGAGGTGGTCGATATCGTCCACTTCGGCATTGGAGTTGATGAGTTGGACGAGGTATTTGATAATCTCAATGATATCCTCTTTAGTAAGAACGCGAACGTCCTCGGGGATATGCATATTGAGTTTACGATTGATACGATAGCGTCCTACATCACCAAGGTCGTAACGTTTCTGCGAGAAGAAGAGGTTTTGAATCATCTCACGAGCAGTAGCGTCATCGGCCGGTTCGGCATTACGCAACTGACGGTAGATATAGAGTACAGCCTCTTTCTCTGAGTGTGACGGGTCTTTCTGCAGGGTATTGAAGATGATAGAGAAATCAGCTTCGCGTGCTTCCTCTTTATGGAGAAGGATGGTTTTAACGCCAGCTTCGATTATTCGGTCGCACAGTTCAGCAGTAAGTTCGGTCTCGCGTTCGATAATCACCTCATTACGTTCGATAGAAACTACTTCGCCGGTATCCTCATCCACAAAGTCTTCAGCCCAAGATTTGAGGACGTTTCCGGCCAGGGTACGTCCCTCGAAATTATGAATAGTCTCCTTGTTGACTTTAATTTCCTCAGCGAGTCCGAAGCAATCGAGGATGTCTTTATCCGACTCGAATCCGATAGCGCGGAGCAAGGTAGTAACAGGGAGTTTTTTCTTACGGTCGATATAAGCATACATGACTTTGTTAATGTCGGTAGCGAATTCGATCCAAGAGCCGCGAAACGGGATGATACGAGCGGAATAGAGTTTCGTACCGTTAGAGTGCATTGAAGTGCCGAAGAACACACCTGGAGAGCGGTGCAGTTGGCTAACGACAACGCGTTCAGCGCCGTTGATAACGAAAGTACCTTTAGGAGTCATGTACGGTATTGTACCGAGGAAGACATCTTGGATAACGGTATCGAAATCCTCATGGTCAGGGTCGGTGCAATAAAGTTTGAGTTTAGCTTTGAGAGGAACGCAATACGTTAGTCCACGTAGGAGGCACTCCTCGATGGAATAGCGTGGTTGGTCCACTTGATAGTCAAGGAATTCAAGAATGAAGTTGTTTCGGGTATCCGCGATAGGGAAGTTCTCCGAGAACACTTTGAATAATCCTTCTTTTCGTCTTTGTTCAGGTGTTGCGTCCATTTGGACGAACTCTCTGAATGATTTGAGTTGGATGTCCAAAAAGTCAGGATAGGGCAATTGCTTCTGCATTGCCGAGAAATTGACTCTTTGTGTTTGAATTTTTGTAGCCATTAATTATTATTTAAGATATTTTAAGTAAATATCGTTACTTTTTACCAATTGTTAAGTTGATTTAACCATTGGTCTTTATCAGAGAAAAAGGTTTAGACCCCAATTTTTCAGGGATCTAAACCTGTACCAGGTGTTCGTTCTGGTCAGAGATTACTTGAGCTCAACGGTAGCGCCTACTTCTTCAAGAGCTTTCTTGAGAGCTTCAGCGGCAGCTTTGTCAAGTCCTTCTTTTACTGTAGCAGGAGCAGCGTCAACGATGTCCTTAGCCTCTTTCAGGCCGAGACCAGTTTGCTCTTTAACAGCCTTAACGACTTGTAATTTTTGTGCACCAGCCTCTTTGAGAACTACATCGAAAGATGTTTTCTCTTCAGCGGCAGCAGCTTCACCTGCGCCAGCTGCAGGACCAGCAGCAACTGCAACAGCTGCAGCAGCGGGTTCGATACCATACTCCTCTTTCAGGATTTGAGCGAGTTCATTAACTTCCTTAACAGTAAGGTTTACCAATTGTTCAGCAAAAGCTTTAAGATCTGCCATAATTGTATTTTTTTATAAGATTAGTTTTTAAATTAATTAGTTTATTATGCGCAATTACTCAGCGCGTTCACCCAGCGTTTTGAGGACGCCGTGGATGGTATTACCTCCGGATTGGAGTGCAGAAACGACATTCTTAGCAGGCGATTGCAGGAGAGCAACGATTTCTGCGATGAGTTCGTTCTTGGACTTGATAGTAGAGAGGAACTCGAGGTTTTGAGCGCCAACGTACACTGTTTCCTCAACGAAAGCAGCTTTGAGTTGTGGTCTTGCATCGGGGTTGTTCTTCTCTTTCTTAAGGATTTCCTTGATGAGTTTAGCAGGCGCGTTGCCGGTATTGCAGAGCATGAGTGCAGTATTGCCTTTGAGTGCATCAAAGATAGCAGCGTCGATACCTTTAGCCTCGAGAGCTTTCTTGAGGAGGGTATTTTTAGCCATTATGAGTTTGATGTCAGCTTTAAAGCAAGCGCGGCGGAGCTCGCTTGTTTTCTCAGCGTCTAAGCCCTCAATGTTAGTGAGGTAGAAGTGAGAGTACTCGCCAAGTTTATTTTGTAATTCACTAATCAGAGCGGTTTTATCTTCCTTTTTCATAATTTTTCTCCTTTCTAAAGATTACTCAATTGACTTAGGGTCAATTTTAATACCTTGACTCATAGTGCTTGAAAGATAAATACTCTTGATATAGGTACCTTTACTTACCGCGGGTTTGAGTTTGATCAGCGTTTGGATGAACTCATTAGCGTTTTGCGCGATAGCATCCGGCGTGAAGCTAACCTTACCGATGGAAGTGTGTACAATACCAAATTTGTCCACTTTGAAGTCTATTTTACCTTGTTTAACCTCTTTAACGGCTTTAGCAACGTCAGGCGTTACAGTACCGCTCTTTGGGTTAGGCATCAAACCGCGAGGACCGAGAACGCGACCGAGAGCACCAATTTTACCCATGTATTGTGGTTGGGTGATCATCACGTCGAAGTCTGTCCAGCCGGATTTGATTTTCTCTACATATTCGTCGAGACCAACGAAGTCAGCTCCAGCTTCTTTAGCGGCAGCCTCTTGGTCGGTACCAACGAGTGCGAGAACGCGTGTAACTTTACCAGTTCCGTTAGGAAGTGAAACGACGCCGCGAACCATTTGGTTAGCTTTACGCGGGTCAACACCCAGGCGAACGTCGATATCTACGCTTGCGTCGAACTTAGTAGTAGTGATCTCTTTAACGAGAGCAGCTGCTTCAGCAACTGTATAGAGCTTACCTGCTTCAATCTTCTCAGCAGCAAGCTTTTGATTTTTTGTCAATTTTGCCATAATAGTGATTGAAGTTTAATTATTTAACGGTAATACCCATGCTACGTGCTGTACCTTTAACCATTTTCTCTGCAGATTCTACAGTGAAGCAGTTGAGGTCGGCCATCTTATCCTCAGCGATTTGTCGGCATTGTTCAGCGGTGATAGAAGCCACTTTTTTGCGGTTAGGTTCAGGTGAACCACCTTTAACGTGAGCAGCCTCGATGAGTTGAACAGCAACAGGAGGAGTTTTAACGATGAAGTCGAATGACTTATCAGCGTAAACGGTAATAACTACAGGCAGAACTTTACCTGCTTTGTCTTGCGTTCTGGCATTGAATTGTTTACAAAACTCCATGATGTTCACGCCTTTTGAACCGAGTGCCGGTCCAACAGGAGGAGCAGGGTTGGCAGCGCCACCTTTAATTTGGAGTTTAATAAAACCAGCAATTTCTTTAGCCATAGTTTTGTTAAATTTGTAATAGTTTTGCGATGTTAGCGTTACGAAGTAACTCTCGCGGGTTAATAACTATCGAGTAGTCAAGCGGCCCGTAACAATGCCTTCTACTCTTTTTCTACATCATTGAAACCGAGCTCAAGTGGTGTTTGTCTATCAAAGATAGTAACGATCACCTTGAGTTTATGTTTATCCTGCATGATTTCGCTTACGACGCCGTTGAAACCGCTGAAGGCACCATTAGTGACTTTAACTTTTTCACCGACAACGTATGTTTCCTCGAGAGTCACATTAGAAGCCGCATCTTCGACAGAGCCGACGAGCTTATTGATTTCCGTTTGTGAGACAGGCGCTGGTTTTGTGGAAGCCTTACCATCGCTGAGGAATCCGAGCACATTAGGGATATTACGCAGAAGTGGGTAGCATTCGTCGGTAAGGTTGCACTCAACGAGCACGTAGCCCGGAAGCATATTGCGCTCTTTGATAGTGCGTTTACCATTACGAAGTGCGACCACTTTCTCCGTAGGAATCATTACTTGAGAGACGTACTCTTTGAATAAAGAAGAGGTAACGAGTGCACTTTCGATATACTCTTTTACTTTGTTTTCTTTACCGCTGATAGCGCGGAGCACGTACCATTTGAAGTTATTTTCAGCCATCTTAAGAATGAATAATTAATAATGAATAATTAACATCTCGCTTAGAAGAGGCCGTAAATAGCAGTCATGAGGCTCTCGAAGCACCAGTCCATAAGCCAAACGACGAGTGCCAGAATGATGGAAGCCACCAGCACGAGTACGGAACTTTGGCTCAGCTCTTTAGCAGTTGGCCAACTGACTTTGTGGACTAATTCGTTGTACGATTCCTTGATGTTTTCTACTAATTTCATATATATGTAGATTTTTAATTGTTGTTCAGTTTTTTCCGCAACACAATTCGGCTCCAGCTTATGCTAAAGTCGAATTGGAAGCTATTTTGTAACAGCACGGAAGGCAGGAATCGAACCCACATTAACGGTTTTGGAGACCGCTCTCCTACCATTGGAGGACTTCCGTTCGTCGGAAGCGGCGATCAATGACTACGTTACTACGTAACTAATATAATTGTCGCGCTTCCTCCTCTCAAATCAACGAGCAAGTGCGCTCGTTGATTTGGCAGAGGATTTGTTCGAGGCTCGATGCCTCGAGCATTTTTCCGCAAGGCTTGGCTTCGGCGAGTTGTGAATGCGAGCATTCACTCGCCTAGCGCAAGACTTCCGTTCTTTTCAGAATACTAGGAGTCCTAGAAGACCTAGGAGCCCTAGGAATCTTAGAGATTAGTCTAAGATTTTGGTGATTTGACCAGAACCTACGGTACGGCCACCTTCACGGATAGCGAAGCGAAGACCTTCAGAGCAAGCTACCGGATAGATGAGCTTAACTTGGATTTCGAGGTTATCGCCAGGCATAACCATTTCAGTTCCTTCCGGCAGAGTGATCTCACCGGTAACGTCCATGGTACGGATGTAGAACTGAGGACGATAGTGGTTGTGGAACGGAGTGTGACGGCCACCTTCTTCTTTCTTCAAGATATAAACAGAAGCCTTGAACTCTTCGTGAGGTTTAACGCAACCCGGGTGGGTAATAACCATACCACGTTTAACTTCGTCTTTGTCGATACCGCGGAGGAGCAGACCTACGTTATCACCAGCTTCACCTTGGTCAAGGAGTTTGCGGAACATTTCCACGCCGGTTACAACGGATTTCTTACCATCTGCACCAAGTCCTTCGATTTGCACCTCGTCACCAACTTTGATGACACCAGTTTCGATACGACCGGTAGCAACGGTACCACGACCTGTAATTGAGAATACGTCCTCAACAGGCATCAAGAAAGGTTTATCAACGGCACGTGGAGGCAGTTGGATCCAGTTATCAACAGCGTCCATGAGTTCCATAATCTTTTCTTCCCATTCAGGAACACCGTTCAGAGCACCGAGTGCAGAGCCACGGATAACAGGGGTATTGTCGCCATCGAACTCATAGAATGAAAGGAGCTCACGCATTTCCATTTCAACGAGGTCAAGCATTTCAGGATCGTCCACCATATCGCACTTGTTCATGAAAACAACGAGACGTGGAACGTTCACTTGGCGAGCGAGCAGGATGTGCTCACGTGTCTGAGGCATAGGACCATCAGTTGCAGCAACTACGATGATAGCACCGTCCATCTGAGCAGCACCGGTAACCATGTTCTTTACATAGTCAGCGTGGCCCGGGCAGTCTACGTGTGCGTAGTGGCGCTTAGCTGTTTGATACTCAACGTGCGCGGTGTTGATAGTGATACCACGCTCTTTCTCTTCGGGTGCGTTATCGATAGAATCGAAGGAACGAACCTCAGAAAGACCTCTCTTAGCCAATACAGTGGTGATAGCAGCGGTCAGGGTAGTTTTACCGTGGTCAACGTGACCAATAGTACCGATGTTTACGTGCGGTTTCGAGCGGTCAAATTTCTCTTTTGCCATAATTCTAGAATTTATTTATTAACGTTAATAATAAAAATTATTTTGTTATTTTTTCTTTTTACTAGGTTTCCTAGGGGGTCTAGGTTTCCTAGACTTCCTAGGTTTCCTAGGATCTTATTTTTCACAGACAAGCGGGCACAATATGCCTCGCGCGTGTGATAATAAAAATAGGTCTCGTGACCTGTGAGCTGATGGCGGGAGTTGAACCCGCGACCTCATCCTTACCAAGGATGCGCTCTACCACTGAGCTACATTAGCATTCTCGTTATACGAGTTATAAGGATGTGATTGAGCGGAAAACGGGACTCAAACCCGCGACCCCCAGCTTGGAAGGCTAGTGCTCTATCGACTGAGCTATTTCCGCTGATTGACGGTCGTCAATCGGCGGGAGCCTTGGCATCGGCGAGCTGTAAAAGTAAACTTTCACTCGCCTCGCGCAAACCTTCCGCGAGATTATGACTCCGCGTCAGTAAATGTGGGTGCGGATGGATTCGAACCACCGAAGTCGAAAGACAGCAGATTTACAGTCTGCCCCATTTGGCCACTCTGGAACACACCCTCGTCGGAATTCGCTTGCAACGACTGCGTTACTACGTAACTTGTATAGTTGCCGCGATTCCTCCTCTCCGATTTCGAAGCAAGCTTCTCATCGGGATTTTTTATCATTTTATGTCAATGATCTCATTTTTGAGCCGCTAGTCGGAATCGAACCAACAACCTACGCATTACAAGTGCGTTGCTCTACCATTGAGCCATAGCGGCGACGCGTGGATCACATGGGTCTTACAACCCTGCCCTATCCGAAAGCGGGTGCAAAAGTACTGCTTTTTTTTGAACTGACAAAATATTTGAGCAAAAAAATGCTTTTTTTTTCATTTTTTTACAAATTATGCCAAATACAGAGTGCAAAAGGGCATCTAAAAATGGAGAAAAACACGTCTCGTCAGGGTCAGTTCGAGGTCTCGCAAAAATCTCGCAATAATCAGGCAGTTTATGAGTTCGGATTTCGATGTTCAATCTTGAGAAAAATGAACACCTCCGGAGAGGTGCCCATTTTTAACATAATTTAACATAGAATTATATTCCGAGAGAAGCTTTGATAGCGGGAACGCGTGCTTCAGCAGCAGCGGTAGCGGCTTCGTAATCAGCCGGAGTCTTCATCTCAGCCGGTATCTCGAAATAGAATTTGATTTTCGGTTCGGTACCAGAAGGACGAACGGATACTTTGAGTCCGCCTTCGGTGAAGTATTGTAGCACGTTGGATTTAGCGCCGAGTGCCATAACGATAGGTTTCTCTTCCCATTTGCCGTTAACGAGGTTACGTTCAACGAGTTCTTGGAAGTCCTTGGTACGGATTACTTTCTCGCCGGCAATTTCTGTAATCGGGTTTTTGCGGTAGTTAACCATCATCTGCGCTATTTCCTCTGCTCCGGTCTTACCAGGGCGAACGACGTTGATAGTGGTTTCGCGTTGGAATCCGTACTCCATATAGATATTCATAAGGTACTCATAGAGTGTCATGCCGTTATCTTTTGCGTATGCAGCAATTTCGCAGATGAGGCAGATAGCAGAAGGTGAGCATTTATCGCGCACTTTGTCGTATGCCATGTAGCCGAATGACTCTTCTCCACCGCCGATGAAGGTGTGCGTACCTTCCCATTCGCGGATACGGTTAGCGATCCATTTGAAGCCGGTGTATTCGTCGGTAAGGGTAACACCTTGGCGGTCAGCGATTTTACGTATGAGTTCGGAAGTAACGATGGTCTTAACGATGTACATATCGGGACGGAGTTTGCCCAGACGTTTCATGTTATTGATAATGTAGTAGTCGTACATGATGTTTGTCTGGTTACCGTTGATGATAACCCACTCACCTTTGTCGTTCCGGCAAACGATAGCGATACGGTCGGCATCGGGGTCAGAAGCGATAACGAGGTCCGCGCCGAGTTTGGTACCGAGTGCGATACCCATCGTCATAGCCTCAGCGTTCTCGGGGTTCGGTGATTGAACGGTTGAGAAGTTGCCGTCGATAACCATTTGTTCGGGCACAACGTGGATATTTTGGAATCCCCAGCTGCGCAGGCACATTGGAACGATTTGTCGTCCAGCACCGTGCATAGGCGTATAGACGATATTGAGGTCTTTTTGGCGCAAGATCGAGTCTTGGTCGATCATGACGGTTTTAACAGCCTCCATGAAGTCGTAGTCCATTTCGCCACCGATAATCTCGATGAGGTCTTTGGATCCGCCGAACTTAACGTCAGCCATTGTTACTTTGTTGACTTCGTCGATGATACCTTTGTCGTGCGGCATAAGCACTTGTGAGCCATCCTCCCAGTAAGCTTTGTAGCCGTTGTACTCTTTCGGGTTATGTGAAGCAGTAACGTTCACACCGCCTTGGCAAGAGAGGTGACGGATAGCGAAAGAAACCTCGGGAGTTGGGCGCAGTGACTCAAAGAGATACACTTTGATACCGTTAGCAGCGAATACGTCTGCCACTGTTTCGGCGAAGAGTCGTCCGTTATTACGGCAGTCGTGACCAACCACTACGCTAACGGGAGTATTGGGTTTGAGAGTCTTGAATCCGTTTTGTTTAGCCACTTTGAGCAGGTAGTTAGCATAGCCTTGTGTAGCTTGTGCCACGATGTACTTGTTCATGCGATTGGTACCGGGTCCCATGATACCGCGTAGTCCGCCGGTTCCAAATTCGAGGGTACGATAGAAAGCGTCGATGAGTTCGGTTTTGTCCTCAGCTTCCATCATTTTTTTCACTTGTGCGCGTGTTTCAGCGTCATATGGCTCGCGAGTCCAGACCTCAGCAGCCGCCATTACTTTTTGCAGTTCTTCACTCATAATATTAGAATTTATATGGTTAATTGTTTATTCTTTCAATTTGAATATTGCATCGAGGTTTCTGCAGAATCCTTCCCAGTCGAGTCCGTATCCGATGACGAATTCGTCTTTGATGCACTGCGCAGGGTACTCTGGAACGGCATCGGGGAACTGAATCTTATCGGGTTTGCATAGCATCGCTGCCACTTTGACGGAGGCAGCGCCTTGTTCGTAGAGGTAGTCTTTGAGCTGGTGGATTGTCAGTCCGGTGTCCACTATGTCTTCGAGCACGATGACGTCGCGTCCCTCTATATTCTGCTGCAGTGGGATGATGAACTTGATATTGCCTGTAGAGGTTGTTCCCTCGTAGGACTTCACACGAATAAAAGTCACCTTACAGCGTCTATTTATTCGACGGATGACATCAGCGGCAAAGACAAAAGCGCCATTGAGCACGACAACGAAGAGCGGGCTTTTATCCTTATAGTCCTCGTTAATTCGGTCGGCAACGGCTTGTACTCGCTCCGTTATTTGTTCGGGAGTGAGCCATTCCTCAAAAATATGTCCTTGTTCTTCGATGCAACGCATTATATTAATGAATAATGATTAATGATATTAATGAATAATGAATAATGATTAATGAATATCTCTTATGCTCATCTGGTTTTGCCGAGTACATTTTCCTCGTAGTTTTGGAAGAGGAAGTCGTTATATGGGTAGCGCTGGATATGTATTGCTTTGATGCGTTCGTACATTAGCGCTTTGAGGGCATCGATATTCTCTTTGTTCTTAGCGGATATAAAGATGCAGTCGTCCTGCAGTTTCGCCATCCAAGTTCTTTGCAGTTCGTCGAGGGAGATATTCTCTCGTTTGACCGGTGTCAAGTCGTCTTCGTCTTTCGGCGTGTAGGTAAAGGCGTCTATCTTATTAAAGACGACAATACGCGGAATATCGGCGATTTGTGATTTATTATTTATTACTTCATTCAATGTTTGTTCAACGACTTGGTATTGTTCTTCGAAGTTAGGGTGTGAGATATCGACGACGTGTATGAGCAGGTCGGCTTCGCGCACTTCGTCGAGTGTAGATTTAAAGGACTCGACAAGGTGGTGAGGCAGTTTGCGTATAAATCCCACGGTGTCAGAGAGCAGGAAGGGCAAGTTTTCAATGGTCACTTTGCGCACGGTAGTATCGAGTGTAGCAAAGAGTTTATTTTCGGCAAAGACCTCGGACTTAGCGAGCAGGTTCATGATGGTTGATTTGCCGACGTTGGTATATCCGACGAGTGCGACGCGGACCATTTTGCCACGATTTTGTCGTTGTGTAGCCATTTGTCGGTCGATGCGTTTGAGTTCTTCTCGCAGAAGAGCTATACGGCTGCCGATGATACGTTTATCGGCTTCTATCTGTGTTTCACCCGTACCGCGGTTTGTACCACCACCTCCTCGTTGTCTATCCAGGTGGCTCCACATACGCGTAAGGCGCGGGAGCATATATTGTAGGTGTGCCATCTCCACTTGGGTTTTGGCGTAAGAGGTCTGAGCGCGTTGCAGGAATATCTCCAAGATAAGGATGGTTCGGTCCATGACGCGAATCTCTCTTCGTTCTTTAGGGTTATCTCGCCAGTTGAGGTCGCGCTCGATATTACGTATTTGGCGAGGTGAGAGTTCGTCGTCGAAAATGACAAGAGAGACCTCTGCGCTGATAGACCGCTGCGCTGATGGACCGTTGTCACTGATAGACCGCTGCGCTGATGGACAATTATCGCTGTTAGCTATTATGTATTGCCGTATCTCCTCGAGTTTACCGCTTCCGACGTAAGTATTGGTATCGGGAGAGTTGACCCGTTGAACAAAACGTTTAACGGGTTTGATATCTCTTGTATCGGCGAGAAAAGCCAATTCGTCGAGATACTCATTGGTACGCTCTTCGGGTTGTTGTGGCGTTATAAGTCCAACTAAAACAGCATTCTCCATATTCGGCTGCAAAATTACAAAAAAAAAATGACACCTGCAAATGCAAGTGTCATTTTTTCACATTTTTTATCAAAAATGCTTGTTATTTAACGCGCGCGCCGTTTACATTGTATTGAGCGCCGTTTACGTTGATCATAATTTGACCGTTTTGGATAAACTTAACAAGTTTCTCAACAGCCTTTGCATCTTGGATACCAGTGCTCAGGTAGTTGAGCTTGATGTTGATGTTACGTCCTTTCGAGTTCTTAGCAGCAACGGTGATATTGAGGTTAGCATCCACTGTTGCAGTACCGGAAACGAGATACCAAACATTGGTTATTTGATAAGATGCATTAATTAGAGCTGCGTATGATGGCATAACACCTTCTGTACCATCGTAGTAACCAGCAGCTACCGTTTGCTCATCACCAGAGTCGTTGATTGGGAAGGTCTTGCCAGCTGCTTGTTCAGCAGTTGCACCGGTCGGCAAGAAAGCGGTCATTTCTACACCCTTACCATCACTAACTGCCATTATTGAGAACACGCCGTCGCTCACTTCTTTAACTGAATACGAACTGAAGGTAGCGGTAAAGTCTTCGTCCTCATCGTATGAATATGGATCAACTTGTGAAGGATCGTAGTATAAGTCGAAAGCGTAAACCACGTCGTCGGTACCGGTTAGATTACCTTTAAGAGTAACAATATCACCATCAACAGCTACAACAACACCATCACCTTTTGCAAAATAAATTGTGTCACTTCCTGATACAACATAGCAATAATCCGGATCAAGGTCGTCAAAGGCATACGTTCCAGCAGCTGTGGTAGAATACGAATTAGACAGTTCGAATACACCATCAACGTAGAAATCCCAGTAACCATTGGTTGCAGTATAATCTCCCCACTCAAGACCCTCGGCTGCAGTATAAACCATCTTAACGGTATCGCCAGGAGTTGGAGTCGGAGGAGTTGGGGTATCGCCCTTGTCGCAAGTTACGTCCCAGATGACGAAACGTTTGTTGGTACCGGTTGCAGTAACGGTCATCTCTGTCTCTGCACCTACATTATTCAGCTCAAGCTCAACAAGATATTGCTCAAGGTTACCGCTCTTGGTAACGAACGGAGAACTATTAGCAATACCAGCGTCAGCTTTGAGGTCAGCAGTTGCCGGGCTGAAGTCAATTTCAGAATCGGAAAGAGTGATAGTGCAAGGCTTTCCACTCCAAGCAGCAGCAAGGAAGTAGAGTTTTGTTGCACCTGCAGGAATCGTAATGATAGCAGTACCGGGATCATTACTTGTACCAACTTTAACAGCTTTTTGACCATTAACGGTAGTTGTGTCACCACCTTGAGCTTTCACACCAGCTTCGAATTTTACATCTACAGTACCCGGGGTATAGTATTTCTCCCATACCTCACCTGAGATAGTTACAGTTGCTGATAACTCACCGGAAGAGAGGAGAACTGTCTCGTTAATTACATCACCGTGACTTGCAACAATCTTTACTTGGAGTTCGCCACCAGTAGCGGGGAGAGTACCTGTAGTAATGAAAGAAAGCATCGGGCTTTCGGTTGAGAAAGCGATAGGAGCAGAGAGGTTAGAAGCTTCTACATTGATAGTAACGACTTTCTCGAAAGCCTCGTTCGGCTCAACTAACATGTCGCCCAACTCAACGTCGTCAGCGTGCAGAGAAGCAGCAGCGGGGTCTGCCTCGAACTTGATAACAATAGAGGTGCAGTACGAAGCCTTGCTGGTACCAGCCTTAACGATAAAGAAACCTCCATCCGCTACAGCAGTAGTCGGTTTTGCTTCGCTACCGATGATGTAGGTATAGCCATTTTCATTGTCGTTAATAGTAACGCTCTTAATTTTTCCCCAAGAAGCTGTGTTAAAGATTTGACCATTAGTTTTCTGACCTTGAATCTTTTGGGAGCCCAGCATAACTTGGTTCGAAGTCCACTTAACTTCCATCGTAACAGAAGGGTCAGCAGTAGCAACAGCAATAGTTGTCTTCTCATTGTTGTTAGCTGCATAGCTTGTACTATTAAAGTCACTAGGAGAGATTGTCATAGTGAACTCTTGTACTGCAGCGAACATGCTTCCTGCGAACAGGACAGCAGCAATCATTGAAAATAATTTTCTCATAATTCTTTATTTGTTTATTAAAACTTTTATTTTTAACAACACACCGAGACCCGAGAGTCCCGATGTGTGTTCGTTATTCGTTAGATATTCGTTAGATATCCGTTAGTCATTAGGCTGACGATTACTTAACGATAGCACCAGCTGCGTTGTACTTAACGCCGTTGCGGATGATGAAGAGTTGTCCGTTTTCAACAACTTTGGTAGCTTTAGCAGCAGCTGCAGCTACGTTTTCGATAGCTTGAGGAGCTTGTGTGTCAACCCAAACGCGAGAGATGAACTTTTGAGAAGGAACGTTATCAAAAGCGAACTTGATAGAGTCGATTTGACCTGCAGGGAGAGAGATAGCTACTTCAGAAGTGATAGCCTTAGCTTTGAGCTCTGTTACAGGAACATTGACCATGTCGTCATTAACTTTGATTTGCATGGTGCTCAAGTTGCCACCATCAGCTTCAGGAGAGCAGATTTCGAATTTAAGGAATGCGCCTTCTGGAACAGGAACAGACACTTTACTAACGAATTTAGCATACATCTTGTCTGCAGCCTTGTTAGCACCGAAATACAGACCTACGGTATTATCAGTACTTTCGTTCAGTTTCTTGTTACGGATAGAAGTACCATAAGACTCTACAGTTGCGTAGTCTATGTCGTATTGGTTGCCTTCAATTACCTTGTGATCGTCACCCTCTTTATTATTGTCATAACCAGTGAACCATTGAGATGGATAAGGCCATGCATCGTACGGATCGCCAGTCTTAGGAACGATGCGAATCTTCTCAACATACGTTGAACCACGACGGGTTGAGAAAGTCTCTTGGAAGAGAACATCAGCATTTACCGTGATGCAAGCAAGCATCAAAACTACGAATAAAGAAGTTAATTTTTTCATGATAGATAAATTTTTAGTAGTTAGTAAAAATTGGTTTATTTTAGTCCTTACGGAACTTTATTTCTCAAATCGGGTGCAAAGGTACAACAATATTTTTGACCGTGCAAATAAAAAATGCTTTTTTTGCAATTTTCATGTTACAAAACATGTTTTTCTTAAAAAATCAATGCACAACGATGCGATGCGCACTCGGTTGCGATGTCTCGTCGGTAGGTATGAGTTGTAAGAGATACGTACCGGCAGACGCAGGAGCGACCACTTCGGAGTTATTGTATTGTTGTTCGGAGACAGACACGCCGAGTGGTGTAAACCAGCGCGCCATACCTTTACCTTGCACTTGAATCTTCGTGCCAACAGGCAATAAGGACGGCAATTTAGCAATCTGTTTAACCTGAACGGGAGTGAAGTTACAGGTCATGAGTTTTTGTCCATCGGCACGCGTTATCTCTGCAGAATAGGTAGCAGAGAAGTCCAAGCCGTCTTTGACATAGAGGTAGGACATTGTTGCGCCCGAAATAGGTTCACCATTCTTATACCACTGGTACGTAGTGAAGTCATAACCTTCTCCGGGATTATAGACGTCGTTATACTCTGCGTTTTTAACTGCAATGACATCATTCCACCGTTGCGTAAGGACAGTAGCCGGATAGCGCATTTCGAGCGTATAAGGCATTTTAACGTCCTGTTCGGGCAATGTATCGTGCATTGTCAGCACACCTTTATATATATTAGGATAGAGGTCAGCCGGCAGCGGAACGACGATATTAGGTGTCAAGCCGACATAAGGAATCTCTGCTCGGTGTACAGACGGCAAGAGTGTTGAGTCTTCAAAGACATTGGAATAGAGTCTTGAATGGCCTTTAAGTATTTGTACATCGAACGCAAAGGAAGCGTCTCCCTGGCAAGCGATATAGTTTGTTGTGAGCAGTTTGGCTTCGAGTGTCTCGTAGATAGAGAGGAAGAGCACGGCAGCCGTATCGCAAGACTCGGATGTATAATGATATTCGCCATTCTTATTGTATTCGGTACCGTGGAAGTTATAGGTCTCATAGTCGAATATCAAAGCTCT
>ONMT01000008.1:43671-45409 GCA_900319025.1 uncultured Bacteroidales bacterium
AGAGAGATGAGAAGGAACGGTAACGGAGTCGAGAACGACGTAGTCGGTATATCTCTTTCCTTGCCATGTATATCCTTTTCCTGAAGCTTTATCGGCATCGCAGAGGTAGGCGATAGTAGTATCGGTAAAATATCTGAGAGCCGGAAGTCTGAGGTTGAGTGTATCCGTTTCCTCGCAGGTGAGATAGCGCGTAGTAAGGACAACCTGATAGGTAGTATCCTTATCGGGTAGCGCTTGGAAGACATGGTCAACGACGGGCTGGTAGGATTTTTGTCCGTCTCCGAAATCCCACTCGTAGTACTGAATCTTGTGTCGTGTAGAGACGATGGTGTCTGCTGTGACGTGGTCAATCTCTTGGACATAACTATCTGAACCGTCGAGATGCATCGTATAGGTTACGGTTTCACAATCCATACCGGAGCGATAGCCCTTAGCAATAGAGATAGGATTAGTAGCGAGAGTAGAAGCATAGAGTGAGAAATAGCAAGTGGTATCTTGCACGAACATACAATCGACCACATAGAGGCTATCGTCGTGATAACCAGCTTCGTATTTCTGGCTACGTCCCAAGACGTATTTCTCGTCCACTGAGCCATCGGCTTTACGATATTGCTCATTATAAGCATATATCCAGCGATAGACGAATCCGTCCGGAGCGTCAAAGATTGGGTTCACGGCATCACACTTCATACCTTTGAGTTGTCCGTCGGAGCATCCGAGCGTAAAGTATGCGTATCCGCAGTGTGCACCTAACGTGCAGTCGAAGGTAGTAAGTCGTATAGTGAGTTTTTTACCTTGATATTCAGGATCTTTGAGGTTCACGCCGACGGTAGTCCACTCCTTCCAGACGATGTCAGCCGATGTTTGGGCGACATCTTTTGACGTTATATGCCAACCTTGTTGTTCTGCTCCCGGAAGTAAAGCGCCACTTTTATATACATCGTTGCAGTTAAAGTCAGCTTGTCCGCACTCACCTATGGATTTATTACCGATAAGGATATCGAGTTTAAAACGTGGGTTTTCTTTATCCGAGTGTCCGGGTGCCTCCAGCAGCGGCATATACTTAAGTAGGAGGACAGGATAATTGATAGTATCAACATTAAAAGAGAACTCGATACGTTCTGTTCCGCATTTATTATCCCAGTTACCCAATCTAACGGAAGCCAGTTCTCCATCCGGGATGGTCTTAGCCAGTCCTCCGGTTCGTGGTTCCACTTCGGATCTGTCGAAGTGAATCGTATGGCGACTTGTCTTTTGTGAAGGTCCTTCGTCCACCGGTGGCGTAGGTGTAAAGTTATTAAAAGTCCGTGTATCAGAGGATGTATTTGTGACACCAATATAGCACTTTGCATTCTCCAGATTGAGATAATCGACGCACATTTCGTCCGGATAATAGATGAGTGCGCACAAGGCCCGTTTCTCTTCTTCGGCAATCGCGTCGCCATATACCTCGTCCACTTTCTTGCGTACCACGCCCGAGGCGTTTTTGATCATGTGAATAAACGCGGAGGACTCACCGTGCAAATCGCTCACGAAATGCTCGGTTCCTTTCGGCAGAGACAGGATGGCTCGAAGGTTAATCAACTCGGTCACAACGGCCTGAGCGTTGGGAAATTTCTCGCTTAATAGCCGTAAATATCGTTCGTCTTGCATATCTATGCGTTTTTTCAATTCTATTATAGTTTTTCCACTATAGTCAGTCCGTTTTTGCCTCCCATTTTGAAACATTCGTAAAAGC
>ONMT01000014.1 GCA_900319025.1 uncultured Bacteroidales bacterium
ACCTCTGCTACGACTGCTATAACGTCACTCGATTCGCTATTCCGCACAAAACACGCGAAATGCACTAAACACAACAACTATAAATAACAATAACATAATAATTACACTACTTATGAACAAAAAACTTTTCTATGCCATCGCGCTCATCTGCGCCATCGCATTTACCGGCTGTAAAGATAAAAATTCAGCAGAAGAACCAAGTCAGCCGGCTGAAAACACACAAGCTATGACTGCTGACCAACAAAAAGACTATCTCGAAAGAAGCGGTAAACAAATCCTCGCTACTTTCAATGCGGCCGACCAAAAAGAAGCGGCTGACTTAGCCGAAGGACTCTATCGTAAGTACGAAAACTACGATTGGGATGCTATCGCTGATAAACTCGCTGACATCGACGACGGACGCTACGAGAACCTCTTCTCTGCTCCAAAACGCCTTGTAGCACTCACTCAAGGACTATCTGTTCCTGCTGCTAACGACGTAATCGTTTTCTCTTTCGCAGGAAACGCATACAACTTCGAAATCGACGAACAAAAACAAACTATCAACTACGTGCGCAGCACCGATGGTACGTGTACCGTTAAGTTCCGCGACGAAAAAGGTAAATCATGCGTTCTCAAAGCTTGGGGTGAAGGCAAAACATCTTCCTACCAATACACCTACGAAACGGACGGAGGCAAGAAAACCATCCAAGCAGACGTTCCCGCTGCTATTCACGTTACACTCAAACAAGGCGATACGGAAGTTATCAACGCCGTTATTGAAATTGAGGCAGTGAAGAACAACCACTTCTACTCCAAACTCAACCTCAAAGTAACCAACGTAACCGTTAAGTACGACCTCCGCGTTAATAGCACCAACGGTACCGCTATCTACGAACTGAAATACGGAGACAAGAACCTCGTAACCGCTTCCATCGACCTGCCTAAATATAAACTCATCGACAAAGGCGACAACCAAGACTGGGAAGACTGGATCGAACAATACGAAGAGCGCTACGAGGAACTGCTCATGGCAATTGGCTCCGGTGCAGGACAAATCAAACTCATGGACCTCGTAACAATCAAAGCTAACGTTAAGAGCGGTAAAGACCTGTACAATACTATCAACAACTGGGACGGAGAGGATACCAAGGCTTCATGCCAAGCCTTCTGCGAGGGACTCAATAAAGCATTCTCCGCAGGCTTATATTTCCCATCTGACCCGAATACCCTGCAAGTTGAGGTTAGAATGCAACCACGCGCTTACGAAGGCGAGAGATATGATCCTATTTCCGAGACATATATTCCATACACATCCTACGATCCGGAACCTGTGCTCTACTTCCCGAAAGACCGCACTTCGTATGCATTTGAGGAGTACTTCACTATGAATCGCTTCAACACCATCATCGACATGGCGGAAAATGTAGTTAACTCCTACATCGATCTCGACAGCGAATTTGAGTTGGAGCACGTTCACTTCTAATCAATGAATAGGCACTTGTGCCTCATAGTTATTACACTGTGCAGCTTGTCTCTTTGGGGGCAAGCTGTTGCAGTTTCAGACTCTACCAACACGAACTCCAACGTCGTCACTTACACCAAACAAATCCAAGAAATTGAAGTCGTTCAGTCGCGACAAGGCGGTAGTGTCAACGACCAAGGACGAAGATTAGTAGTGGACATGTCCGACATAAGCGCAATGCCTAAGTTCTTAGGAACAAGCGACCCGCTACGAATGGTGCAAACCTTTGCCGGTGTCACCACTAACAGCGAATCGCAAGCGGGCATACACATCCAAGGATGCGACGACTACCAGACACTAACATCTATCAACAATAGCCCTATCTACTACCCAAACCACCTCTTAGGACTATTCTCCACTTTTATACCGGAGCATTTCACTTCCATGACTGTCGAACAGTCCGAACACCTCGGCACTGCGGACAACCGAATAGGTGGATTAGTTAACTTGGATACTCACCACCTGCAACCTAAACGATTCGGCATACAAGGAACAATCGGACTCGTTAATAGCGACCTCACACTACAAATACCTTGCGGAAAAAAGTCCGCACTATGGGTATCCGCCCGCGCTTCTTATATCAATCTGCTATACAGCAAGTTACTAACCATGAATAATATGAACTTCAACTATTACTTCATGGATTATAACCTCACCTACTCTATTCATCCTACAGACAAAGACGAAGTCATGTTATATGGATTCTACAGCCGCGACAAAATGGGACTGAAAGATACCACAGGTATGCAAGTAGGTATCTGCTGGCAAAACGTAGTGGGAGGTATTCGCTGGAGCCACAACCTTCCAAAAGGCAAATGGCAAACAACTGCATCCTTCTCAGGATTTGGCAATGACATCGGTATAGATATCGTCGAATCTTTGGTGAATACAAAAGACCGCTTTGCTACAGTGGACCTGAAGAACCGACTCTCGCTACGCGCACACAATGCAATAATGCTCAACATCGGTGCCGACTACACGCACTACTTCACCTATCCTTTGGAGTTCTCTGCCGTCGGACTCAATATCCCTCTCCCGCCAACAAAAGGATATGAACATCGAGACGAAGCATCCCTGTCCATTGACATGCGACACGACGTAAACGATTGGTTCGCGTATAACGTCGGACTGCACGGCTCTATCTATCACAGCAACAAATGGTTCGGAGCCGCAGACCCACGGGTCTCCTTGCACTTCTATCCGGCGCAAAACCACGATATCTCCCTCCACTACGGCATGTATAGCCAGTACTTCCACAAAGCAGGTCTAACCGGCGGAGGTTTACCGACCGACTTCTTCCTGTGCGCGGACTCTACCTTTGCTCCGGAACGCGCACACGCTGTCAGCCTGCGATATACCTCAACCTACTTAAACGACATGCTCTCACTCCACGTCGAAGGCTACTTCAAACAACTTTACAGCGTCGTAGAGTCTTTCGGAAACGTACTGCAATTAGTAAATAAAGGCTTTCACTACGAGGACTACCTCATGACAGGAGACGGACGTAACTACGGAATGAATATCATGCTACGTAAGAACAAAGGTGCAGTCACCGGACATATATCGTACGCCTTAGGATGGGCTGTAAGAAAGTTCAAAGACTTAGAGGGAATAGACGACTATATCTATTCTGCTTCTCACGAACGCCGACACGACTTAAACATCGTGATTAACGGCCGCTTCTGCAAGCGTTGGAGCGTTGGCGGACAGTTCGTCTTAGCTTCCGGACTGCCTTATACCAGAGCCGAAGAGGCGTATATCATCAACGGACACATGGTATGCCGATACTCTACGTTTAACGGAGCACACATGCCACTCTACCACCGACTCGACATTTCTTGTTCTTGCGACATCATCAAAAAAGCAGACCATGAGTTAGGCATTAACCTGTCTATCTACAATGTCTATTATCAGAAGAATGCACAGTTTGTTGTCTATCGCCAGAACATCCATCCTATATACGGCTCATCCTTATCAACCATTATCCCATCCATTAGCATCTATGGCAAGTTTTAAGCACGCAATATTACTTATTCTCTTGAGCATAGCTATCGTCGCTTGCCAAAAGGAAGAACTGCAGCAGCCTTCTATCATCGTCGAAGGTTGGATTGAGGAAGGAAAAGCCCCTATCGTTCTCATACACAAATCCTACGTCATCGACGAAGACAGCAAATCCAGAGCCTCCTTGCAGTCCATCATCGGGGGACAAATGATTGTCTTCGGGCGAGTAGCGATATTTGACGGAGCAGACTCTATCATTCTTACTGGCCGCATCGACACAAGTTATATGCCGCCGTATATCTACACTACAACCCAAATAGAAGGCATTGCAGGCAAAACTTACTCTCTCCATGCACATTATCAAGGCTATGACGCAACGGCGCAAACAACCATCCCATCCGTAGCGCGATTTGACTCTATCCGCGCTCAAGAAATAGCACCCGGACAAATGCGACTCACCGGCTATATGCATGGCGTAAAGAAAGACAACTACTACATGCTCATGGCTAAAAAATTAGAAGCGCACCAATACCGACTCTGTCCTCTCGGAGTCTTCTCCGGAGCAGCTGCTAACGAAGGCAAAATGGCTGTTACTATCTACTGCCCGGACTTCAGCAGAATTGGTATTGACATACAGAAAAAGGACAGCGTTCGGCCTACAACGGTAATGACCTTCCCGAAATCCGAAGAACAAGGCTACAGCATCAAACTCGCTCAAATAGACTTGGAATCCTATCTCTACTGGGACCAATATGCTGCCCAAAGCATGACGCAAGGCGTACTCTTCATGAGCGTCTATAAGAACCTGCCCAGCAACATCCAAAACGGATTAGGCATCTGGTACGGCATGGGTAGCAGCGAGTACCATCTCCGCCTCACACAATCCAAAACCTTCATCTTCTAATTCATCTTCTCCCAAAAAACCTTCATCTTCTAACTCATCTTCTCCCCAAAAAACACCATCTTCTAATTCATCTTCTCCCCAAAAAACACCATCTTCTAATTCATCTTCTCCCTCAAAAACACCATCCTCTAATTACCCCAATCGCCTCCACTTCCCCTCCCGTTGGCAATATATGCTCAATGTATGCTCAATGTATGCTGAATGTATGCTCAATGTATGCACAGCGGGACCATGTCCTAAGACAAACCCTATTCAACTACCTTTCGCCTATAACCCTTCGCCCTTAAAACGCCTTTTGACTTTTGACTTTCGACTAAAAAAGTGCCGTTTTCACCACAAACTGCACTTTTTATTTGCATATATGCAAAAAAAGCAGTACCTTTGCACGCCTTTTTCAAATATAGGTATCCAAACGAAACCAGCAACGCGTTTCGCTTGGATAGAGGAGGAAGTGCGAACCGGCTATTTTCGACGAGGTCGAAAATCTTTTAGGCAAGCCGCTTCCGACGAAGGGGGATAACTGGTTTTGACAGCAAGTAGAAGGGGTATGTAAGCACGCCGAGCATGGACAGCGCTCGTAAATCGAGTCCAAAAAACTAACTGGCAACACTTCTTATGCTCTCGCTGCCTAATCGAAGTATAGTAGATTGGCGTCATTTCGGCACAAGGTGCTGAAACGAGACATCGCTCCAAGCCAAGCCTTGCGGCTGATAGGATATAGCGGTGCGGAAATAGCAAGGATAGTTAGCGCAAGCTGCGATGCACTAACGAATCATTAGCAGATAAGGCAACGGTTGGTGGCTTGGGTCTTGCCGCTGCTCGAAAACCAAAACCAAGATAAGCGTGTAGAAAGCATATCGATTCCTTGTTTGGACGCGGGTTCGACTCCCGCTATCTCCACTAAAAAAAGTACAACTATGGCTGTAGATGTAAGAGCGATTAGCTCAAAAAAAGAAATCAAACAATTCATCCAATTCGCTAACGACCTCTATAAGGATTGCCCTTATTACTGCCCACCACTCTTCCTTGACGAGATGGCAGTCTTCGACCGTTCCAAAAACCCTGCAATGGACTTCAGCGACTTCCAACTCTTCCTCGCTTACAAAAACGGCAAAATAGTCGGACGTATCGCCGCGCTAATCAATAGAAAAGCTAACGAAGCATGGAACGTCAAACACGTCCGCTTCGGCTGGATGGACTTCATCGACGACCTCGAAGTCAGTCACGCCCTACTCGACGCCGTTGCCGATTGGGGAAAGAAACAAGGCATGACCGAGATGAACGGACCCGTCGGTTTTACCGACTGGGACCACGAAGGACTACTGCTCGAAGGATATGACTACGTCGCTCCGCTCGCTTCCCTCTACAACTATCCGTACTACGTACGACACATGGATGCCTACGGACTGACCAAAGATGCAGACTGGGTCGAGATGCTCATTAACTGCCCGAAAGAAGTTCCTGACAAAATGGCTCGCGTCGCCAAAATAGTACAAGAGCGCAGCCACGTACACGTGGATAAAGTCAAAAACGCCAAGGAACTCGTACGCAAATACGGCAATACCTTTATGGACGTACTCGACGAAGCGTACCAAAAACTCTACAACTTCCAGCCGATGACGGAGCGCCAGAAACTCTACTATCGAGACATCTATTTCCCTATCCTCAACTTCGACTTCGTGACCATTATCGTCAACGAGAAAGACGAAATAGTAGGCGTCGGACTCGGAATGCCGGATATAAGTGATGCCGTTCGTCGTTGCGGAGGTAAACTCTTCCCGTTCGGTTGGTTCCGCATCCTGCGCGCACTCAAAGCGAAACACATGAAACACTTCGACCTGCTACTCGTCGCAGTTAGACCGGACTATCAGGACAAAGGTATCAATAGTCTCTTCTTCGCAGACCAAATACCTTACTTCAATAAATACGGCGTGCAGACGCTCGACACTACATCCATCTTGGAAACAAATACGAAAAACCAGCAGCAGTTCCAACTGCTCGACCATAAATACCACAAACGTCGTCGCGCATATATCAAAACGATTGCATGATTACCGTCAACCCATATGACCGACTAATGACCAAACTCAAGGCGTACGCTACACGGAATCATTTACGCATGACTCCACAACGAAACGCCGTACTTGAGATATGCTGCAACGAACCAACTCCCATCTCTACAGCCCGACTCGTCACCATCGCTGCCGAACGTGGCATAAGCAGACCTACTGTCTATAACGCCATCGATACCTTCGTACACGCCGAAATACTACAATGCGTCGGTAAAGCTGTAGATAAAAAATACCGACAATACGACTTCTTCTTCCAAAAGCATACCTGCATACAACTCGTTTGCACACGATGCGGAAGAATATCAAAACTCAAAGATAACAATATCAGTAAAGCAATACACAACCGGCAGTTTAATAACTTTGTCATGCAGCACTATACACTCACCGTTTACGGAAAATGCAAAGTGTGCCGTAGCCTGCTCGCCAAAGAAAATGCCGGCAAAAATCAAGAAACAGAATAACTATGGAACAAACTATCTATAACAACCCTAACCTCATCTACTGGATCCTCTTTATCGGCGTAGCTATTGCCAGCTGGATCGTAAGTAGCATGATGGAGTCCCGAATGAAACGATATGCCAAAGTACCACTGCGACTCACTGGAAAAGAAGTAGCCGAAAAAATGCTGCGCGACAATGGCATTACAGACGTCAAAGTAACTTGCGTACAAGGCCATCTGACGGACCACTATAACCCGGCTGACAAAACCGTTAACCTCTCCGAAAGCGTTTATAACGAAGCTAACGTAGCCGCTGCCGCCGTAGCAGCTCACGAGTGCGGACACGCCGTACAACACGCTACCGAATATGCCCCGCTCAAACTACGCACCGCTTTAGTGCCTACCGTCAGCTTCGCCAGCAAATGGATGACTTGGGTGCTCTTGGGTGGTATCCTATTGGTCGAAGTATTCCCCTACTTACTGCTCGCAGGTATCTGCTTGTTCGCCATGACCACTCTCTTCTCATTTATTACACTACCGGTAGAAGTGAATGCCAGCCAAAGAGCGGTAAACTGGCTCCAAGAAGCAGGTATAACCGACCACGAAACAACAGAAATGGCTTCGTCCGCTCTACATAGCGCAGCTTACACATACGTAGTGGCTGCTCTATCCTCACTCGCCACACTGATATACTACATCCTCGTTTTCCTCGGCGGAAGACGAAACTAAAACATAAACACACTATCGATTAGAAAACCATCGCAGGGTTTACCAATCGAAGGCCCCGTAGCTTAGTTGAATAGAGTGTCAGATTCCGGTTCTGAAGGTCCTGGGTTTGAGTCCCAGCGGGGTCACAAAAGCAGAAGCTTGCACCCCTGGTGCAAATTAGTAAATTTGACCAGCGGGGTCACATTTCCCAACTTTTGGGGATTGCACACGTGCCTGAAAAGCAGTACTTTTGCAGCACAATTTGATAACTTATGGCACATAGTACTGACTACATTGAAAATGGTATTCATATCGTTGAAGTAGACTCGCGGCACCTTGAACAGGGGCTTGTGCAAGCAGTCCACTTACTGAACCAAAAACAACACTTCGTCATCTTACTTACTCACTACGACGACTTACTTAAAACCCGACACTGGCTGGACTACGAACTGCTGTCCCAGCTAATGGGCGTGCGCATCGGACGTATCGAAGACAAAGAAATGGTTTTGACCATGCCCAATCGCTATCGACACGCGCGCATTGATAGTATAGAAGGATATATTCATGGTGCGTTAGAAGAAACGCTTCACCACTCTCCGGACGATACGGGACATAGCCTCGCAGACCGAATAGACAAAGTACTAACGAACCGATGGTTAGGCTTCCCTATCCTAATCGCAATCTTATACGGCGTATTCGAACTAACATTCGCTATCGGCAGCTATCCACAAGAATGGATCGCCAATGGCATCGACAACCTCTGCGAGTGGCTGTCATCCGTCTTAGCTGCCGGCTGGCTGAGTAGCCTGTTCATTGACGGCATCGTTCGAGGCATCGGAGCTGTTCTGTCCTTCGTCCCTAACATCCTCATCCTCTTCATCCTCCTTGCCCTAATGGAAGACTCCGGCTACATGGCACGTGCCGCCTTCCTCATGGACAAAATCATGCACGCAGTAGGTCTGCATGGACGCAGTTTTATACCTATGCTTGTCGGCTTCGGCTGTAACGTACCGGCTATAATGGCTGCGCGAGATATTGATAATATCAAAGACCGAACACTCACAATGCTCATGATTCCATTTATGTCATGCTCTGCACGACTACCGGTCTATATGCTGTTCGTGAGCGCCTTCTTCCCCAACCACAAAGCCTTGGTGATGATGTCACTCTATGCCATCGGCATCGTACTGAGCATTCTCTTTGCACTGGTAATGAAACGCACCAAATGGTTTAAACAACCGGAGCGAGACTACGTAAGCGAACTCCCACAGTTCCATAAACCAAGCTTCAAGGAGATAGTCGTGCATGTATGGGATAGACTATGGGATTACCTCCAGAAAATCGGTACTGTAATCATCTGGGCAAGTATCGTCATCTGGGCACTCACATACTTCCCAACCCACTCCATGGACCTTGAGCACTCATACTTAGCAATGATTGGCAAGTGGACAGAACCTCTGGTACAACCCTTAGGCTTCGATTGGAAAATGTCCGTCTGCCTCATTACAGGACTACCGGCAAAAGAAGCTATCATCTCCACTATGGGCATCCTCTACGGAGGTGATGCCACTATCTCGGCATTTACACCTCTCACCGCCTTCACATTCATGCTGTTTGTGCTCCTCTACTTCCCGTGTATCGCTACCATCGCTACACTCAAACGAGAAGCAGGAAGACGGTGGGCATGGTTCACCGTCATCCATTCACTACTCTTAGCATGGGTAATGGCGTTTATCGTATATCAAATAGGACTACTTTTTTAACGTATTTACGCTAATACTACCATAAAAGTGCAGTTTTTTCATCGAAACTGCACTTTTTTATGCAAAATATTTGGTCAAACCAAAAAAAAGACGTACTTTTGCGGTCGAAATCACAATTTAATCCGATTAAAAACAATAAATAGCGTCGTTTTGACGCACAAAACTATGAACAATCGTTTCGAAGCATTAAACAAGGCAACATCGCATTTGCCCGTAGTACCTTCTAAACCGGAAGGAAAAGTGAAAGATTATTTCGCCGCGGACGTTTTCACTCGTGAGCGAATGAAAGAGTATATCGCATCGGATGTATTAGAGCAACTGTTTGATGACATTGATAACGGCCGCACTATACATCGCGACATCGCCAACACAGTGGCTATAGGTATGCGCAAGTGGGCTATGGACCACGGCGCAACACATTACACACACTGGTTTCAGCCGCTAACAGGGGGTACCGCAGAAAAACATGACGCTTTCTTTACCCTCAACAAAGATGGATTACTAATGGAAGAATTCACAGGAGATGCACTATATCAACAGGAGCCGGATGCCTCATCTTTCCCTTCAGGAGGTATCCGCAACACCTTCGAAGCAAGAGGTTATTCAGCCTGGGACCCATCGTCACCCGTTTTTCTCATTAGCGACACGCTCTGTATCCCAACTGTATTTGTGGCATACACAGGCGAAGCGCTGGACTACAAAACGCCACTTATTCGCTCGACGGCTGCACTATGTAAAGCTGCACGCGAAGTTTGTCAGTTCTTCGATAAACAAGTCCGCCACGTACACGCTAACCTTGGTTGGGAACAGGAATATTTCCTTGTGGACGAAGCACTATATGATGCACGACCCGACTTAATGCTAACCGGACGCACTTTGATGGGACATCTGTCAGCCAAAAACCAACAGCTTGAGGACCATTATTTCGGTGCTATCCCAGAGCGCGTACGCAACTTCATGATGGACTTGGAGTTTGAAGCGTTGCGCGCCGGAATCCCTATTCGTACGCGCCATAACGAGGTGGCACCTAACCAGTTTGAAATGGCTCCCATCTTTGAGGACGTGAACTTAGCCAATGACCATAACCTGCTCATCATGTCTATTATGGAACGCGTTGCGCGTAAGCATCATTTCCGCGTACTGCTGCATGAGAAACCATTTGCAGGCGTTAACGGCAGCGGTAAACATTGTAACTGGTCTATGCAGACAAACACAGGTGTCAATCTCTTAGCTCCGGGAAAGAACCCTTATCAAAACCTACAGTTCGTTACCTTCCTTGTCAATGTACTGATGGCTGTATATAAGTATAATGGACTACTGAAAGCATCCATTGCCAGCGCTACGAATGAGCATCGTCTCGGCGCAAACGAAGCTCCTCCCGCAATTATCTCGGTCTTCCTCGGCAAACAGATAAGCGAAGTACTGGATAAATTAGAGCATGCTTCTGCCGAAAAAGGTATTATCATTAATGCCAAGAAGGAAATGAAACTGGGTGTAGCCAATATCCCGGAAATACTTTTGGACAATACCGACCGAAACCGTACTTCACCATTTGCCTTCACCGGCAACCGCTTTGAGTTCCGTGCCGTAGGTTCTTCAGCAAACTGCGGCGCTGCGATGTTGGCACTGAACGCGGCCGTCGCCAACCAGTTGTTCCAATTCAAAGCAGAAGTGGATAAACTCATCGAAAAGGGCGAACCCAAAGAGCGCGCGTTGTTCAAAGTCATCAAATCATATATTGTCACCTCCAAACCGATACGTTTTGACGGAAACGGGTATTCGGACGAATGGAAAACCGAAGCTGCTAAACGCGGCTTGGATTGCGAAACAAGTGTACCACTCATCTTTGACCGCTATCTCAATCCCGATGTCATTAACATGTTCAAGACAACGGAAGTGCTTACCGAAGCGGAACTACAAAGCCGCTGCGAAGTGAAGTGGGAGACCTATTCAAAGAAGTTACAAATAGAAAGCCGCGTACTTGGTGATCTTGTTATCAATCATATTCTGCCCGCTGCTAAACGCTACCAGACCATGCTCCTGCAGAATGTTCTGGCTGTCAAACAAGTCTTTGCAGAAGACGAAGTGCGCAGCCTCAATGAGCAAGACTACTCCATCATTCGCCGCATCGAGCATCATGCTGCAGCTATCATCGAGAAGGTGGAAAAAATGACTACGGCGCGGCACAAAGCCAACCACGAGAGCCCGACAGAACGCGACAAGGCCATTGCTTATCACGACCATGTCCTGCCAGTTATGGCCGCTATCCGCGAACACGTAGATGACCTGGAAATGATTGTTGATGACGAGTTGTGGACACTGCCTAAATATCGTGAATTGATGTTCATCCATTAAAATGAAGACTATTCCGTTTATCAAAATGCATGGTTTGGGTAACGACTATGTGTATATAGACGCCACCCGGAAAGAGACTGCCGATATCATAGCCAATATAAAGCCATCCGTGTTGGCTCGCCGCATGAGCGACAGACATTTTGGGGTAGGCTCAGACGGACTGGTACTCATTCTGCAAAGCACTTGTGCAGACCTACGCATGCGCATGTTTAATGCCGACGGAAGCGAAGCTGAGATGTGCGGAAATGCGTCACGATGCATAGCTAAATATGCATACGAACAGGGACTATGTGGCAGAAACATGACCTTGGAAACGCTCGCAGGGGTTAAGCGCTTGACTCTACAAACGAATACACAAAATAAAGTAGAACAAGTAACTGTCGAAATGGGCACAAGCACAGGCAATCCCCATGAAGTGTTCATCGTAGATACAACGGACCAGTTCGATTCAAAGTTTAAAGAACTACAAATCGGTTCTCAATGGGAAGAACTACGTAGAAAAGCAAATATAGAGTGCGTATATGTCCTCAATCGTCATGAGATAAAGGTGCGCGTGTGCGAACGTGGAACCGGTGAAACGATGGCTTGCGGAACAGGAGCATGTGCTTCAGCCGCAGCAACCATGGATAAAGGATTGACTGAAAACCATGTAATCGTTCACCTCCACGGTGGCGATTTGGATGTGCAACGCAACGAACAAGGTATCCTATACCTCACAGGAACCGCAACAGAGGTCTTCAGAGGTACTTATAATTGGGAGGAATAATTATGCGCTCGAACCTTTTTTTCCAACAACTGCAGAACAACTATCTGTTTTCAGAAGTTAACCACCGCATTGAGACATATCAAATAATGCATCCGCAGGCACACATTCTGCGTTTAGGCGTTGGCGATGTCACATTACCACTACCCGCACCTATTATTGACGCAATGCATAAAGCCGTTGAGGAATTGGGGCATGCAGAATCATTCCGCGGATATAGTCAGGAAGAAGGATATATTTGGCTTCGACAAGCTATTATTGATAATGATTATCGAACAAGAGGCATTCAATTGGACTTGGACGAAGTGTTTGTCTCCGACGGTGCGGGAAGCGACTTGGGCAACCTTAGCGAACTATTTGACCAGCATAACCGCGTAGCTATTCCCGACCCATCTTATCCTGCCTATGTAGATGCAAGTCTCATGGCAGGAAGAGACATCACTTTCCTACCCTGCTCGTCGGATAATGCTTTCGTGCCCGATTTACCCGCAAAACAAGCAGACATTATTTACCTTTGTTATCCTAACAACCCTACCGGAACAGTATTGACTCGCGAACAGCTGCAGCGTTGGGTGGATTATGCCCGCCAAAATCATAGTATCATTATCTACGACGGTGCCTACGAAGCCTATATTGAAGAAGATGATATTCCCCATAGTATCTACGAAATAGACGGAGCTAAAGAAGTGGCTATTGAGGTGCGTAGTTACAGCAAAACAGCTGGATTTACCTCCGTTCGTTGCGGATACACAATCGTACCAAAACAGACCGGCCTGCAGACCATGTGGCTCAGAAGACAATGTACTAAGTACAATGGAACATCCTATATCGCCCAACGAGCCGCGGAAGCTACGTACACACCGCAAGGGAAAAAAGCAGCGCAAGCCAATGTGCATTACTATAAGCAAACAGCCCAACTGCTTCGTAATGGATTACAAGCTCTTGGATATCAAGTATATGGAGGCATCAATGCCCCCTATATTTGGTGTAATACACCTCAAAACATGAGCTCATGGGAATTCTTCGACTACTTGCTTAACCAATGTCAAGTTGCATGCACTCCAGGAGCCGGATTTGGACAGTCGGGCGAAGGATTTATACGTTTTTCTGCTTTTTCCAACCGGAAAGATTGCGAAGAAGCAATAAAAAGAATTAAAAAACTTGCATAGTTAGAAAAATCTTTGTAACTTTGCACCAAATTTATATTTTATGTGTGGAATAGTAGGATATATCGGTAAACGCAAAGCGTACCCGATCTTAATTAAAGGTTTACATCGTTTGGAATATCGTGGATACGATAGCGCCGGAGTAGCACTAATCAATCCCGAAGGACGATTAAACGTGTACAAAGCCAAAGGAAAAGTGGCTGATTTGGAGCAAGCCGTTGCTGACAAAGATACATCAGGATGCATCGGTATCGCCCATACACGATGGGCTACACATGGCGAACCCAACCAAGTCAATGCCCATCCCCATTACTCCGAGTCAGAAGAACTCGCCATCATTCACAATGGAATCATTGAGAACTACAACGTACTCAAAAAAGGCTTAATGCAACATGGCTATACATTTAAATCCGACACGGACACCGAAGTCCTTATCCAGCTCATTGAGTACACCAAGCGCACGGATAATGTAGACTTGAAGACTGCCGTACAATTAGCTTTGCAGCAGGTAGTTGGCGCGTATGCTATTGCTATATTGGACCGCAATAACCCAACTCGTATCATCGCAGCGCGACAAGGTAGTCCACTTGTTATCGGTATCGGCAAAGACGAGTTCTTCTTAGCATCGGACGCCACACCTATCGTCGAACACACGGACCAAGTAGTGTACGTCGAAGACCAAGAGATCGTGTCCCTGGAATTAGACAAAGAGATTGAGATAACTACAATCCATAATGTACCTAAGACACCGGAAATCAAGAAGCTAGAGATGACGCTTTCACAATTGGAAAAAGGCGGATATCCACACTTCATGCTCAAGGAAATATACGAGCAACCACGAACTTTAGCGGACTCCATGCGAGGGCGCGTCAATGTAGATATGAACAATATCGCCTTATCCGGTTTTATTGACAATAAGGAACGCTTCCTTAATGCAAAACGTATCATTATCACCGCTTGCGGTACATCGTGGCACGCTGGTCTCATTGCCAAATACGCTATAGAGGAGTTTGCACACATTCCTGTCGAAGTGGAGTACTCATCCGAGTTCCGTTACCGCAAACCGGTAATCAGCAAAGACGACGTGGTAATCGCCATCTCCCAATCGGGCGAGACCGCCGACACGCTCGCGGCCATTCAACTTGCAAAATCAAAAGGCGCATTTATCTTCTCCATCTGCAACGTGATTGGTGCATCTATTCCCCGTCTATCAGATAGTGGTTGCTACACCCACGTAGGACCTGAAATCGGCGTCGCTTCAACCAAAGCCTTCACCGGCCAAGTTACAGCGCTAATCATGCTTGCCGTATGTATCGGACACACCAAAGGAGCTATTCGATACGATAAGTACCTGCGGATTATTAGCGAACTGAACCTCATTCCGCAAAAGATTGCACATATATTGGAGCAGAACGACTCTATTGCCGCTTTCGCTAAGACCTTCACCGACACGCAAAATGCACTATATCTGGGACGCGGTTACAATTATCCTGTCGCATTGGAAGGAGCACTCAAACTGAAGGAGATCAGTTACATCCACGCCGAAGGCTATCCGGCAGCCGAGATGAAACATGGCCCTATTGCCCTTATCACAGACCAGATGCCTGTTGTAGTGGTAGCACCTCATTGCGGCACATACGAGAAGATTGTCTCTAATATCCAGGAAATCAAAGCCCGCCAAGGTCGCGTTATCGCTGTCGTAACAGAAGGAGATAAGCAAGTACGTGAAATGGCAGATTTCGCCATCACAGTGCCCGAAACAGAAGAGTGTCTCACTCCCATCCTGACAGTTATCCCATTGCAGTTATTAGCCTACCACGTTGCTGTTGCAAAAGGCTGCGACGTTGACCAACCACGCAACTTAGCTAAATCAGTTACTGTAGAATAAAAAATATTCATTCATCATTAATCATTTTCACCTATGATTAAAATTGCTATTATCGGTTACGGCAATATTGGCCGAGCCGTAGAAGAAGCCGTTAAAACGGCACCGGATATGGAGTTAGCAGGTATCTATCACCACAATGACAACATAGATACTATCAACGCAGACGTGGCTGTGCTTTGCACGCCGACTCGCGAAACACCGGCTTATGCAGAACGCATCATCAAACGCGGTATAGCTACCGTGGACTCCTTTGATATCCACACGCGCATAAACGAAGTACGCCATCTCCTGGATCCGCAGGACAAAGCCAATAATACTGTCAGCATCATCGCCGCTGGTTGGGATCCAGGTTCAGACTCGATGGTTCGCGCACTTCTCTCCGCTATTGCGCCGGAAGGTATCACATACACCAATTTCGGTCCCGGTCGTTCAATGGGTCATACAGTCGCTGCGAAAGCCATCAAAGGTGTCAAAAATGCCTTGTCCATGACTATTCCACTCGGAACAGGCATCCATCGCCGCATGGTCTACATCGAACTCGAAGACGGAACCGACTTCAAAACCGTTGAAGCAGCTATTCTCGCAGACGATTACTTCGCACACGACGAAACGCATGTTATCGCTGTGCCATCCGTTGCTGCACTCAATAATGTGGCACATGGCGTCAATCTCGTACGATCGGGCGTCAGCGGAACAACCCATAACCAGCGTTTCGAGTTCAACATGACCATCAATAACCCGGCTCTCACAGGACAAGTCTTAGTCGCTTGCGCGCGAGCGGCATATAAGATGAAAGCGCGCCAGCAATACGGCGTATTCACCATGATTGAACTCGCTCCAATTGACTTACTCTTCGGCGAAAAAGAACAACTAATATCTCAACTTGTATAATATGAAATCTATTCGTAATTACTTCTCATCTTCGGTGCTGCGTTTTAAGCATTTTAGCCGCAAAGCTTACGCCGTTTTTGCTTCTATGCACCGTCAAGTCACTATTGGTCGCGTTTGCCGTGCCATTTGCGACAAAGAACTCCTCAAGTCGGGAGTCGCTATCCTCAATGCCGTCGTATTAGGCTGCATCTCACCGATTACTATTTGGGCAGAGCAGGCGGACGTTCCCGACGAAGTGGCGGACCTCACCTTACAAGAGGTGCAGGTCATATCCCAACAAACTGAAATCTATTCGCAAGCGTATCGGTTGGTATCTGTTATCGACCGTACTTCTATTGCTTCCTTACCCGTCAATTCGGTGTCCGATATTCTCGCCACCTTACCGGGTTTAGACATCCGCACACGAGGCACTAACGGCTCGCAGGCGGATGTTTCGATGAGAGGAGGCACATTCGACCAAGTGCTTATTTGCCTCAACGGTATCGCCCTCAGCGATGCACAAACCGGACACTATGCACTCAATCTTCCCGTTCCACTTTCATCTATTGAGCGCATTGAAGTGCTGCAAGGCGCAGCGGCTTCACTCAATGGCGGTAGTGCTTTCACCGGAGCAATCAATATCGTTACTATCCAACCTCAAAACGACAGATACCACACCGAACTGCAATTGGGTATGAATAAATACGGGCACTTGGAATTCACAGGCGGTTGGAAACGCAAAGACTGCCACGTCGTCGCATCCGGCAACTACAGCCATACAAATGGATACTATGCCCCGAATCCATCCGAGAAGGAGCAAACAGCACTCACAAACTCCGACTTAAACATCGTCAATCTCTTTTCCTCTGTTTCCTATCGCGGATTAGACATTCAGCTCGGCGCACAGTACAAAGACGCAGGAGCTGGGATGTTCTACGGCTTCGGCTCACAAGACCAATTTGATGCTACGCGCACGGCGTTTGGCTCTGCTCATTACGGACACAATTGGGGGAACTGGAGCATTGAAGCACAAGCTTCCTATCGCGCCAACTATGACCGATACGAATGGCATCGCGGACAACGGCTATACGGCAATTTTCACTTCGCGCAGAATAGTTCAGCGGCCTTGAGTGCACACTATGCCTCTGCCATAGGAAAAACCTCGTTCGGCATCCATTTCCGCAACGAGAACATCCACTCTACCAACCTCGGCGATACCATCAACCCAAACGGACAAGTGCCTAATGGAGAAGGATTTAAGTTAGCCGATGTACGCGTTTTGGACTTAGTCAAAGGGGCTAATCGCTACAACATCGCCTACTTCGCGCAACAGACGTTCCACACACATGGCTTCTCGGCTTCATTAGCTGCGAGCGGCATCTATAACTCATACTTCGGGCACCACTGGACAGCGGGAGTGGACTTAGGCTACTCAATTGACGGATGGAACATCTACGCCAATGCCAATCGCTCCGTGCGAATGCCTACTTTCACAGACCTTTATTATAACGCAGGCAATCAGTTAGGCGATCGCAACCTGCGACCTGAGAAAGCGGTCACCGCCTCAATCGGAGCTGCCTATCAGCACCATTGGGAGAAAGCAGGCACACTCAACGCCCAATTAGACGGCTTTTACCGATTAGGACAAGATATCATCGACTGGGTCTATGTCGCCTCTGACGCAAAACGACCATATCATGCTGCTAACCAGCAACGTATCAACACCTTAGGAATTGAAACCATCATTACCTACCGCTGGAATCAGTGGCTCAAGCTCGTGCAACTATCATACGGTTACACCTACTTGGACTTGAACCTCCAAGAAGCACAGTCACGCTATCTCGACTACCTACGCCACAAACTGGTCGCTCGAATAGAACATGGTATCTACAAAGGTCTCGGAGCGTCTTGGACACTCACCTACCGTGACCGAGTTGGACAGTATAATAATGCCCAAGGCGATGTGCAGGATTTCCGTCCCGTCGTACTGCTTGACGGCGCTATATTCTACGACTTCCCGCAATGCCGCATTATGGCGTCATGCACTAATATGACCAACCGGCACTACTACGACTACGGAGGCATCCTACAACCCGGCGCATGGTTTAAATTATCTTTTAACTACCACTTTTAACCTAAAATGGATAAAAAAATACTTTTTATTTGCATATATGCAAAAAAAGTAGTACTTTTGCAGCCGGTATATAAAAAAACAATTATATAAACTCTTACATTATGAAGAAAACTATTAAACTCTTTGTTGCACTGAGTATTGTAGCAACACTATTGAGCGGATGTATTACCGCTACTGTTTTAATGACCAAATGGGCTATTGATGAACAAAAAGAAATCAAAAGCGGAAAAGTATTCAAAGAGGCACAAGGTACCGTTGAGTACTCAACCGATGCGTATTCTTCTGGCAAAATCGTCCTACAATTTAAGGAGTATGGTAAGTATATCTATATTACCAAACCGAATAAAGACTTCATCCTCATTACACCTACGGACGTTTACAAAGGTAATATTACAGACCAAACCTTCCGCCACGCTAAGAACACTGACGGTAACTACTATTTCTCCGATCTCTCCATGGTTTTCCCTGTAGAGTGGTTCCGTTGGGAGAAGTTCTCTGAGTACATGATTGCCGATGATACTAACAAGATTGAAGGTACAGAGGATATCTGCGGCAAGAAATGCGTCACCTTCAACGAGGACGACTTCAAAGTATCCGGTTACAACCGCGTTTACATGTATAAGAAAGACGGAAGATCTACGCTCTTAAACGCTACCAGTTTCTCCAATAAGTTCGAAACAAACTTCCAAATACCTGGCGGTTGCCACGAAGTATCCGGCACCATCGAATACACCGAAGACTTTTAAATAGTACAACCTATAACTCATGAAAGGAATTATTCTTGCGGGTGGTTCAGCCACCCGCTTGTATCCGCTAAGTAAGGCTATCAGCAAGCAAATTATGCCAGTCTATGACAAGCCGATGATTTACTATCCCTTGTCAACTCTTATGCTTGCCGGTATCCGCGAGGTGCTGGTGATTTCCACTCCGCGAGACCTGCCTATGTTCCGAGAACTACTGGGCGACGGAACACGATTGGGCATGCGATTAGAATACAAAGTGCAGGAAGTGCCCAACGGATTGGCACAAGCTTTTGTCTTGGGGAAAGAATTCCTAAATGGCGAACCGGGATGTCTCATCTTGGGAGATAACATGTTTTATGGACAGGGCTTCAAACCGATGCTCCAACAAGCAGTTGCTCATGCCGAAGAAGGAGCTTGTATCTTCGGATACGAAGTGCAAGACCCACGCGCTTACGGCGTCGTCGAGTTCGACCAGACAGGAAAGGTGCTCAGCCTCGAAGAGAAACCACAAAACCCAAAGAGCAACTACGCCGTTCCAGGACTCTACTTCTACGACAAAACCGTTTGCGACAAAGCTGCTAACCTCAAACCCAGTGCACGAGGAGAATACGAGATTACTGACCTCAACAAGCTTTACCTTGCCGAAGGAAGACTGCATGTTCAGCTCTTCGGAAGAGGATTCGCTTGGCTCGATACAGGCAACTGCGACAGCCTGCTCGAAGCAGGAAACTTCGTAGCTACTATCCAAAACCGACAAGGATTCTATATCGCTTGTATTGAGGAAGTTGCATGGCGAAACGGATGGATAACTACGGACCAATTGCGCGCACTCGGAAAAGAAATGAAAACCGAGTACGGACGATACTTAGAACGTTTGGCAAAGTGAGGTGGAACTGGTTCATACCGTGCTTGGCTTTAGCTCTTATCAGTTGCCATCGTACTCAGCCGCAGAGTCCTACACGACGAAGCGGACAGACGACGGTAAGGGTGGATACGACTGTGCTCACCCTCTTAGAAATCAACCAACGTATGGCAGCACAAGCCGATAATGAACTCCTCGCACTCGTTGATAGCCTACAAAAAACAGACAGTATCACATTCGCCCAACTTCGATGCGGCGCTTGGAGAAAACAACGGGACGAACAAACAAAACAACTCGCTACCTACGCCCAATCGCCCAAACCCAACGAAAATTGGCTCGTAACATGGAAAGTTTACTCCTTACAAGGCGAATTCCTACAAGACGCAGAAGGGGTTTATACCATTAAATATTTCGACATGCCTCTGGCTATCGAAGAAGCCGTGGACGACATGGCCGAAGGCGAAACAACCACACTATACGCTCCGTGGTACTCCGCCTTTGGACAACAGGGAACAAGCAATATCAAACCCTATACAAACGTCCGATTGGACGTCACACTTAAAGCAAAAGAGTAATCGATGAAAATTGTATCTATTCTATTCGCACTCGGCACAGCAGCAGCCATCCTAAGCAGCTGCTCCGCTAATAGTTACTCCAAAGACCTCAAAGCAGAAAAAAAACTCATTGAGGACTATATTGCGCGGGAGCATATCAACGTCATCAAAGAGCTACCTAAAAACGATGAGGACTGGGACGAAAAAGACTATTACCAAGTCAGCGGCTACGACTACCTCTACTACCACCTCGTTAAACGAGGACCGAAAGTCAACCCTATTACAGCTACCCAAACGGCTGTGATGCGCTTTAAGCAATATACACTCACCGTCAATGCCGACACCGCGGACTACTGGACTACCCTCAATAGTGCCTACCCGCTTGAGTTTACCTACCTCACGGACTACACAAAAGCACCTACTGCCTGGCATGTCGCCGTCGGACTAATGGAGTACAGCGATTCAGAGTGCAAAATCATTTGCCCAAGTAAATTAGGCTTTACGGACGACCAAACTACGGTTACGCCCTATGGCTATCACATGAAAATGAAAATCAAACGATAATATGAGTTTAGTTAAGAGTATTTCTGGTATTCGTGGCACGATCGGTGGCCGCGTTGGAGATGGATTAAATCCTGTTGATATAGTACGTTTTACCGCCGCCTATGCTAAGCAACGCCAAGCCGCTATGCCTAACAACAAAACCATCGTTGTCGGTCGGGACGCACGACTCAGCGGACACATGGTCGAACAAATAGTCTGCGGCACCTTGATGGGAATGGGATTTGACGTAGTCAACATCGGACTCGCCACTACTCCTACTACCGAGTTAGCCGTTACAGGCGAGAAAGCTGCAGGCGGTATCATCCTCACAGCAAGCCATAACCCGAAACAGTGGAACGCACTCAAACTTCTTAACGAACACGGTGAGTTCCTCAACGATGCCGAAGGCAAAGAAGTGCTCGCTATAGCTGAACAAGAAGACTTCACCTTCGCCGATGTGGACGACCTCGGACACATGACCAACAAGGACTACCTGCCCTACCATATCGACCAGGTGCTACAACTCGACCTTGTCCACGCCGAAGCTATCAAAGCCAAGAACTTCACCGTCGCCGTCGATTGCGTGAACTCCGTCGGAGGACTCGCTATCCCGGCTCTACTCAGAGCCTTAGGCGTTAACAATATCATCGAACTCAACTGCGAACCGACTGGACATTTTGCCCATAACCCTGAACCGCTGCCGCAGCATTTGACACAAATAAGTGACCTGCTCAAGAGCGGCAAAGCCGACGTGGGATTTGTAGTGGACCCAGACGTGGACAGACTCGCTATCATCTGCGAAAACGGAGACATGTTCGGCGAAGAATATACACTCGTCAGCGTGGCGGATTATATCCTTAGCCACACGCCCGGAAATACATGCAGTAACCTCAGCTCTACTCGCGCACTCAGCGATGTCACTAAAGCACACGGAGGCGCATACTCCGCTGCTGCCGTTGGCGAAGTCAATGTGGTTGCACAGATGAAAAAAACCAATGCCGTCATCGGTGGAGAAGGTAATGGCGGAGTCATCTATCCCGCAGCGCATTACGGCCGAGACGCTCTCGTCGGTATAGGACTCTTTCTCAGCTCGCTCGCCGAGAAAAACTGCACTGTAAGTGAGCTACGAAAAACGTTCCCCAACTACTGCATCTCCAAAAACCGTATCGACCTCAAACCCGAGATGGATGTGGACGCTATCCTTGCCCGCGTGAAGAATACCTTCCGCAACGAGCGCGTGAACGACATCGACGGAGTCAAAATTGACTTTGCCGACGGATGGGTACATCTGCGCAAGTCCAATACCGAACCCATTATCCGCGTCTATTCCGAAGCCGCTACGATGGAGCAAGCTAACCAATTGGCACAAAACGTAATTGACGAAGTATGGAAATCCTAATCACCAACGACGACGGATGGGGAGCACAAGGTATCCTCCTCCTCACTAAACTCATGACCCAATTAGGACATGTCACCGTCGTGGCACCCGATGGACCGCGCAGCAGTATGTCCAATGCAATCTCTATGGGTAAACCCATGAGCTTCGATAAAATCGATATCGCCGACTCCGACTACTTCACCGACGAGGAGAAGAAACAGATAGACGTCTATATAACTAACGGCATGCCGTCCGATTGCGTCAAACTCGCACTCAACGTCCTCTTTGACGACGACCCTGACCGTATCGACCTCATGGTCAGCGGCATCAACCACGGCTCCAATGCATCTGTCAATGTGGTCTATTCAGGTACTATGGGAGCTTGCTTCACCGGTGTCGAACACCATATTCGAAGCATCGGATTATCCATCTACGATAACTATCAGCCTACCGACCTCAGTCACTTCGAACCATATATTGTCGAACTATGCAAACACCTGCGCTTCGACCTTGACTGGCGTTGGGGCATGTGCTATAACATCAACGCACCTGTCGGACCTATCGAAGGAATGAAATGGACACGACAATGTCGTGGACACTGGGAAAAAGAAATCGTACCGAAAGTGAATGAACAAGGCAAAACCGAATATTGGCTCAAGGGCAATTTCGTCAACGAAGAACCCGATGCCGAGGACACTGATGAATGGGCAATTGCCCACCACTTCATCTCCATTCAGCCTTGCTCTGTGGACATGACCGAATATGCAGCGCTTTGATAAATACTGGATTGGAATAGTGCTCGGACTACTCATGCCCGCGCTGTTCATCATTGTCTATATCAACCAATTCCACCTCTGGTACACGTTCCAAACCTTTGGGTGGGCACTCTCTGCTACGTTCAGTAAACTCCTCCAAGTCAGTGTCTTCCCTAACCTTGCGCTCGTCTTCGTCTTCTATACGACCGACACTTGGAGACTGAGCAAAGGCGTACTCATCGGTGCCATGCCATATATCATCGCCGCCATCGCATGCACTTTATAAGAAACTTGCATTTTCCTCCTTTTTTTGTTCCAATTTCGAACCAACAAACTGCCTGATTATTGCGAGGTTATTGCGAGACTTTAGCCTGTCTAGAGCAACACGCATTTTTCTCCATTTCGCTACCCCACAAAAAAAAATAATCGGACCAAAAAACAAGAAATATGTGCCTGTATTTTTATTTTTACATAAAAATACTTGCATACTCCATTTTTTTGTTGTATCTTTGCACGCTGAATTGAAAAAATAATTAACATAATATTTGTAACCCTTTAAACGCACTCGGTAGCCAAGTGAAATAATGAAGAACATCGCTTTCATCATCAACCCGATTTCAGGGACGCAGCAGAACGCTAAACGGAAACTGCCCAAACTGATAGATAAGGAACTGGACCGCAGCCAATGGCTGCCTAATATCGTCTTCACCGAATACGCCGGACACGGGAGAGAACTCGCGCGACAGTTCGCTACCATGGGATTCGACGCCGTCGTAGCTGTCGGAGGAGACGGTACAGTCAACGAGATAGCACAAGGACTACGTGACACCAATACCGCCCTCGGCGTTATACCCGTCGGGAGCGGTAACGGATTTGCGCGACACCTACATATCCCTATGACGCCCGCAAGAGCAATACAAATGCTCAACCACAGCGAACCCATCTGCTGCGACTACGGATTGGCGAACGATAAGATGTTCGTCTCTACCTGCGGTACAGGATTTGACGCCCTCGTAGCGGACGACTTCGCCGGAGCGGGCAAAAGGGGATTTGCTACCTACTTCCAAAATGCTATCAAGGACGTATTCTCCTACACTCCGGAGACCTACGAACTCACTTGCGACGGCGTACAGGTAACTAAGAAAGCTTTCCTCATCACCTTCGCTAATGCGAACCAATGGGGCTATGATGCCTATATCGCGCCTCTGGCAAGTATACAAGACGGACTCATGGATATCTGTATCATGAGCTCATCCGCTATCTTAGGGGCGCCCGGACTCGCACTACGACTATTCACCAAGAGCATCAACAACAGCCTCTTTATGGATACGATCAAGGCGAAAGATGTCATACTCCACCGCGAAAGCAATGCTCCCTTCCATATCGATGGAGACCCTGTGGACATGCCACAAGATATCCACATCCGCATCGTTCCCGAAGGACTCAAAGTATTAGCTGAAAAACGATTCTAATCTATGATACTCAAAGTAATCAACAAAAGCAACAACCCACTACCCGCCTACGAGAGTGAACAAGCAGCCGGAATGGACTTACGCTGTAATATTACCGAACCGGTGACCCTACTACCCTTGCAGCGCAAACTCATCCCTACCGGAATATATATTCAATTACCCGTAGGCTACGAAGCACAGATACGTCCTCGTAGCGGATTAGCACTCAAACGCGGACTAACCGTGCTCAATACGCCGGGTACTATCGACTCCGACTACCGTGGAGAAGTGGGAGTCATTCTCATTAACCTATCCGACGAGCCACAGACTATCGAACCGGGGGAACGCATCTGCCAAATGGTCATCGCACAACACGAACACGCCGAAGTGCAAGCCGTCGAAGTACTCGACGAAACAGAACGCGGAGCGGGAGGATTTGGACACAGCGGAGTCAAATAAAACAATGAACAAGGTCAGACGATTATACATAGCACTCATAGTGTGCTGCTTGGGCTTGCCCGTCGAGGCAAAAATAGCCAAGAAGCCAGTCATACCGCAAGAGCAGGAACAACAATTCCTTTACTACTTCTATGCGGCTCGACATGCTATCGAGAGCAACGACTTTCCTCGCGCCTATACACTACTCGACTTCTGCCAGCAGATTAACCCAAAGGACGCCGTAACCAATGACCACTTGGGCGTTATCTACGCCAGCCTTAAGCAACAAGACATCGCAGCACAATACTTCCAACGTGCCTACGAATTAGCTCCTGCAGAGTGCAACGAACACTACCTCGACCACCTCATGGATACCGAGCAATGGAAAAAAGCACTCAAAGTGCAGGATAACGTCGATGCACTCTCCGGATACACCGCCAACAGCGCTCTCAATCGCTATCGCATCTATCTCGGACTCAACAAAGGCAAACAAGCCGTTGATGCCATTGACCAATACTTGGAGCAAGACCCTGAATCGCTCAACTTCCTGCTCTTTAGAGCAGAGATACACATGCAATTAGGCGAAGAAAAACAAGTGTTTGAACTGTCAGAACGCATAGCTAAACTCTTCCCACTCCAAGGACATGAGTACGCCATGATACAGAAAGTGCCCTACTGCGCCTACTATATCAGTCTCATTAAGACCTTTGAAGCCGACTCGCTCGTCAACATCGGACAACTCAATAGAGGCTACGAGAACTACGAGATAGCTATCTACTTATGGCCCAAAAACATGACCGCTCTCAATAACTACGCCTACTGCATGGCTATCTACGGAGGCGACCTCACCAGAGCCGAACAAATGAGCGCAAAAACAATACAAGTCGATGCCGATAATGCTACCTTCCTCGACACCTACGCTTGGATACTGCACCTCAAAGGACAAGACGCCTTGGCGACTTTCTACCTGCGCAAAGCCCTGGAGAAAGCCAAAGACCCGGATACACGAAAAGTCATTAACGAACACTTAACAGCTATCGAAGGTGAAAAAAAGTAAACTCATCATATTCACTTTAGCAACACTGCTACTTTGCGGCTGTGCTACCTCAAGACATGCCACGAAAACATCCTGGCAAACAGCACAGGCGACGAACTGCATCGCTACACTCACCCTCGACTCCTTGCAGTACACCATCGGATGTACCATGCAAGCCATCAAAGACTCACTCATCATCATCGCTATCAAACCGATGCCCGCTATCGAAATAGGAAGACTCGAAATAACACCGCACAATGCAACGGCTATCGACAAAATCAACCACCAATATACTACCGTCGAACTAACAAAAAACAGTCATATTGTACCTAAAATCAGATGGAACGACCTGCAAACCTTTGCCTCCGGCGAGAAAGCTCAGAAAGGGGATAAAGTCACCATGCACTATGCCTACCAACAACACCAAATACGATTAGACCTACAATACGGCGAACTAAGCTACGATACGCCAATGAATATCCGTAGACTAAACACCGATAAATATAAATATATAGCCACTTTCCTTAGCGAATGAAACGCTTAATTACATATTGCTTGATGGTACTACTCTGTTGCTGTATTTATGCCGCAGATAATACCGTGAAGAACTTGCAGAAGCAACAACGGCAACTCAAACAAGAGATTGAGCAAACCAATAAAATGCTCAAGCAGACTAAGAAAAACGAAACTGCTACCGTTACCAAACTGCAACTCATTAACCAAAATATCGCTACCCAGAAGAAACTGATTAACAGCTTGGGCAAAGAGATATCCTCTATCGACGACGAGATAAACACCCTCAACCGCCGACGCGACACACTGGAGCAGACCTTGGAAAGCCTGAAAGCCGCCCCCTTCAACAAGGTGCGCATGTGCGTGTTCCCCAAGCATTACGATTACAACCACAACGAGCCGCCCTCGAGATAAACACGCAGAATACCAAGCTAACGCAACATAAGTCCGATAAGCAACATGCTCTCAAAACGCAAAAACGCGAACAAGAGGCACTCGCGCGGGACGAACGCAAACAACAGCAGATGCTCAAAGACCTCCAAAAGAAAGAAAAAGAGCTGACTGCACAACTCAAAAAACAACAAAAGAAAGTTGACGACCTCAATAAGAAGATTACAGCTACTATCGAGAAACAAACCAAAGAGCAAGCGCAAGTTGCTCTGACAAAAGAACAACAACTTATCTCAGGTAACTTCGAGCAGAACAAAGGACGACTGCCTTGGCCTATCGAGAAAGGCTTTATCAGCGGACAATTCGGCAAACACCAACACCCTGTCTATAAGGACGTAACCATTGATAACAAGGGTATCTACTTACAAACAACTGCCGGAGCCGGCGCAAGGGCCGTATTCGAAGGACAAGTGACTTCTTGCTTCCTCATGAACGGCTCATACGCTGTCATCGTCGCACACGGTAACTACCGCTCCGTGTACGCAGGACTCAGCAGACTCAATGTCAAACAAGGAGACAAAGTCATTGCTAAACAGAAGATAGGAACAATCTTCTCCGACCCCGAGCAAGATAATAAAACGGAACTTTTCTTCCAAATATGGAAAGACAAAACAATACTCAACCCAAGCTCATGGCTTGCTAACTAAAACGCGATATGAAAAAGAACATCTTCTTCATCCTCTTTGCTATCATGCTTGTCTCGCTGCCCGCCTGCAAGAAAAACGACTGGCTCGACTGGAAAGCACAAAACCAGCTATGGATGACCAATAACAAGAGCCAAGAGGGAGTACACGTCACCGAATCAGGACTGCAATACAAAGTCATTGCTGACCCCAACCCGTACGACGCTCGACCTTCACATAGCAATATCATTACCTGTACCTATACAGGCACACTCATCAATGGCGCTAAGTTCGAAGGCGGTACCTCCTCCTTTGCTGTCAATAGCCTCGTCGCCGGTTTCGCCGAAGGCATAAAGAAAATACATACCAATGGCGATATCATCCTATACATCCCCTACGAACTCGGCTACTTAGAGGAAGCGCAAGGAACAGAGGGCACCTCGTCCTATATTCCACCATACTCCACACTCATATTCAATATCCATCTGGATGCTGTGCAGTAATGTGTAAACACCGCTATATAGAGCTTATACTAATCAGTCTGTTGACACTCACAGGGTGCGAACAGGTGAACTATTCACCTATACCTAAAGCGCCCGTACAACTCACTATCAACACGGAAGCGGGCGCATACGTACACTTCGTGACCGCGAACATCGGAGAATACATTATTGTAGATGGTTCCGGATACCACTACCACGGACAAACACTTCCGCTCACCAACACCGACTACTACGGCTACGCCGGAACGCTCATTTACATCACGCACGACCAGCACTATGCCGCCTTTGACCTATGCTGCCCACACTGCATCAAACGCGAACCATGCTACGTGGACGGATTCTATGTCATCTGCCCTATCTGCGGCGAGAAATACGACGTATCACACGGATTCGGAACACCCACACAGTCTATCAGCAAACAAGCACTACGTAAGTACTCAGCTATATACACCAACCACCGACTCACTATCCGCGACTAAATGAACTCACTCCTTTCAATAGGGAACATTCGGAAACTGCACGGCACCAACGGAGAAGTGCAATGCCAATTAGATAACGACCTCTTCTTTGATGCCGACCCAGACTTTGTGTTCATTTCCTTAGACGCTATCCAGGTACCTTTTCGCGTACTCGATTGGCGCAGCAAAGGAGACGATGTCTTACTCCAACTCAAAGGAGTGGACTCGGAGCGCGCAGCGAATCGCTTAGTCGGCGCAAACGTGGCTATTGAATATGCAGCCGATGCAAACGACGGCGATACACTCACGTGGCAAGACCTAACTGGGTTACGCGTAGTGGATGACGAACAAGGCGATTTAGGCTGCGTTGAGCACGTGGACGAATCAACGGCTAACACCCTACTCTTCCTCGATAACGGACGCGTGCTGCCTATTCACGAGGACTTCATTATCGACATAAACGATACTACCATTACAACGCATTATACTTTCCTTATCCCATGAAGAAGACTACCGACGAAATGAATCGACTCACCGTCGAACAATTCCATCAAGCCGACAAAGTACGGCTTATTGTTGTGTTGGATAATGTTCGCTCACAACATAACATCGGCGCAGTCTTTCGTACTGCCGATGCGTTTCGATTAGAAGGGGTCTATCTTTGCGGTATATGTTGCTGCCCGCCTAATGACGAGATACATAAAACAGCTCTGGGCGCAGAGTTATCCGTTGACTGGAAGTACTTCGAGAACACATTGGACGCAGTCAAGGCGCTGCAAGAGAGTGGTTATACCGTTTATGCTATCGAGCAAGCGCATGACTCCATCACCTTGGACGACGTAGTCAAAACCATTGCCCATAAGCCTTGCGCAGTTGTGCTCGGACACGAAGTATTCGGCGTACAGCAAGAAGTCGTGGACGCCTGCAACGCATGCGTAGAGATACCGCAATACGGCACGAAGCATAGTCTCAATGTGTCCGTAACGGCAGGTATCGTACTATATGAATTTGCTAATGCTCTGCGACAATGATTCTCCTTTCACCCGCTAAGAATATCGAGATAGCCAAAGCCGCCATACAAGCCGGCGCGGATGCTGTCTATATCGGTGCACCACGCTTTGGCGCACGCGAAGCAGCGGGAAATAGTTTGGAAGACATCGCGCAGTTAGTTACTTATGCCCACCTATTCGGCGTACAGGTGCATGTGACACTCAACACCTTACTCCAGGAAGACGAATATGCTGACGCGCTCCAACTCGCCACTCAGTTATACGAGATAGGAATAGACGCCTTGCTACTCCAAGACCTTCGACTCGCTGCCGAGACACACTCGAGACTCCCTAACCTCGCACTGCATGCTTCTACGCAATGCGACAATCGTACACCGGAACAAGTAGCCAAACTGCGCGACATGGGCTTTAAGTTGGTCGTGCTCGCACGAGAACTATCCATAGAAGAGATTCGCGCCATACACCAAGCGGTGCCTGATATCAAACTCGAAGCTTTTGTCCATGGCGCACTATGCGTCTCCTACTCCGGCAAATGCTTTATGTCAGAAGTGCTCATGAATCGCTCCGCTAACCGCGGATGCTGCGCGCAAATGTGCCGCATGCGCTACGACCTATTGGATAAGGACGGACAAGAAATCATCGACGACAACGGAAAGCCTATTCACCAGCGCTACCTATTGTCACTGCAAGACTTAGACCGATCAGCCTATCTGCAGGAACTTATAGACGCTGGAGTAACCACATTTAAGATAGAAGGACGACTGAAAGATGCCGTTTACGTATCGAATATAACAGGCTACTACCGCCAACTCTTGGACCACCACACCTCGACACTCAATCCCGCTAAGACTTTCCACCGCGGAGCTACTGATTACTTCCTGCACGGCAGAACACGACCAATGGCGAATTGGGACACGCCTAAATCTACAGGCGAATACATCGGAGAAGTGTTATCCGCTAACGGCAACACGCTAATCGTTCGCTTGGAACAGGGCATAACCCTACACAACGGAGACGGACTGACTGTTGGAGACGAGGGATTCTATGTTAATGGCGTCAACGGCAACATGGTTAAAATCAACAAGACGCTGACAACTCGATTAACCTCAAGTCATCTGTACCGCAACTACGACCCGGAGTACTTGCGCAACCTGCACTTTGAACGCCGCGTGCCGGTGGATGTTATCTTCCTCATACAGGAAGAAGGATACCGCATCATCTACCAGCCATTAGACAAGAACTTAGAGCCGCTCACGCAAATATTCGTTCCGAAATACCAAGCGGCAACAAACATCGAACGAGCAATTCAGACCATCGAACAACAGCTCACCAAATTAGGCGACACCATCTATACAGCCAACTCTTTCCAACTAAAGAAAGAGCGTCCGGACGCGCAGATACCATTTATCCCTATCTCGGAGCTTAATGCACTGCGTCGCGCTACTTTGGAAATACCTACACAAGAAGTACCGGAGGTGAAGATTACACTCGCTCATCCGCTGCCTAAAGTGCAAGAAGACACTACGGCTTATCCGTTAATGACATGCAGATACTGCATCCTATTCGAAATGGGACACTGCCGCAAAACCAATCCACTAAAGAATGAACCGCGTGCTATCCGGCTACAGAACGGAACCGTTCTGAACCTGCACTTTGACTGCTTACGCTGCGAGATGACAATTAACAGATAAGCGAATCGCGACGCTTCTTATCACGCTCCAACTGCTCGGCTATACGGCGACGACCACCTTGAAGCATCTTAAAGCAGAAGATATAAAATCCAATAAGCAAGATTCCCGACCACATTGTTCCCACGCTACTCATCATCAGTAACGCGTCGTATGTTCCATGCAGCAAAACAGGCGCCCAGAAAATGCGGCTGGACTTACGCCAATCTAAGTCACCAAAGCAAATCATCGAATAGAAATAGCCCATCGTAACGGCAAAGAGGAAATGTCCCGGCACGGCAAACATCGCACGACTGACAGCCACCGATTGCCACGCCTCAAGATTGGAGAACAGGTAGATAATATTCTCCGTTGCCGCAAAGCCCATACCGACACATACAGCATAAACAATACCATCAAAGCGCTCGTCGAAATAGCGATTACGACGCAACAAAAGCCATAGCATAAACAGCTTGGCTAACTCTTCCGGAATAGCGGCACCTAAGAACGCTTTCCAACCCGCTTGAAATAATGTAGTAGGCTCATCTGGCACAAGGTAACAACTCGTTAAAGCGAGTTCGAGAACTAACGCTATCCCCGCCGAGATAACGCCGTAAAGAAAACCTTTGCCCATCTCAAAAATTGGCTCACGCTGCTGCTTATCTTTATACCAAATATAAAAGACAAGCAAAAACGGCGGTAACACAGCCGCAAAAATAACGGTATAGATATTGTCTATCTGCATGATATAGTGATTTAATCTCACTCTAACACAATCACGCTGCAAAGGTACAGCTTTTATCTGACATATACAAATAAAAAGTGCAGATTGTGGTAAAACCTGCACTTTTTTGTTTATTGTGCTACGCACGTTTATTGTCTGCTGGACGTTTAGTGTTGCTGCGCAACGTTTATTTACACGCCGTAGGCATTAAACGCGCTTTAGCGCAATACACTGCCACAGGCAATAAACGCCGTCAGGCAATACACGCGCTTTAGCGCAATAAACGCCGTCAGGCAATAAACGCGCCTTGGCGCACTACACAGCCAAAGGCTATTAGCCTTGATAATTGCTCCATTCGCGGTCCCACAAGTAGTTGCGGAGTTTCTTGAATGTGGTCTGTGCAGCGAACTCTGCTTGTGCTGTTTGGAGCGCAGCGGGGTTCTTCATGACAGCAGCCACAGCCTTAGCCACAGCGCTGAACTTGTCGAAGCGTGCCAACTCAGCAGCGGTGTACGGAGTGGAACGTTTGCCGCGGATTTGCGTGTACTTACGCTCTTCGCCGTGCTCGGAAATCGAAGCCGGGCGGTAGCAGTAAGTCACGCGTGAGTTTTTGGACAGTTTGCCCGACACATGGTCGATGGGGTCCATAAATACGACTTTAGACATAGTTGATGACAATTAAAAATTAAAAATTAAGGATTAAGGTTTAGGGTTTAGGGTTTCGCTCTGGTGAGCGAGCGTTTTTAGCGCCAGACTTCGTGCTGCATATACCCGCTCGGCAACCGTTATTCGGTTGGTACATCCTCTGTCTCCGGTTCGCAATCGCGTACATCCTCTGTCTCCGGTTCGCAATCGCTCGAAAAAAGAGATAGTGCAGCTCGCTATAAAATCTCAACTCGCGCCGTTAGGCGGTCGTAGGGGATGCGCTCAGACATGTGATTTTATAGCCGCTCGCTTTGCACTATATTTTCGGCAATTGTTCACGAGTCGAGCAGTAAGATGTACACAACCTGTCCTTAGGGCGCTAAAAAACGCGGAGAGGCGTAGCTTTTGCCTGAAGGATACGCAGCCGGAGTTTGGTTTAGACGAGTTTTTCGAACTCCTTGTGCATGATGAATGCAGAGAGGAATTGGTACTTGTCTTGTGCAAGCCACTCAGCTTTGTAAGCGGCTTTCTGTTCTGCGGTGAGAGCCTTGACTGCGGCTGCTGCTTGTGCGAACTTCGCTTGGCGAGCTAACTCGTCAGCGTCGTACGGTTTAAGTTCCAGGTTGCGCGGGTTGCACATTTTACCGGTGCAGAGCACGGATTTGTCTTTACCGCGTCTTTGGAAGTACGTGTCGCTGTGAGAGCAGATTTTGCCTTGGTAGTTCTTCACCATTTCGATAGGAGTGTACTTTGCCATTCGTGTAAGGTTTTAAGGTTTTTGGGCTATACAGTCCTAGATAGCCCTTCTAGGCGGATGCCGCTCTTCCCGTTTGTCGGGAAGACGCTCCGGGTTTAACAATCGATTTATTTTTGCTCTCCATGTGGGAGAGGGTTTTGTGTTTGTAGTGGTAGTCCACGCCGATGACAGCGCCGGCGAAAGTGAGTGCTTCTCCGAACGCGACTAATACCGTAGGGTCAATCACGCCTTCGGGGTCGATGTAGAGAGAGCACATCACCATCACGATGCCGCCAATGACGGTTAGTCCAGCCAATATCACTTGTGCGAATTTCATTTCTTGACTGCGTTGTAACTTTCCACCGTTTTCGAGGTGATGGTTGTGGTTGTGTCTCCACGTTGTGAATACTGGGACGATGTCGTCATTGTACGTGTAACATTACAGCTTGTGAGCGTGGTAGAAGCTACGATGACGCTTACTAAAAAGAGTAAGCTGAATAAGACTGATTTGCAGGATTTTTTCATAGTGTTTGTATGTCTATTAGGTTTGTTTCTTTGTTGTGTTCAGCTTGGAGTAGTAGTTGAGTGAGTTTGTCTGTGTACCCAGGCGGCAGAAGGATGCATCCTTGGGAGTGGCTTGGGCGTGTTCCTCCGTGGATGCGTATTCCTTCTCTGCCCGGAACGCACTTTAAGATTGGCAGCAGTCGATTGAATTTCGGTGAGCGAGTGACGCCTACTCTATATATAAGAGCCGGAATTGCTTTGGACGCCCTTTCGATGGTCGTGCAAAAGGCCTTGCCGTCAACTAATAGGTTGCCAAAGATTCCGTCGCCGGACTGCGTATTTCTCTTAAGTGTGATGTACATCTTTAGACGTTGTAAAATTAAAAATTAAAAATTAAATATTATGGTTTAGGGTTTAGGGTTTCGCTCTGGTGAGCGATTGTTTTTTAGCGCCAGACTTCGTGCTGCATATACCCGCTTGGCAACCGGCGTTCCCCAACGCCGCCACACTCCGCGCCCCCTGCGCGGAAGCATCGTTGCTACGGGGTATATGCAGACCCCATAGGGGGCGCTAAAAACAAGCCTGCGGCATAGTTAATAGATGATAGATTAACTTTTGCATAATTGCGTCTCTAATTCAAATCACGATGCAAAGATAATACAGGGAATTAGCGATTTGCAAATTTTTATGGAGGAAAATGCTTTTGGGTGTCATTTTTATCCATTTTCTGTATAAGGTCCAGCAAAATCTTTTTTATATAACTCATCTGCATCGTCAAAAGTGAACGGGTTGCACAACTCTCTGGCTTGCTCTAATTCAAACGCCCAATTGTCCCTTCTACGTGCTTCCTTTTCGGAATTAGAGAAGACGAATGGTGATTTGCAGATATCGAGGTAGTATGTACCTTTCTCGAATCGTTTAATAAACCCTTTCTGTTTGAGCGTTCCAAATGTTTTCATAAGAAGCTTAATCCACGATTTAGAGATTCCCATGTGATCATTGAGAAGGAGTGGTCTTTTCACACGATACTCTCCGCGATAGTGTTGTGACTGCGCAAGTAGTGTAAGCGCGACCCATCTCTCCAGTTCATCGAAATGGTGAATACTGAGATTTTGATAAGGATAATAAATGATGTACTTCATAATTTTGGATTTTTTAGTTGTTAATAGTATGATGAATTTGCAGTTTGAACAAGTCTGCGTCTTGTTTGGTGACGGTACCGAATAGTCCTGTTTGTGGGTTACGGCAGACGGCAAGTTGAATGCCAGCTCGGATACACTCTTCCTGTTCGGTTCCATTGAGCCACGTTGGAGTTGGGATATCCTCTGGTTTCATTCCGACTGTGCCATCGTTTAGGAAGTCGTAGTCGTGTAGGAACCAATAGGGATTTCTGTCGGGGAGGTGGTTTTTTGCTTTTTCGGCGGCGCGGGCTCTCCAATCATTTGTCATGTCTTTGGATTCCCAGAACTTTCGGCAAGCTGTTTTGTATTTTCTAAACGGCGCCGTAGGCGCAAAATTAGCCCAAAAGATATCAAAGTCCGTCAGTCCGTCCGTTCTATCAGTTTCTTTAGAAACGGACAGACTTTGACTATTATTTATTATATTTTTCTCTGTTACTCTCTTTGGATTTGGAACATTTTGTGCCGTTTGTGGCTCATTTTGTGCTAACGATGGCTCATTTTGTGCCAAAGATAAGCCGTTCACCGTTCTAAAAACTAACCCTCTTTCGATAAGTCTCTCCAACGCTCTGCCCGCCGTCATTCTATTCCCGCATCGGCTAAGTTTGGCGAGTTGGTAGGTAGAGCCTTTCCACGCGCTGTGTTTAGTAAGATAAACCAGTGCGGAATAGACCAGCAACTCGGAACCGGAGAGGTCGAGTTGTTGGGCGGAATTGATATCTACAAGGAAGTAGTTCACGGGTGATTGGTATTACTGCTATTGTTTGGTTTTGTTAGGTTTCCAAAAGCCTTGCAGCAGTTTGTCCACGGACTCCGGCAGTAGGTGTGCGCAGTGGTTGATTTCTTGGTTTTTGGGCAAGAACTTTTTCAGCGCTTTGCAGTAAAGGCAGACTTTATCGTTGCCAAATCTTTTCTTGCCGCCGGTGGTAGCAGTAACAGCCACATAGACGGAGTTGTGACATTGAGAGCAATATATTTTTTCGGTCATAGTAAAATGGATAAAAATGCGTTATGTTATGGTCAGTTCAAAATCTCGCAATAATCTCGCAATAATCAGGCAGTTAATGGAATGGAAATTGGAGTGAAAAATGGAGAAAAATCGTCGTAATTGGTTCGGCTAAAAGATTTCCTCGACAAGCTCGGAAATAGGTCGCCTCACACTTACTCCTCTCCCCAAAAATTAAAATATTTTGGGGTCCCCGACGTCGAGGCGGCAAACAGCCCCTCGAAATTATTCTATGTCGGAAAATGGTTCGATGATTTCCTTTATTTCGTCGATATTGTGTGCCCGATATTGGACACCGCAGATTTTGCCTTCTATGTATCGGGTGCACGGCGGCCATCCGTACTCGACGCATGACCGCAGCGTGGGTAACTCCCTGATATCTTTCGGTTTGAGCATGGCTACTTGTCGTCTTTAGGGTCAAGTCCTCGATACGACATCGAGACGCGTACGACATCGGGCACCATGTTCGGGTGTGCGAGTTCGATTTGTGCCTCGTAGCCTTTGAGGATCTTCTTCTGGACTTCGGTTCGTCTCTTATAGTAGTCGATTTTTCCTTTCACCTTTTTGTACGGAATAGTTTTTCCTTCGATGTCGGTAGCGTTGGCAGCGTAGTTGTAATCGAGGATGAACTGGCGTCGGAAAATCAGTCCGTTGTAGATAAAGTCGTTACCATCGGAGCCTAAGTTGCTTTGCTCGCAGAAGAACTCGGCTTGGGCACCGGCATCCTCGACTACTTTGTCGATGATGGTTTTGAGTACGCGTAGCCGAGCGTACCGTTCGAGTGGGTCGGGGATGAATGCTTTGGCGTTGTCAATGACTTGCGCGGTGAAGTCGTCCACGCGCTTTTGTTTGAGGCTGCTGATAGGAACGAGCCGTTCGAGAGAAATGATTTCAGTTTGCATAAAACAATGATTTTTGAAGGTTAGTAATTATACGTTGTCCGCTTTTTATTTCGCGGTAGAATTGTTTGTTTTCTTTGTCGGTGCACCAACGGAGGTTGTCTGCACGCTGGTTGGCAGGGTTGTTGTCGATATGGTCGACTTGGTTGCGCTTTGGGTCGTCGTTTGGGCAGAATGCGGCGGCGATGAGGCGGTAGATGAGTTTGTGATGGATAGGGCTAAAGTTTGCATTTAATCGGTAAAAGCCTCCCCTTTTGTCGTGTCCGTGTGCAATAGATCCTGGGTTTAATTTACATTTATCCAGCGGCACGATGGTAATACCGCGTTTCATACGGCGGAGTATAGCTCCGTAGTTGGTGGCGAAAAAGGATGATTCGCGCGTGTTATAGGGCAGTTTGCGCCAGATGGTTTGGTTGTCCGGCAGGTTGTCCGCCTGCGACTGATAGACTAATCGATTCTCCATAGTTGCAAGCGAATTTGAATAGGTTCATGACTCCACCGGAGTTCGGGAAAGCAGCTGTTGGGCAGTCGCATTTGGAAGCCGAGTGCCGTCCATTTTTGCACACGGTCAGAGCCGACGCGCTCCGGTTTGTTAATAAAGAATTTCACGCGTGACTCGCACGGAGAGGAATAGAATCCGTCGCGCGCCACCCATCCATCGACGGTGTACGCGGGGCGATTTGATTGTTTGGAATTGTTGTTCATACGCAAATAATTTTTGGGTTTGCGACGACAAAATTAGACACAAAAAAAAAGCGCCCCAAGAAAGGGACGCTAATACGAACACATTAGAACAAAGATTAGAACAAAAGGGCTTTTTTTAGCGGTTTGTTCGCGAACAAATTATAACACTATATCGGACTATCTTCTGTTTCTTGCTTGCCGAAAATCGTAGTCATAAAATGTATATTTGGGAGCCGCAAAAGGATTGACTAACTCGGCTTTGCGCGCGTCTGAAAAATGCCGTATATGTATATACCCGCAAGTATCGGCTTGCATAATTCGGCGGCAGGCATCCGCCTTTCCGGTTGCCTCTTCGATAGCTTTGCGCAGGTTCTTCTCGCATACGTCAGCGGGGAATTTATCCGTACCGAAAAAGCTTGTGTCTATCGGTTCTACATCTTCCGGTTTATTATTACTGAGCGTTTCCACCTGCGCTTTTTTGGTTTGTGCATTGTTGTTTTCGTAAAAATTGATAACTCCAAAGTTGTTAATATTATTGACCATAATTTTATATAAAAAAGCACAGGCAAGCGGGACAAAAGACGAAGTCGGCAAACTTGTTGTGATGCCCCGCCTACCCGTGCGGTTACACGGAAAGTGGGACAATTCCTTTTTCGTAACATTTAGTTTTGCCGACTCGTCTTTAAAGGGAAATGTCTGCTGCGCTCTGCGCTAAATATGTCCTCCGGTTTTAAGTCTCGGAGCGGACTATATATCACTTCTCGTAATAGTTTAATGTGCCGTAGTTATTGATAGCCCCTGTTTTTTGTTGTGCGAGTTGGTGTTCGAGATCTTCCACTTTATGCTTGAGTTCCGCTACCTGTATAGCAGGATCATCTATCAAATCCATAATACGCTTAGTCTCAACTAATATGTATATGATTTTCTCATAATGCTTAATTTCGTCGGAGCTTAGGGTGCGACCTTTTCTGTCCTTAAGCCATTTTTGTGCCGGCTGATATCCACCGATGTACATATTCCATGCGGCTTCTGGCACCTTATCAAAGTACTGTACATTGTTTATATATACGCGGTTGTCTCTCCAGTCAGGTTGCTCTACTTCGTCGCTACCTTGCTTATCATACGGGAACTTATCATCCGGTACATTATGCATCAAATGCAGCTCGCGAAGCTGGTGACCACATTCTTTGTAATGCTCGAATTTATCGGCATTCTTGGGGTACGGAATGCGGGGAAAGTCCACCTTAAGAAACTCCTTGTATTTCTCACGATAATGCGGAGAATGGAGCACACCATAGATATAATCAAAAATATCTTCCGGTTCTAGGAAGTGCGGTTCTTCCGGCGCTGCGTCAAATCCTAATTCTCCGCTTTGCTCATTGGCTGTGAGAGGCTTAAAGGCTTGACCATATTTAACCCAGTTCTCAATAGTACGCCAGATATATTCATCTAGATTCGGTTTTCGTTCTAATTCAAAGCCCAATTCTTCGTCTGATGGATTGATATATAGAGGGAATACATTATAAGGGGCAAAAGGCTGTGATGATTTTTCTACAATAGTATCTGAACTAAAAGCGATGAAATGTTTATGTCCTCCGAATTGGCGCGATGTAATGAGGCATATATTATTACCCAATAACATATGCTTTAACACTTTATATTGAGGACTTTCGTGTAAACCACGAGAAATACCCGTATACGGAGTTATCCTATTGTCAAAAGGACGATATGTGATTTTAGTGTATCTAATTTGATGTGTACTAGCATCCTTTTTTGCTGTTATATAAGTCCAATCCCTTGCATCTTTTTGTTTGCCATTTTTTGCTCTCCATACTTCTTCGGGTAAAGATAAAAGATCATTTATTTTCTTTTTCGCCTCATCTAAATTAAATGAAATACATAATTCGTCATTGCCACTGATGCTTCCATTAGAATATAATTTCATTAAGGCATCAACCTTAAACCCTTTTTCATATTCTTCTTGAGAACTTAAATCAATCGGAGTAAACTTTAAATTTGGTTCTGAGGGCTGCACTAAATGCCAAGAAATTGAATTTATAGTGTTCTTTGTTAAAAAATGATACTTCACTTTGCGCGCGCCTAATAAATCATAGTGATGTATTTTAGCCTGCTTATCCGTACTTTTTTTTCTCTTGACGAAAAGATTAATACTAACACCTTGTTGAATATCAAATACATTTTCATCCTTACTACCGTCCGGAGCCGTCTCTTCTTTACGTAAATCACCATGCAAGTTAAGTATATAGATATCATCAAAACAGCGCATCAATTCCCGGCGCATTTGACGATGGGTTATTCCATCAACAAAAGAGTTATTGGATATATACGCCACTATTCCTTCCCCTGTACGTTCCACATAATATTGCGCGAGGCGGATAAACTTAATATAATCATCATCCAAATTAATTTTCTTCTCATTCAACCCCTTTTTATAATCTTTCAGTAGTTCTTCTATCCATGCAAAATCTTTGCCTTTGTTATTACTACTGACTGCATACGGAGGATTGCCCAACATGACCATTACTGGCGCTGAATGTTTTATCTTATTAGCCTTGTTAGCCTCGTTTGCTATCTCTTGAGCAAAGATATATTTGGGCTTAATATCGTCTTTAATGAGCGAATTTGTCAGGTAGATATTGACACGATCCTCTTTGGTTAGTTGCTTTTTATCTGCCGCACTTAAATTCATCAACATATCGAGTTTAAGGTGCGCAATTGTGTAAGGTGCGATCATGTACTCAAAGCCGTACACCCGTGGAAGTAAATGCTCTTTTACGTATTTTGGCCATATTCCGGGTTGTTGACGTTCTTTGATGCGGCTGACCACCTCGGCTAAGAATGTTCCTGTTCCTGTAGCGGGGTCAAGTATTTGTACACGGTGTTGCGAAATACCATTCTCCACGGGGGTATTTACTTTACTGGTATCAGCCAAGCCATTTGCCAGACCAAAATCAGACTTTAAAATATCATCCACGGCGCGCACAATAAATTCCACAACCGGCTGAGGTGTATAGAAAACACCATATTTCTTTTTAGCTGCCGGATTATAGAAGGCTAGGAAATCCTCATAAAAATGAATCATGGGATCTCGCTTTTGAAACTCGGACTCAAAGTTCTTACGAAGTTTCTTAACATCAATAGCGGCAAATATAGTTACCAAATCATCTACTATCCATGCAATAGACTTGTTAACATTATACGCCGCTAAGTTTTGGAATAATTGCCGCAAGAAAGGATTTGTTTCCGGAATTAGGTCTGCTGCTTCCTTAATCGTAAAATTATTAGGGCTCTCATCGTGTATGCGCGCAGCAAAGAAACCATACGCTATAGTTTGTGCATACAGGTCTGCAAATTTATTTTCGTCAATATCCTTATTTAGAACATCCTTGAATGCTTTCAATTGCATATAAAGGTTACCCTCTTGCTCCTCATCACTCTTCAATTCCAACTTAACAGCTTCCGCAATAAGTTTAGCCTTATTGGCCATCAAAATAGCCAACTTTTTAGGCGAGGATATCTTCTGAGCCTCAGCATAACGAAGTGTATCTATAAGCGACGCAAATTGCCCAACTGCGTCTTCGTTTAATACGATTTTATTATTTTGCTCGTAAGCCAATTCAAACTTCATTACCAAGTTCTTCTCTTTGTAGAGATGAAAATCTAGGTAATCTGTAAAAACAATAGTATCTAGCGCTTCTTTATAGCGATCGAATTGCTTCTTATTCTTCCGGCGACCATCCAAGTCCCCGTCGCCTATTTGTTTAGTTTCGATGTATGCGACAGGGGCTTCTCCCTTTCGAATAGTCAAATCTGGCGCACCACAGTTAATACGCTTTTGTTCGTTGACTACTTCAAGATTTAAGCAATGACGAAATAGTTCTTCAATGGCTGAACGATACGATAACTCAGTCGCATCGTCAGTTCTATAAAGAGAATTTATTCTTTTTATATAGTCATATATAAAGTCTTTCATGATATCCTATTCTCCATTATAACGTTTACAATAAGTAGTAGCATCGACGACTTGGCCGTTGACGACGTCGCAGACCACCTCGGCAGGAACAAGTCCATCGTCATAGGGCTCGGACGCATCGGCTGTACGTAACCAACCGCGGATATATGCCTTTTGCTCATAGATCTCGACACTCTCCACAAGAAAACTACCGTCTCCCTTGTCCGATATCGCAGCTGCTAACTCATGCGGCGTACCTTTAACCGCTACTCCACATACTTCTTTACCATTTCGTTGACAGCAACAAAATGCGATTAAAACCACTATCAATAACCCTATTTTTCGCATACAAAATAACAAAAAACCTTTGCACGCTGCAAAGGTACGGTTTTTTTGGCACATGCACAAG
>ONMT01000020.1 GCA_900319025.1 uncultured Bacteroidales bacterium
CTGCTCCTCCAATAATTCCGATACTACCAGCTTCAGCCGGCGTGAACCAGATATTTGCACAGAGGAAGGTAATGAAAATACCGACCTGTGCAGCAGCACCCAAGATAAAGCTCTTTGGGTTAGCGATAAGCGGTCCGAAGTCCGTCATGGCGCCAACACCAATAAAGATTAAGCAAGGGTACAATCCGGCCTTTACGCCAATGTACATTACGTCTAACAAGCCTGCATTACGGAGAATTGCTCCATAACTATGGTATGCAGGATTAGGCGTAACGCCATCTTCTAAAACCGGTTGTAGGAATGAAGCCCATAACTCTTCGTGGAACATATCTGCACCAGGAAGGTTTGTGAGCAACATACCAAATGCGATTGGCAGAAGCAGAAGGGGCTCGTATTGCTTTTTGATCGCCAAAAAGAGGAGGAAGAACGAAAGCAGCAACATAACAGCTTGTTGCCAACTAATGTTCATAAATCCCATTGAGGCGAAGAATGCAAGAACGTCTTCCATAATAAATAATGTTAAGAGTTATGATTAGCCAATAACAACGAGCAGGTCATCCTGCATAACTGTTTGACCAGCAGTAACAGCGACTTTGGTAACTGTACCATCGCACTCAGCAGCCACAGTATTTTCCATCTTCATGGATTCGAGTGTCAGAAGGGTATCACCTTTCTTAACAGCTTGTCCTTCAGCAACAAGGACTTTGATAATAGAACCAGGCAGCGGAGAAACGACTTTTTTACCTCCTGTAGGTGCAGCAGCTTCAGCTTTTGGCGCGGCAGCAGGCGCAGCAGCCTTTGGTGCAGCCGTTTTAGGAGCCGCTTTATGCGCTTCCATTTCTACTTTGTATGCTTTTCCGTTGACGGTTACTTCGGTAATACCGCCTTCGAGTTCAGTGACGGATGTTTTATATTCTTTACCGTCGATTTTGAATTGAAATTCCTTCATTGTAGTTAAATTAATTATTTTTCAGTTGCGATAATGTTCCACGCTGTAACGTGGTGTTTGACAGTGAGATGCGTTTCTACAGGATCGTGCACACCGTAGTAGTATTGCTGTAGCGTAAACGCAATAGCCGCTTTCGTAGCTTCGTCAGCATCTTGAGCGGGCGAAGCCGTTTGCGGTTTGTTTTGCTCCGTAGCAGCTTTTGTACGTGGTTGCATAATCCAGCCCATGAACTTCATGATATACACGAAAGCAAAGAGCAGCAGAAGCACCATTCCGAAGCCTACACCGGTAATGAACCATGTTTGGCTTGTAACATCTAATAGTACCATATTACAATGGGATATTTGAGTGTTTCTTCTCCGGATTATTCAAGCGCTTAGTTTGGAGTTTTTCAAAAGCGTTAACGATGCGAGCACGTGTGGTGCGCGGTTCGATAACATCGTCGATATATCCGCGGTTAGCAGCTTGATAGGGGCTAGCAAAGAGTTCTTTGTATTCAGCCTCTTTCTCGGCGATAAACTTCTTCTTTTCTTCAGGATCTTCAATAGCCTTCAAAGCCTTTGCTTGAAGTACACCAACAGCACCGCTTGCACCCATAACGGCGATTTCAGCATTAGGCCAAGCATAGCACATGTCACCACGTAACTGTTTGCAAGACATAACGATATGTGATCCGCCGTATGATTTGCGAATAGTGATTGTAACCTTCGGAACAGTGGCTTCGCCGTATGCAAACATCAGTTTTGCTCCATGGTCAATAATACCAGCATACTCTTGACCTGTACCGCATAGGAAGCCAGGAACATCAACGAGTGTGAGGATTTGGATGTTGAAAGCATCGCAGAAACGCACGAAACGTGCAGCCTTACGACTTGCATCGCAGTCTAAAACACCTGCCAGCCAAGACGGTTGGTTAGCAATGATACCTGTAGAACGTCCGTTGAAGCGTGCAAAACCGCAGATGACATTCTTAGCATAGTCTTTGTGCACCTCCATGAAATCTCCATTATCAACGATAAGGTTGATGATTTCGTGCATGTCGTACGGTTTATTTGGATCATCTGGAACGATTTCATTCAAAGCATCCTCTAAACGCATTGGATCGTCATCGCACGGCATAAGTGGAGCTTCCTCCATGTTATTTTGCGGAATAAAGGAAATGAGTCGGCGTACTTGCTCAATAGCTTCTTCCTCGGTAGCAGCAACAAAGTGCGTTACACCAGATTTAGTAGCATGTACACGCGCACCACCTAATTCTTCAACAGATACATCTTCACCGGTTACGGATTTAACAACCTTCGGTCCAGTAATAAACATGTATGAGTTTTGTTCCGTCATCATGATAAAGTCCGTGAGAGCAGGGCTGTAAACAGCACCACCGGCGCACGGGCCAAAGATAACGCTGATTTGTGGTACGACGCCAGATGCTAAAATATTACGCTCAAAAATCTCGGCATAACCAGCCAAAGCGCATGCACCTTCTTGAATACGAGCACCACCTGAATCGTTCAATCCGATGATAGGCGCACCTAATTTCATTGCTTGGTCCATGACGTTGCAAATTTTGAGCGCCATTGTCTCACTCAGAGAGCCACCGATAACGGTTGCATCTTGAGCAAAAACGAAAACCAAACGTCCGTCAATAGTACCTGATCCTACTGCAACACCGTCACCAAGGAAGACTTTTTTCTCCATTCCGAAATCATGACAGCGATGGGTAAGGAACATGTTGATTTCTTCGAAGGAACCTTCATCAAGCAGCATGTTAATGCGTTCACGGCAAGTATAGCTACCTTTAGCGTGATGCTTTTCTACCGCCGCTTCGCCACCACCTGCATACGCTTTTTCACGGTTCTCGACGAGTTTTTGCAATTTCGTGTTACTCATAATGTCTATTATTTAGGTTGTTGGCAAATCTCAGTCAGAACGCCCTTAGTGCTCTTAGGGTGCAAGAAAGCAATCATTAAGTTCTCAGCACCTTTACGAGGAGCTTGGTCAATAAGTTGAATTCCGGCAGCTTGAGCCTCTGCGAGTGCATCAGCAACATTTTCCACGTTGAAAGCAACGTGATGTACACCACCACGGCCACCATTTTTCTCGATGAACTTAGCGATAGTTGACTCTGGGCAAGTCGGCTCCAATAGTTCAATCTTCACTTCGCCCACTTTGAAGAAAGCGGTACGTACTTTTTGGTCTTCAACTACTTCAATAGAGTAGCATTTAGAACCGGTTAAGAACTCGAAGAAAGGCATAGCCTCTTCAATGCTTGTTACAGCAATTCCAAGATGTTCAATGTGACTTGGTTTCATGATAATTTGTTTTTAAATATTACTATATGTTTATTATTTCAAAAGTGCAAAATCAATCACTTCTTGTATATCTTTCACGTAATGAAAATTCAGTCCCTTCAGATACATAGTCGGTATCTCATCCACGTCTTTTTCATTATCCTTACACATGACGATATCGGTTATTCCAGCCCGTTTAGCAGCTAAAAGTTTCTCTTTAACGCCACCGATAGGCAAGACTTTTCCGCGTAATGTCATTTCGCCTGTCATAGCGATCCGTGGTCTCACTTTATGCTTGGTGAAAGCGCTAACCAATGCAGTAGTAATAGTTATTCCGGCACTTGGGCCATCTTTTGGTGTAGCGCCTTCTGGAACATGGACATGAACGGAATGCGTATCTAAATCCTTTCGTTTGATGCCTAATTGGTCAGCATGAGCTTTGATGTAGCCAAGTGCAATAGTGGCACTTTCTTTCATTACATCACCCAAATTACCGGTTAACGTGAGAGTAGGGGTTTTAGCTGGGGACAGCGAAGTCTCAATGAACAGAATTTCGCCACCTACTTGTGTCCAAGCTAAGCCGGTTACCACGCCAATATACTTATTTGTTTCCCAGACATCACGCGTAAAACGCGGCTTGCCGAGATAAGACACAACATCATCCTTGGTAATAGAGACATTGTATTCCTCATTTAATGCCAATTTTGTAACCACTTTTCGGCATACTGCAGCCAATTGACGTTCCAACGAACGAACACCTGATTCGCGGGTATAATTTTCAATTATTTGTTCTATTATTTCTTTTTTAAACCGTAACTGAGATGGCTTAAGTCCGTGATTATCAAGTTCCTTTGGAATGATGTGCCGCTTTGCAATCTCAACTTTCTCCTCAATTGAGTAACCGCTCATTTCAATCAACTCCATTCGGTCGAGTAGGGGACGCGGAATCGTTTCTAAAGTGTTAGCTGTTGCAATAAAGAGGACTTTACTCAAATCGTAATCAACGTCCAGATAATTATCGTGGAATGTATTATTTTGCTCTGGGTCAAGTACTTCCAACAACGCTGAAGTAGGATCTCCCTTATAATCAGCTCCGATTTTATCGATTTCATCGAGCACAAAGACTGGGTTGGAAGTCTTTACTTTTCGTAGATTCTCGATAATCCGTCCCGGCATAGCTCCAATATACGTTTTTCGATGTCCACGAATCTCCGCTTCATCATGCAAGCCGCCTAACGAAATGCGTGCGTACTTGCGCCCAAGAGCTTCAGCAATTGATTTTCCAAGACTTGTTTTACCAACTCCGGGAGGACCATAAAGGCATAGGATAGGGGCTTTGAAATCAGAATTTGAGTTAGATTTGCTACTTTGCTTAAGAAGCATAACCTGATGCAATACAGCCAAATACTCAATAACTCGTTCCTTTACTTTCTCCATTCCAAAGTGGTCGCGTTCCAATACAGCCTTGGCATGATGCATATCGAAATTGTCCTCAGAATACTCATTCCATGGCAAGTCCAGCATAATCTCTATAAAGTTCTGCTGAATAGTATAATCCGGCGAGTGAGACGGAGTGCGCTGTAGTTTAGTCAATTCTTTCTCAAACACAGCTTTAATGGCATCGGACCATTTTTTATCTTTTGCGCGCTCCTTATATTCGTTGGCAATCTGTGCACCGGTATCACCTAATTCTCTCTGAATCGTTTCTAATTGATGATGCAGGAAGTATTCTCGCTGATCTTTATCAATATCCTTGCGTGTTTTATTCTCTATATCTTTCTTCATATCAATCATTTGCACTTCCTTGTTAAGGATAGCTAAAAGATTGATAGCGCGTTCTTTTATTGATTCGGCCCCCAGTAAGTCTTGCTTATCAGAAATGCGTACACCAAAATTAACGCAGATATAATTGACAAGGGTAGGTGGATTATCAATGCCGCGAAGCGTTAAGCTTGCATCCGGAGAGGCACTGTCCGATTCGTTGAGTATTTTGAGTGCCTGCTCTTTGATTGTACTTGTAATAGCAAGAAACTCTTTATCTCCACGTTTGGGGAATACTTCAGGAAGAATGCGGACTTTAGCCTTAATAGTCGTTTTATCTGCGATAAATTCGTCAACGGCAATGCGATCAAAACCTTCAAGAATAACGCCAATACTATTATCCGGCATATTTAGAATGCGCAAAACGCGAGCCGTTGTGCCTAATGTATACAAGTCATCACTCTTTGGATCTTGCGTCTTGCTTTCTTTCTGACACACTACAGCAATGCGTTTCTCTTTTTTATACGCATCTTCCACTAATTTGCGCGAACGTGGACGAGTAATCATCACAGAAAGAAGTACACTCGGAAATAGTACCATGTTTTTCAATGGCAGCACACCAAGTATATCTCCGCTCTGGGGGACTTTCTCTCGCGCAACGTCATCACCTTCAAATATTTGAATAATTTCGTGCGACAAATTTTGTTCTTCAATATTTTCGTCTTCTAATCCGTAGTAGAGCATTATTCAAAAAACACTATTTTACATAATCGTAATTAGACTTTAGTGTAATAATGATTGGAAGCAGTACCAATAATGAACAAATTATTGTCAACCAACCTAAACCAAGAAATGCTGCAATAACTCCACCGACAAGTAAAATTGCTCCTGCTGAAAGCCAAAATATTATTTGTTCAGAATATACGGAACGGTGTTGTGTTGAAAATTCATTAATAAAATCGTTACAGAAATTTTCACAATTGTTATTGATTAATTTATAGCGATTATATTGTTTTGATCGAACAAGTTCCGAAATATCTACATCATGTTTAAGTTTGTATCGCTTAATTTTCAGCAGTTTGCGTGTGGCCAAAAATTCATTAAGAGTAATTATCTCAACGCCCTTAACAGTGCGGTGAACGACATACAATTCATCATCATGCCAGAAAACAATTCCCTTATGCCTTATAATATACTTAAAGTAGCGGGAAGTGGACGTTATGAGAGCTATTTGACCATGTGCAATCATCCTGGATTTTGCTTCATTATTTCACGTATTCTTCTTTATTTGTTCTGTTTACGGACATCTAGCATCAACTCGTCCAATTGGATTTGGTCAATCGGTCCCGGAGCTCCGAGCATAACATCGCGACCTTGGTTATTTTTCGGGAAAGCAATACAGTCGCGGATGCTGTCCAGTCCGGCAAAGAGACTTACAAATCGATCCAAACCATAAGCAAGACCACCATGAGGCGGAGCGCCGTATTTGAACGCATTCATAAGGAATCCGAATTTAGCCTGCGCCTGCTCGGGTGTGAAGCCGAGAATCTCAAAAATCTTCTCCTGGAGTTGTGCGTCATGAATACGAATTGAACCACCGCCAACTTCAACACCATTAATAACCATATCGTATGCGTTTGCTCGAACGGAAGCTGGGTCGCTGTCAAGAAGCGGAATGTCTTCCGGTTTCGGGCTGGTAAACGGATGATGCATTGCCATGAGACGTTGTTCTTCATCAGACCACTCATACATCGGGAAATCGATTACCCACAGGCAACTGAACTTCTTCGGGTCACGTAAACCGAGTTGACGTCCCATTTCCAGACGCAATTCAGAGAGCTGTTTACGCGTTTTCATGGCATCATCACCGCTTAAAATAAGCAGCAAATCGCCTGGTTCAGCCTGCATTTCGCGCGCCACTGATTGCAAAACATCCTGACTATAGAACTTATCTACGCTTGATTTGACGGTTCCATCCTCCTCTACCCGTGCATATACCATTCCTTTCGCGCCAACCTGAGGACGACGTACGAAATCGGTCAATTGATCAAGTTGTTTGCGGGTATAAGTCGCGCAGCCTTTTGCGCAGATTCCACCGATATACGCAGCATTTGCAAACACACTAAAGCGCTCTTCTTCTGGTTTTTGAGCTTCTGCTGCATGGAAGATATCATGCAACTCCACAAACTTCATCTCAAAACGTGTATCTGGTTTGTCGCTACCATAGTATTTCATAGCGTCTGCCCATGTCATACGTGGAAGTTTGGGTAAGTCAATATTCAAAATACTCTTGAACAGATGGCGAGAAAGTCCCTCAAACATATTGAGGATATCTTCTTGTTCTACGAACGACATCTCGCAGTCTATTTGAGTAAATTCCGGTTGACGGTCAGCACGCAAATCTTCGTCTCGGAAACACTTAACGATTTGGAAGTAACGGTCAAATCCGCTGACCATTAAAAGTTGTTTAAGCGTTTGTGGCGATTGTGGCAAAGCATAGAACTGTCCGGGATTCATACGACTTGGAACAACGAAGTCACGTGCACCTTCAGGCGTAGAATTAACCAAAACAGGCGTTTCTACCTCCAAGAATCCTTGTTGGTCCAAATATCTTCGCACTTCAAATGCAAATTTATGTCTCAATTCAAGGTTTTTGCGTACACAACTACGACGCAAATCCAAATAGCGGTATTTCATGCGCAAATCGTCGCCACCATCACTCTCGTCTTCGATAGTAAACGGAGGCGTAAGCGCAGGATTGAGAATGTTCAATTCTCCCACTTCTATTTCTATCTCACCGGTAGGTAATTGTGCATTTTTAGATTGGCGTTCAATCACTTTTCCCTTTACCTGAAGAACGTATTCCCTACCCAATCCATTTGCTTTTTCAAATGCTTCTGTTCCTTGATTAAATGCCAATTGGGTTATTCCATAACGATCGCGCAGGTCAATGAATGTCATTCCACCCATTTTGCGGATACGTTGTACCCAACCTGCCAGAGTAACTTCTTTTCCTACATCTGCGAGTCGAAGCTCGCCGCAAGTAAATGTCCTATACATATTTTTCGTCTAATTTAGTTCTTTTTTATCCCACTTGCACACTGGGGTCAATCTTACGAATTAAGCCCTTCAGCACATCACCAGGTCCAAACTCATAAAACTCTTTTGCACCATCTACAATCATATTGCGAATCGTTTGTGTCCAATGTACCGGAGCGGTCAATTGAAGCAATAAGTTCTGGCGGATATGCTCCGGATCCATTTGCGGATATGCATTCACGTTTTGATAAATCGGACAGAACGGCTTCTTAAAGTCTGTTGACAAGATGGCCTCTTGCAGTTCCTCTGCAGCTGGTTGCATTAATGGTGAATGGAATGCCCCACCCACTTGAAGAGGCAAAGCACGACGCGCACCATTGGCTTTCATTAGCTCGCACGCACGTTCAATACCACTTTTTGTGCCTGATATCACAACTTGCCCCGGGCAATTAAAGTTAGCTGCAACAACAATCTCATCGGTTATTTGTTGGCACAACTCATCAACCTTTGAGTCCTCTAATCCCAATACTGCTGCCATTGTCGACTCCTGTTTCTCACAAGCCTTCTGCATAGCTTTTGCACGAGCAGATACCAGTTTCAAAGCATCGCCAAAAGTTAAGCATCCGCAAGCAACTAATGCCGAATACTCACCTAAACTATGCCCTGCAACCATATCCGGCTGCTGAATGGTCATTACCTGGCTGGCTATAACCGAATGAAGAAATACTGCCGGTTGAGTCACTTTCGTTTGCTTCAAATCTTCAGCTGTTCCGCTAAACATGATATCGGTTAAACGGAATCCCAACACTTCGTTCGCTTCTTCACATAACGCTTTAGCCAATGGATAAGATTCATATAAATCTTTCCCCATGCCCGTAAATTGGGCGCCTTGACCAGGAAATACAAATGCTTTCATATTCTCGTTATTCGCTTTTTTCCAAATTCGGGTGCAAAGGTAATACAAAAAAATCATATACACAAACTTTTTTGCAAAAAAAAATAATTTATTATTTTGACGTTACAATTACAAAAATCTGCCCCACTCTGATATTTGTCAACCTCTTTCATTTTGTCCTTGCAAAAATTCTATGTAAAGATAATACTTTTTTCCCCGAAAATGCAAATATTTATACGTAAAAATCATAAAATACCATAAAAAATAGTGCAGAAATTTGGCAGTTTCAGATATTTATATTACTTTTGCGCAACTATATGTAAAATATGATGAATATGAAACGCAAAAACTTTGCTAAAAAGGATTACAACCGCTTCAAAGGCCTTTTGAACTTGAGTGATTATTTGGATGTAGAAACATCTTCTGCCAATATTAGAGATAATGTCGCCTTCCGCGGTCCTAATATCATAATCCTATTCTGCGCCATTATTATTGCATCGGTGGGATTGAATGTCAATTCTATTCCGGTCATTATCGGTGCCATGTTGATTTCCCCGCTAATGTCCCCTATTCTCGGTTTAGGTCTTGGCTTGGGAACTAACGATACCAATTTATTAGGTCATGCGCTTAAGCACTTGGCAATTATGGTGGGCATCTCTATTTTTGCCTCTACTTTATACTTTATTGCATCGCCATTGGATATGGAGCATCCGACAGAATTGTTGGCGCGTACCAATCCTACAATCTATGATGTCATGATTGCGCTTTTTGGTGGCTTTGCTGGTATTCTTGAAGTCTCCCGTAAGGACAAAGGAACCGTTATGTCCGGAGTTGCAATTGCTACGGCTTTGATGCCGCCACTTTGTACTGTAGGCTATGGTTTAGCTAATTTCGAATGGCATTATGTTCTTGGCGCACTATACCTCTTCTCAATCAATAGCATCTTTATTGCGCTAGCTGCATATATTGGTACGAAAGTATTTGGTTATCAGCAAGTTCACCTATCTGACCCCAAGGCACATAACAGGGCAAGAATACTTATTTCTATCTTTCTTGTCCTTCTTATTGTTCCGAGTGTTATTTCTGCTATTCGAGTCATTCGTGAAAACCGCACAATGCAGTCTATTAACGCCTTTGTTGCTGAGAACAAACACGTCGGACGTAGTTATATTTATGACCATCGTGTCAATCCTGAAACGGATCCTGCTACTATCGAATTATACATCGCCGGTGAAGCTTTGGGAGCGGATGAATATGAACAACTCTATAAATCGGCGGAAGAGTACGGATTATCTCGTGCACAATTAAGTTTCCGCCAAGATGCAACACGTTCTACTGAACAGCTCTCAGACAGAGACATCATGCAGGAGATTCTACGTTCTAATGACGAGAAACTGCAGAAAGCCAATGCCGATATTGCACGCTTAGAGCATCAAACAGATAGCCTTAAACGCACCATTCAGAGTCGCTCCTTACCGGAAAGTCAAATTCAAGAGGAACTGCAAGCGCAATATCCTACTATTCATGCTATCAAATTGGCGACTTCCAATGACGGAACAATTATTCTCGTCATCTACCCTACCAAACGGAATGCTATTACAAACAAGCAACTGCTTACTATCGAAGAATGGATAAAGGTCCGTCTCAACACAAACGATGCCATCGTTATTCAGAAATAACGCTTAATAACGTATCCATTTCCAAATCTCTTTCCATGATGGTTTCTTGCCATACATGAGAACACCTGTTCTGTATATTTTACCGGATAACCACGTTGAACCAATAAACGACAAGTACAGAATTACGAGTGACAAAATAATTTCCCACCATGCGACATCAAATGGCAGGCGAACTAACATTACTACAGGAGATGTAAATGGTATCAATGAGCACCAAAATGCGAGTGCACTATCTGGACTACGCATGGCGTGCATCGCTACGTACATCGAAATCATGATTGGGATACTTATTGGCAGCGTGAATTGCTGTGCATCAGTCTCATTATCAACGGCAGAACCTACAGCGGCGAATAATGAAGCATATAGCAAATATCCTCCGATAAAATAGAGTAAGAATAGTACGATTATCTTTACAAAATCGAGTCCGATTAGTGACATCATCAATTCTTGTAAGAAACTAAGGTCTTGACTTGAAGCCATTTGAGCCATTGTATCTGAAGACAATTCGGCAACATCCGGCATAACAAGCGGCATGGCTATACTAAAGCCTATTGCACCTATCATCACCCACAACATAAATTGAGTAAGTCCTACTAATGCGATACCTATTATTTTACCCATCATCAGTTCAAATGGACGAACTGACGATATCATCACTTCCATGATACGGCTTGACTTTTCTTGAGCAACACCTTGCATGACTTGCGCGCCATACATAAATACAAATACAAATATCAGCATCGCACTCACTAAACCTAACAACTCCGTCATGTCAGCAGAAGTTATATGTTCAGAGCCATCTTTATCCCATTTGACGGTATTGATATTTACACGCTGTTGGCTTTGATCTATTATCTCTTTCAAGTGAGGTATATTATAAGATTCTATCCGTTGACGATTTACGTAATCACTCAGCTGTCGACTTAACCGATATAGCATTTCTGCATTCGGTTGTTTCTCGGAATAATAACTAACGGTCTGTATGCTATCTCGCAAATCGCCTGTGATGTATATAAATCCATCAACTTGAGGATGGTCCGCATGGGCTTACTGTAAATCGCCATCCAGAAACAAAAAAGTATAGTTCTCATCATTTGTAAAGGCAGATTCATACATGCCCGATTTATCTATTACAACAATAGTTTTGGCACTATCTTTTGTGTCCGATGTCATTATAAGAGCAGGAAGGATACTTACACCAATAAACAAAATAGGTGTAAGCAATGTTAGGAGCAAAAAGCTCAACTTCATTACTCGAGTGCGGTATTCATGACCAATTATCAGAAGGATTTTGTTTTTCATGATTGCACAGTTTTAATAAATATTTCGTTCATAGTAGGTAAAAGCTCTTCAAACACAACGATTTCTCCATCGCGGCTTAGGCGCTTTAGTAAATCATTATTACTTTCCTCAACTTTCTTCTCAATTTTCTCCTCAACACGTTCACCATTTACAATCCTTACCACATGATATAAGTTTGAGCGGTTAGATTGTCGAATAGCCTGCACGTTACCTTGCAACACAATCTGACCATGATTGATTAGAGATATCTCTTTACACAGCATCTCTACAGATTCCATATTATGTGTGGACAAAATAACTGTTGTCCCTTCCTGATTGAGACGTATAATCTCTTGACGAATCATTTCTGCATTAACAGGATCAAAGCCACTAAATGGTTCATCTAATATCAGCAAACTCGGACGATGAATAACTGTCGTTATAAATTGTACTTTCTGCGCCATTCCTTTACTCAACTCTTCGATTTTCTTTTTCTGCCATGAGGTAATATCGAATCGTTTGAACCAATATCGCATTTCTTCGCGAGCTTGCTGTAGGCTCATTCCTTTTAATTGCGCCAAGTACAGCACTTGCTCATAGACTGTCATTTTCTTGTATAATCCACGCTCTTCGGGCAAATAACCAATCATTGACGCTTGTTCTATTCCGATATGCTCGCCATTTAATAGCGCTTCTCCACTATCAGGAGCCGTTATGCCGTTTATGATGCGAATAAGTGTTGTCTTACCTGCGCCATTGGGACCAAGAAGACCATATACCGTTCCGTCATTCACGGTAAGTGAAACCGAATCCAATGCCACTTTCGGTCCAAATGATTTCCGTACGTCTTTAATTTCCAACATAACAGTTATTGTTTATCATCCAATTCATTATCCATCAATTAGTTTTTAAATCCCCACCCTGTATAAACAAGATGGGGATTTGAGTTTAAACGCGTCATTCTATTAGACCATCAACGCACCAACGAGTGCCAAGATAGCATAGAACTCCGGCAGAGCAGCATAAATCATGGTATTCGTTTGAACATCATGACCGGATGCAATTCCGGCAATACCATTTGCGCAAACCATACCTTGACGAATGGCGGAGAATAAGCAGGTCAGACCTACTGCAATACCAATGCCAAAATACAGAGCTGGACTGGCTGCAATAGCAGCTTTATCCCACATAAGGAATGCTACAAAGCCATATAGACCTTGAGTTGCCGGCAGAGCGGACAAAATCATGTAGCTTGAGCTCTTCTCTTTGTTTTTCTTTAACGCACCTTCTGCTGCGTTTGCTGCAATTGTGGTTCCGTAAGCTGAACCAATTCCGGCGAGACCTAACATAAGTCCCCAACCGAGAAATCCTAAAAATTCCATAATACTATTATTTTAATTTGATTAGTTACTTTATTTCTTAAACGGGCTATATAACGTTCCCTTACCTTCATATCCGGAGTTCTTGAAATACTCAACGAATGTCAGACGTAAGGGGTGAACGAATGCTCCCAATGCTGACATTGCAAGGTTAAGAATATGGCCGACTACTAAAATCAAGATAAACGGTAGCCATTGCCACGTTGCTCCGGCAGTAGAACCTCCCATAATCATCAGTCCAAGGTTATTAAATGCACCACCAAGCATGCCTCCTGCAAGGCCAAGTGCATAGAGACGAATATACGAGAGCGTATCGCCTAAAATACCGGTCGCCATATTATATGTATCCCATAAACCGGAACCGATATTGAGCAATGGATTGCGCCCCGGAGTATTGAATAAATAAATACCCATAGCCGAAATAGCTGCTATTGTGATGAGAACGATCTTTGTTACATCCATTGGTACCGATAATGCCAAACAGATGACAAAAGCCGCGATTCCACCGACAATTAGCAACGTCCAGCCCCATGTGCCGAGTTGAGCGCGGAAACCGAAACGTTTGGTATAGCATAGCGCTTTTACAACCATTGCTAAGCAGATATGGAAGATACCTATTAATATGGCAAGTACCATCGCCACATCGTATCCGCCTTCTATCCCGGAAGCAGCATAAGCAGCTTTAGACATATATCGAACACCACCTTCTGTTACCACCTTACCATTAAGGAAGAGATAATCAATATTTGGGAAAAGTGCACTCAAGTCCATACCAAAAGCCGTTCCAAGGAAGAAGCCGACCACTAAGGTTCCAACTCCTAACGTGGTAATGATAGGTCCAAGCCCTTCAAACATGCTGATTTTCAACTTGTTATAGTGAATGAGCAGACCAATTATTATGAGCAATATACCATAACCTGCGTCTCCCATACACATTGAGAAGAAAAGCAAATAGAACGGCGCAAGGATTGGAGTTGGGTCAAACTCTCCGTAATTAGGCCAGCCGTACATTCCTGTAAGCGGTTCAAATAACCGCGTAAACCAGTTATTATACAATTTGATTGGAGTAGCATCGCCTTCAACAGGGTCTTCCGTTTCATAGTATAATGCAGCAGAAAGCGCATTCAATCGCTCATCCAATGTGGCACAATTCTCTTCCGGACAGAAGCCTTCCAATACGCACAAAGCACCATCTGCGCTACTTTCAGTATTGAGTGTAACTTGTTTCCAGTCAATCTGTTGCTCTACCTCTTTGAGTTCCTTCTCATACTTTTCTTTATTAGCCATCAGCCATGCACTAATACGTGCCTTTGCTGCTACGAGCAGACCATTAAGTGCATCTATATCAGCTTGTAACTCAGTCGCTGACTTTTCAAGAAGTACTTCTGTGGCATCTTCTGTTACCATGGAGTTATCGCCAACGGTTACAAAATAGATTGTTCCACTTCTCTCCGTCAACTGGATGCCCCACTCTGCCTCATACTTAGCCTTTGGGCATGTATAATAATGAAGCACATAACCAGATTCTGCCAATTGTGCAACCGTTTTAGACGAGAAATCGCCCCAGACAGCTACGCGTGCTTGCTCTTTCTTTATAGCAGCAATACGTTGTTCCAAATCTGCTTGTTCCTGGAACAATTGATCCGGAGCGCCTTGTTTAAGTACATGCGTCAATTCTGCACGTCGCGTAATTAGCGATTGCAAATCTGCATCCTCAGCCAAACCAGCAGCTTTCTGAGTTACGTGTACGACTCCCGCTTCGCGCAGTTCTGTCAGGAAGGCCTCATAATCACGATGGAACACCAAGAAAGTGTATTTCTTCATTTTCGTAATCATACAGCAGCCTCCTTTCTTTCTTGTTCAGCCAACTCAGCTTCACGCTGACGCTTTGCCTTCACAATCTTCTGTGACGACTTAGACAGGTTTTCTTCATCCTCCATAAAGCGCTTAATCTTACGGATAGCGTCTTGATAGCCTGGAATTTGCACTTTTTCAAACAGGTTTACTTTCTGTGTAGTCTTTTTGCGTGCATACTCAAGCAAATCCACTTTACGGCGAACAAATTCTTGTCTAATTCCAACGTCAGCTATTGCTTTTAGTTGCTCGAAACCATCGTAGAACCATTTAGGAGAGTCGTAGATAGAGAACGCCTTGGTGGTATAAACAACCTCATCCAGCACAGGCACACGTACGCCGGCTATCTTTTTGATAGACATGCGTACATCGTCCACATGGATAAGGGATGTATCGAACTCACCCCATAGCGCAATCATCTGGTCGTATGCCTTAATGCGTCTATTCACTTCCTCATCCAGCTCTTTAATCTCATCCTTTGCCTTTTTTACTTCAAGACGCAGGGCAGATTCTTTGCTTTGGAGCGTTGGAAGCGTACGTTGGCGCATCTTCAAGTTCTTCTCCAGTCCTTGCAACGATGTTTTATTAAATTGATAAGTAATAGCCATACAATTTTACCAATGTACGATTTATTTAGCCCAGTATTTGTCAACGAGAGCTTGTTTAATATTCACCTCTTCCGGTTTGAAGTACTTAGCAAACAGTCCCCAAGCGATGTCGAGCATTTCTGTAGTATTGATATTTACGTCGATAGCCAAGATGTCATTTGAGTACTCTTTAGCGAACTGCAAGCAGCGCTCATCGTAGTCGGTCAGGTCGAAACCATTCTCGAGTTTGGTCTTTGCATTTGCCGCATCTGCGTAAAGGCGAACGGCTGCGTTCATAACCTGCGGATGGTCTTCGCGTGTCTTCTTGCCCGCAACTAATTGTTTCAGACGAGATAGTGAACGGAACGGATCTACGATAACTTTACCTATATCTGAATCACGACGGAGGTACAACTGACCCTCTGTGATATAACCCGTATTATCCGGAATTGCGTGTGTGATATCACCACCGGACAATGTAGTTACGGCGATAATGGTAATAGAACCACCACCTGCTTCCTCCGGGAACTGAACGGCTTTCTCGTAAATCTTTGCCAAGTCAGAATAGAGTGAACCGGGCATAGAGTCCTTGGAAGGAATCTGGTCCATACGGTTACTTACGATAGCCAATGCATCTGCATACAGCGTCATATCTGTCAGCAGAACAAGCACTTTCTCGCGTTTCTCTACTGCGAAATACTCAGCAGCTGTAAGCGCCATATCCGGAATAAGCAGACGCTCTACGGCAGGGTTCTCTGTGGTGTTAACGAACGAAACGATACGGTCCAAAAGTCCCGCATTGGTAAATACGTTCTTGAAATAGAGGTAGTCATCATTCGTTAGACCCATACCGCCAAGAATAATCTTATCTACTTGTGCACGGAGAGCCACATTAGCCATAACTTGGTTATATGGTTGATCGGGGTCAGCAAAGAATGGAATCTTCTGACCGGAAACCAAGGTGTTGTTTAGGTCAATGCCGGCAATTCCGGTTGCAATCAACTCGGATGGTTGTTTACGACGTACCGGATTAACGGAAGGACCGCCAATTTCCACTTCTTTGCCTTCTATGGCTGGACCACCATCGATTGGGTCTCCATAGGCGTTAAAGAAACGGCCGGATAATTGATCGGACACTTTGAGTGAAGGAGCTTTGCCTAAGAACACCACTTCGGCGTTAGTAGGGATACCTTCTGTGCCTTGGAACACTTGAAGCGTCACTTCGTTGCCCAGAATCTTTACAACCTGAGCTAACTTACCATTCACCAATGCCAATTCGTCGTTACCGACACCTTCAGCACGTAGCGAGCAAGTCGCCTTGGTGATAGCAGTGATTTGTGTGTAAATTTTTTGAAATGCGTTTGCCATTACAATATATTGTTTTTGATTACTCCTTATATATATATTATATAGTATATGTTATTGCACTTTGGTACCAAGAATCGTATAGACTTCGTTATCCCTCAGAATATACAGTTGTCCGTTTCGTAGTACTTTATGCAGGTTCGTATTTGATATTTGCTCTTGAGCCATCTCTACTTGAGTTGGATCAACCGGTGCAACGGGGTCGATATACTCATAGTAGATAGCGATGCGTTTTACGTAGATAGCTTTCATTGTATTGGTGAATGCTATCTCTACACTACCCGACTGCGGCTCGTCTAACTCATAGATATAGGTAGTAGTTTTCTCGGTCAGTTCTTCGGTGTTTCCGATAAAATCTCCAGCGAGATAGACATCTAACATCGCGTCACCTCCGCTGCCCATGGATGCTTCTACTTCTACGCGTTTTACGCCACAGCCTGTGGTCTCTGAGGTGAAGAATGACAATCCATTAGTAGGGTTAGAGCCTGAACCGAATTGTGCGCCAAGCGACTTATTATATCCGGTATATGTTTCGGGATTACCAAAACGCACTTGCCATTCGTATTCATTGAGCTCTTGTGCGCCGGAGAGACACGCCTTACTGAAAGCGTAATCATAACTTGCACAACCATTCTCGTCTTGATAACGGCTATTGATAATCGTTATAGAGACATTGTCTATCGCCTGTTCCGCAGTAAAGCGAATGACTAATTTGTCATTCTCAAACGAATAGTTATTCAGTTCTTTTGCGCCGCAAACGACTTTGACTAAACAGGTAGCAGCAGCGGGAGTTTGATACCCTTCGGCTGCTTCATATACTATCTCAAAAGCTTTGCCACGGTCTGCATAAGCCGTTGCGCCTGATACCCAATCTACGCCGCGATATGCACTATAGTTAATATCAATTCGTTTGTCGTTACGATAGAGCGCAAAAACGGAGCAGTCGGATAGCGGATAGAATTTATCGCCTGCTTGCCCTGCATCAGGAGTCATGCTTGTTTTGCGGCTTGCCCAACCGAGGAATGTATAACCGGATTTAGGTGTTACACTTGGCAGGGTCACACCGGCAAAAGGCTTTGACTCTTTCTCTTCCGATTTGGTAGCCGTTCCGTTACTTCCCGCATAGAAAGTGACGGTACAACCGCTCGATACACCGCCTTGGAAGGCAAAAGTGACTACTCCACTCGCTTCTTTGACATCGTCAAACTGCCACGAGTTCGAGAACAACAATTTGCTTGTAGCACCTGCAGGGAAAGCATCACCTGCTTTGCCGAAGTAACCATTATTGGGATTATCGTCTTTGTATGTAGGCGCATTTCTATCGGCTTCAATTAAATCTACTAAATGACTGGCTTTGCCCTTAATTTGTACATTTACCTCGTCGCCATCCCAACGGCTCTTAACGAAATCTATCTCTGTAAGCAGCAGACCATGTCCGGGAAGATACTTGTCCCATCCTGTCTGTTGGCGGTTCTCCAAGATATAGAACTTGGCTCATTGAGCAGAATCGGTTCAACCCAGCCCAGATAGAATCGCTCGTAAGCACTATAAGCTGCAGGGGTATTACCGTTATTGTTATAGCAACCATGGTCCATTACATCCCAATCGCCAAGGGTTTTCTCTTTGCCACCATCGGTATCACTCAGCGTCGGCAAGCCTAATAGATGCGAGAACTGATAAACCATCTCGCCTATTCCGGCACGATTGGTCATATCGCGTAGTTCGGGCACATACGCATAGGTCTCTATATACTTATTATCTATCAGAATCTCTTCGTCCAGATAACCTGCCATGGGATAGACATACTCCGGTCTGGTAGCGCTCTCTCCTTCTCCGGCACAAACGACAATCACAGCATCTACATATCCATCGCCGTTGAGGTCGTATTGCGCGAAGTTAGTTCCTTGTGCATCCGCCAGTTGGCATGCTTCCGTGACCATTCCTTCTGCATGTTCATCATCACCATAGGCATCGTTGTTGCCGTAGAACGAACGATTATTGACTAAAGTTACAGGGCCGATGATGTCGAATTGTGGCACGAACTTACCATACGATTGGTCCGAGAAGTATTTCTTCACCGAACCTGTTGCTCCGTTGTATGTATAGGAATCGCCATTAAAGAAGTTATTAAATGCTGTTTTGTCATTGCCTGAAGCGAAATGTACATCCTTATATTGCACGAGAATAACCGGCACTTTCGTCGGGAACACATTCGCTGCAAAGCCGGACACAACTAATACAACGGCACTGATTAAAGTTGCTATTTTTTTCATTATTCGATTTGTTTTTCTGCTAACAGCTCGTCTAATTTCTTGCGGTAGTCTTCAAAGTCTTTGCTGTGGAACTCGCTGTAGTTCATTTGTTTGCACAAGTTGATTACGCGTTTGAAGTACTCGCTTACGTCTGTGAACACCTCAAAATTATAGTCGTGCTTGCATATATCCATCACAAGGTCAAGCATATAGCGTTGGCGCTCCAGCGGACATACGGCATCAATCTTATCGAATGCGTCTTGTTGCAGGATGACGAAGTCAATAACTTCTGCTTTCCAGAACTCCTCGTGATAATCAACAGGCACACCATCGTCACCAAGGATATTGATTTGTTCTTGAATATCCTTACCGCGTTGCAGATAGGTCTTCATGTCGTTCACTTTACCGAGCCATTTGTCGTCTATGAGTTTGGAAATATACTCTTCAAACTCCGGGTAATCAATATACTTGGAGTATGAGTCAATCGGGTTGACAGCCGGATAACGTTTGCGGTCAGCACGTGCTTGTTCCAGAGCATAGAAGCAACGTGCCACTTTCTTTGTACCTTCGGTCACAGGCTCTTTGAGGTTACCACCGGCAGGAGATACGGTACCGAGGAAAGTAACGGAACCGGTCTTGCCGTTATTGAGGTAAACATATCCTGCGCGAGCGTAGAAAGCGCCGATGATAGCGGAAAGGTCCATTGGGAAAGCGTCTTGTCCCGGCAGTTCCTCCATACGGTTAGACATCTCACGAAGTGCTTGAGCCCAACGGGATGTGGAGTCTGCCATCAGCAGTACGCGCAGCCCCATCGAACGGTAGTATTCCGCAATCGTCATGGACGTATAAACGGATGCCTCACGGGATGCAACCGGCATGTTGGATGTGTTAGCGATGATGATTGTACGCTCCATGAGTTTACGACCTGTATGCGGGTCCTCCAGTTCGGGGAACTCTGTGAAGGTCTCCACCACCTCATTGGCACGTTCGCCGCAGGCTGCGATAATCACGATATCTGCTTCCGCTTGTTTGGAGATAGCGTGTTGGAGCACGGTCTTACCTGTTCCGAACGGACCGGGAATAAATCCAGTTCCGCCCTCGCAGATCGGGTTAGCGGTATCGATGGTACGCACACCTGTCTCAAGCAATTTGAATGGACGTGGTTTCTCGCGATACGCCAAGATTGCTTTTTTCACGGGCCATTTCTGAACCATAGTTACTACATGGTCTTTTCCTTCTGCGTCGGTAAGGACTGCGATTTGGTCTTCAATCTTGTATTCACCCGCCTTCGCAATAGATTTAACCGTGTAAGTACCTTCAAATACGAAGGGCACCATAATCTTATGCGGCTGATGGTTTTCGTCCACTTCGCCCAACCATGATGCAGCTTCTACCTTATCCCCCACTTTGGCGATAGGTTCGAACTTCCACAGTTTCTCTTTGTCGAGTGGGAAGTTATACTCACCACGTTTGAGGAATACACCTGTTTGTTTATCGAGGTCGTTTTGCAGACCGTCATAGTTACGTGAGAGCAAACCGGGACCGAGTGTTGCTTCGAGCATGTGGCCCGTAAACTCTACTGTATTGCCGACTTTCAGTCCACGAGTGGACTCGAACACCTGTACATAGACGTTCTCACCGGTCACTTTAATCACCTCTGCCATCAGTTTTGTGTCTCCTATGGAGATATAGCAGATTTCGTTTTGTGCTACAGGTCCATCGACTGCCACAGTCACGAGGTTAGCGATGATACCTTTAACTTTTCCTGTTGTCATATAAATCTAAAATATCAAATTTCAAATATAAAATCAAGCTTAAAGCCTTACGTCTTTCTTCTTAGCCACAAGGACACGATTAAAGCCTTACGTCTTTTTTCATGTCAGCCACCATCTCGCGGAAGACGGCCTCGCCTTTTTCTGCAGTTAGAGAAGCCCAACGATTGAGCATTACCGTCATCAGATAGTACGCGAGCACGTTCTCTAGGGAGAAACTCACCATTCGTGTGCGTTCCTCCAGCCATGCAAAACGGATAGCATCGATGCGGCGTTCACGCTCGTAGAGATTCTCCATTTTACTTGCGGCTTTGAGTTCAGGATCTACTTCATCGGGCATTTCGCCAATGATGTAATTATCCAGTTTGAGTCCGTGTTTACGGCATACTTCTGCGGTCAGCACGTTATTCAGGTCGCGGTTGAAAGCAATCCAGTCGCGTACAAAGGCACATGCACCTTGCTTCCTATGCATCTTGAGTTTAGCAAGTTGCTCTTTGTCCTTGTCGCGCAGCGTCTCGTCTAACAATGCCTCTAATGCCTCTACGGACATCGGAGCGGCACTATTAAGCGACAAATCCGGCAGACCTGATATCAAATATTCATAACCCATAATGTAACAATTAATTGGTCCCGCTTCGCGAGATATTCCTTAATTATTATTATTTAAGCATTAAAACAGCAGTTCAATCAGCTGTGGGCGTAAGAATGCTTTGAAGAATGCTTCGAACTCAGCGGCGCCAAAGGACAGTTTATATCCGCCTTTCTCGCTTACGATTTGGAAATCGGTCTTCATGCCCTTTACTTCCTCAATCTTCACGCCCTTACCGAGTAGTTCTTTCGCGTTAGCAGCAAAGTACTTACGTAAAGCCTCTGCATCTTTCGCCTCGATACGCACATCGCCGTTTTTAGCCATGCTCTCTGCCATTTGTGCGATAATCGATTGCATGAACTTAGCGTCAGCGGTAGCGGCTTTAACGTTTTCTTTGACTACAGCGCCATTGATCAAATCTACCACAGCTGTTTTAAGGGCATTAAGTGCTTGCTCGGTGTACAGTTTCAACTCAGCTTTGGTGTGTGCGTCCAACTCAGCCGCTTTCTTCTCGGCTTTAGCCACAGTGTCAGCAGCCTCTTTTTCAGCCTTAGCTACAATCTCAGCAGCTTTGGCATTCGCTTCATCGAGAATGCGCTGAGCTTCCTGATTGCCTTTCTCTACGCCTTCTGCGTAAATCTTGTTCGTTAATTCAGATAAATTCATATGATATGTGTTTAATATAGACGACAATTTAGCACGTTTCGCAGGGTCAAAAACGCCCTTCACACGTTTCAGCCTGCAAAAGTACAGTTTTTTTTTGCATATATGCAAATAAAAAGTGCAAGTTTCGTCAAAAACCTGCACTTTTTTTAGTTTAGTGTGCTACGCACGTTTATTGACCGTTGGACGTTTAGTGTTACTTCGTAGCGTTTATCTACACGCCGAAGGCAATAAACGCGCTTTAGCGCATTACACTGCCACAGGCAATAAATGCCGTCAGGCAATACACGCGCTTTAGCGCATTACACGCCGAAGGCATGTCATTACCGCTCTTCAAACGTTCCGTCGGAATAGAAAATGACGATTTTATCGACGGTCTTAGCCGCGATATTCTTCCTCACCGCACTTGACTCCTTGCTAATAACCGGCTTCGTTTCTTCCGCCTCCGGCTCCGCCTGCGGTTCCTCAGGACGTATATCGAATAGAGCATTATCCGGAGCGGCGCCATTCTGCCGATACATAGAACCAACGCCTAAGATCAGCCAATCGCTGGAGAGCGTGCGGAAGCGGTTGAGCACGCGCTTCATCACTTCCAGACTCGGATTATTTCTACCCGATAGGATATTACTAATCGTACCAGCCTGAATTCCCACTTCGTGGGCAAACTGTTTGGCAGACATTCCTTCTTCTTCAATCACTTTTTCTAAGCGTTCACGTTCATTCATAACTCACAGATTTTAATTCTCCGGCAAATCCGGCTTCAAAAAACGCTGCAAAATTATGAAAACTTTTTCACATGTGCAAATATTTTGAAAAGAAAATTTTTAAAAAATAAAATTCACATTTCAAAACACCCACACGGTGTAGATTTGTGAACTAAATATAATTCACAGTCAAAAACTAATAAAAGTACTTGTTTAGGTAATTATATATACATATCTCATTATCAATTATTTAGGCATAGATTTTAAGATTTTATTCACAAAACAACAGGTGTTTTTCATAATTTGGAACTTTGGTCACAAATTACACTTTAATCAATTAGTATAAACATTGATATATAGTAAGTTACGCACTTTGATTTTAACTTTCTGTACCCCACCTGTTCACAATCTTTGATGCTGCTCTACTCTCTTTTTATATCGTTCACAAATGGCGATTATTCTTTTGACGATTTAAATATATTTGTGAATTATCCACCTTGCACAATTGTAAATTTCACAAATATACCCCATTTTTACCATTCACATTTCTATCGCCATTTTCGCAAAAAAAATAAATTACCACACTCTCCATCATCTCTACTCTCTCCAATTATTGTAGTAACACTTGGTTCATCATTAAGCGAAGCATCACCGCAAAATCTACAATCGGACACCACGACCTCACTTCCCGTACTTGTTTGGACTCCAAATGGTTAGATTCAGTTTGGCTGCACTTTCAGGGTCGAGGTGAACGCAACCATTAATCCGCTGGTCTTTGCGCATGAACTTTTTCAGCTTGTAGCAGTATAGACATATTTTGTCTGTGCCGAAACGCGATTGGGCACTGGTGGCTTTGCCGTTGCAGTATAGACCGAGTTATGACATTGTAAACAATATATTTTTTGTTGCATAGTCGTGTTGATTTAAAAGGCGAAAAATGAGGGTACGCGGGAACTTCCGACTCCTACGGGTTCCCATCGGGTTCCTAACGGGATCTTAACATGCTCCCACGCGACCCAAAAATGACGAAAAATAACTCTTCTTAATCACTAACATCGACACAAAAAAAGCACCTCTATTAAGGTGCTGTGGAGGGTAATAATATGACAGGGTTATTTGTTTTCTCCGTTCGTTATCCCCGAATCATATTCAGGATTAATTGACGGAGGATATGCTCTTACAAGCTTCACCAGGCTGCGTACAAAAAAATGGCACTCCATGAGAGCTCCATTTTTTTTGTATTGATATATTGTTATACTTTTATTATACTTTCTGTCCTCCTGTTTAACGTCAGAGAGTGACGGGAGGTGTAAATTCGGCTGCAAAGGTACGACTTTTTTTTTGAATGTGCAAAAAAAATATGGGTATTTTTGCTCAAAATTTGCGTATGTGCAATTTTTATGGTAATTTTGCAGGCGAAAGGAGAATGAGAATGATAAAGATACTATTTATATGTCATGGCAATATCTGCCGGTCGGTGATGGCAGAAATGGTGATGAAACATTTGTGCCAAAGTGCCGGTGAAATCGAGCGTTTTGTTATCGATTCGGCTGCTGTCTCTACCGAAGAAATCGGCAACGATATCTATCCTCCTGCAAAACGCAAACTGCACGAAAAAGGTATTCCTTTTGAGCACCATGCGGCACGACAGATTACGCGTGCGGACTATTCCTATTATGACTATATCATCTGTGCCGACCGTTCCAATCTGCGCTGGTTGGAGCGTATCATCGGCGATGATACCGACAAAAAAGTGTCGCTGATGATGGAATGGGCAGGGCAAACACGCGATGTGGCCGACCCGTGGTACACAGGTGACTTCGAGCAAGCTTACAACGATATTTATTCCGCCTGTTGTGGCATTTGGGAGCAATTAAGAGCATAAATTTCATTTTTTTGTTAAATTATTTGCATATATGCAAAAATTATACTACTTTTGCACGCTAATTGTGTGTAAGTGGTATTGTGTTACGGCGAGTAAAGAAATATATTGCGGATAACATGCTGCTTGGCGACGGGGCGAAAGTGCTCGTGTGCGTCAGCGGCGGCGCCGATAGTGTGGCGCTGTTAGATGTGCTGCTTAGAGCCGGTTACGAGTGCGTCGTGGCGCATTGTAACTTTCACCTCCGCGGTGCAGAGAGCGACCGAGACGAAGCCTTTGTGCGCTCCCTATGCAGTTCGCTCGGCGCACGGCTTAGATTTACTCCGGAGTGGCTCAGTCGCGCAGGCACTATCCCACTCTACGTGCGAGACTTTGACACTTTTTCTTACGCGCGAGCGCAGCGCATGAGCATAGAGACGGCTGCGCGCGAACTGCGCTACACCTGGTTTGGCGAACTCGCTGAACAGTTAGGCTGCGAGGCAATTGCAGTGGCACATCACCAAAACGACCAAGCCGAGACTATCCTAATGAATATCCGTCGCGGATGCGGACTGCAAGGACTGCGCGGCATGCAACCGAAAAGCATTAATGCTTACCACGAGGGCGCACCGATTATTCGACCGCTGCTGTGCACGACACATGATTACATCTGCCACTACCTGCGCGATATTCGCCACATCGACTGGGTGGAAGACTCGACCAATAGCGACACTAATTATAAGCGCAACGCCGTGAGACAAGAACTGCATGGATGGACAAAGGCGGAAATAGAGCACTTAGTGACGCTCTGCGAGAGATTGTAGATTTGGCGGCTAGGCCTATTTTAGATTGTAGATTTAAAATTTATAGATGATAGATGATAGATGATAGATGAACTTTTTGCGGCTGGAGCCGCATTTGGCGGCTACGCCTATTTTAGATTGTAGATTTGAGATTTTAGATTGTAGATTGGAGGGCTAAAAGCCTAATTAAGAATTAAAAATTAAAATCATATGAAACACTACGGATTAATCGGAAAACACTTGACACACAGCCTGTCGGCTGAGTATTTCACGCGTAAGTTCGCACAAGAACATATCGATGCGGACTACCAACTGATTGAGATGAAAGGCCTTTGGGAAGGCGTGCCATCCTATCTGGACGGCTACAACGTAACGATTCCCTATAAGCGCGGTATCATCCCTTACCTCAAGAGTATAGACGCTGTAGCAGCCGAGATAGGCGCAGTGAATGTAGTTAAAGACGGCATCGGATATAACACCGACTGGATTGGCTTCAAACAAGCTATCAGCGGACACATTTCTGCTATCAACGACCGACCGGCACTTATTCTTGGTCAAGGCGGAGCAGCTAACGCTGTGCACTATGCACTCAAAGTAATGGGCATCGTCAACGACATGGTTAGCGCACACGACGACATCCGCGCGGACGTGCGCCACTACGGACTTATCGTGAACGCTACCCCATTAGGTATGTATCCAGATATAGACACCTACCCATATATCAACTATGAGCTGCTAACGCCTAATCAAGTGCTCTTCGACTGCGTCTATAACCCCGAAGAAACCGAGTTCCTGCGTCGCGGCAAAGAACAAGGCGCTACGTGCGTCAGTGGATTGGCTATGCTCTATGCACAGGCCGAAGCTGCGTGGAAGATTTGGAATGGTGAATAGTGAAAAATGAATAATGAATAATGAATAATGAATAGTGAAAAATTAATAATGAATAATGAATATTTCATTGTATATGAGAAAAGTATTTTTAATTTTAGGACTCTGTTTATTGCCTTTTATATCTGGCAAGGCACAAAGCGTGCGTGAAGGCGAATTGGCAGTAGTATACTACACACCGCAGACACAAATAGTTATCGACATCGACTACGAGTCCGTAATTCTTCACCGCGGCATATATGCTGACTTTGCTAAAAAATACCTCGGTACAGCCGAAGTGGTTAAAGATGACGATATGTGGTACCGCATAACTAATATCAGTACACATACCCAAACAGTAGCAGACCACAGCCGTATGCACAAGGTAGATAGCAACCTACCGCTTACCCTCACAGCCGAGGGAATATTGGAGGCGTATAATGGGGTCGAAAGCCAAAAGCCGAGAGTCGAAAGTCGAAAGTCAAAAGTCGAAAGCAATGAGCCGAGAGTCGAGAGTAATGAGCCGAGAGTCGAGAGTAAAGTGCTGCCACTGTTGGAAGAGCATATTGTCGGTAAAACCTTAGCCGAACAAGCGCAAGGAGCTGCTAAACTCATTTACCGCATCCGCGAGAACAGACTCTATCTCATAAGTGGTGAAGTGGACAAAATGCCTGCCGACGGACGAGCTATGGAACTGGCTATCAATAAATTGGACGAGATGGAACAACAATTGGTCGAACTATTCGTCGGACGCATCGAAGTGGAGAAACACCGCAAGACCATTGTCTATACCCCGGTAGCAACGGAGAAAACAGACTTGGCCTATTTCTCCGAGCAGCATGGTTTCACGAATGCCGCTAACGGCGACCCTATCGTTATGAACATCAACGCCCGCCGACAAATAAAAGGCAATCCAAACTCCGACAAGAAGAAAGCACCGATTCCATCGCAGATAAGTTATAATCTGCCCGGAACAGCGAACTATAAAGTGAGCTATCTGAACGAATTGTCTGACGAAGCAGATATTCAAGTAGCACAATTCGGCGTCGATGTACCTTTGGCACAAGATTTGTTCGAAGGCAAACAACAACCGCATATCTATTTCAATACCCAAACAGGTAATATTGAGTCAATTGAAAATTGATTGTGTAATGTGTATTGTGTAATGTGTATTGTATAATGTGTAATGTGTATTGTGGAATGAAGCGATTATTAGTAATATTAGCTTGTCTGATGGCGATGAGTACGCAGGCGCAGGAACTGAACTGCACTGTCACCATCAACTCGGACCAAATAGAAGGCTCAAACAAAAGCGTCTTTGAGACCCTGCGGCAAACGATTGTGGAGTACATAAACAACAACCGCTGGACGAATATGACCTTTGCCGAAAGCGAGAAGATTGAGTGCTCAATGATGATTATCGTCAACTCGGTCAAAGATAACCTATACAGCTGCGAGATGCAACTGCAAGCGAAACGTCCGGTCTATGGCACTACCTACTCCACACCGCTGCTGAACTTTAGCGACAAGAACTTCATATTCTCGTACCAAGAGTTTGACCGCATCGAGTACCAGCAGAATCTGTTCACTACCAATCTCACAGCTATGATCGCCTACTATGTCTATCTCATTCTCGGTCACGACTGCGACAGCTACCAGAAATTAGGCGGTACACCTTACTTCCAAGCGTGCGAAGATATCGTAAACGCATGTCAGTCCGCGTCCATGGACGCCACAGAGCAAAAAGGATGGAAAGCCTTTGATAGCAACCGAAACCGCTACGCGCTTATCAATAACCTCATGGACGAAGCCTTTAAGAAATACCGCGAGTACTACTACACGTACCACCGCTTAGGTTTGGATATGATGACCTCTAACGTGGCAAACGCGCGCGCTACAATTGCCGAAGGACTGCCTGTACTTCGCGAAGCTAACCGAGCACGACCGGCTACTTATGTCATCAACACGTTCCTCGACGCCAAAGCGGACGAACTGACGAATATTTTCAGCAAAGGCACCGACAAAGAGAAAAAAGCCGTGTATGAGATTCTCATGGATATCGACCCCACACGCAATAACCTCTACGACAAAATTGTTGAGAACAAGTAATATGTTACAACACCTACACATACAAAACTACGCCCTTATCTCGCACTTAGACATCGACTTCGAGAACGGTTTCTCCGTGCTTACGGGTGAGACTGGTGCCGGTAAGAGTATTATTCTTGGCGCCTTGGCATTAGTCATGGGAGCACGTGCTGACCTCAAGACTATAACCGAGGGAGAAGAACGATGCATCATCGAAGCGGACTTTGGAGAGTATCTCATACGCCGCGAACTGAACCGTAACGGTCGAAGTCGCTCACTCGTTAACGACGAAGTGGTGACACAAGTGGAGCTCAAAGCACTCGCTAATAAACTCATCGATATCCACTCGCAACACGAGAACCTGCTGCTTGCTGATGACACTTTCCAACTAAGCGTAGTGGATGCTATTGCGGGCAATACCGCTGAACAAACAGCATATGCAGCTGCCTATACTACCTATCGCGATGCAGAGAAAGCGCTGCACGACCTCAAGGCCTTAGCTGCTAAAACCAGTAAGGACCAAGACTATATAGCTTTTCAGTTTGAGCAGTTAGACAAAGCCCAACTGAACGACCCGAACGAACAAGAAGCATTAGAGGAAGAAGAATACCGACTTAGCCACGTTGAGCAACTCAAGGGCAGTTTGCTGACAGCACTCCAAGTCATGGACAGCGACGAAGGCGGCGCGCTCGAACTGATTCGCACGGCGAGAACGGCTTTGGAAGAGATTCCTTCCCTATCCGACCGACTGCAGAGTGTAGAGATTGAGCTGAAAGATATTGTTGCTGAAACCCATCGAGTGGAAGAAAACACCGAACTCGACCCTCAACGGCTACAAGAAGTACAGGAACGACTTGATTTATTCAATACCCTACTGCGTAAACACAATGCGCAGAACCTAAGCGAACTGATAACTTTGCGGGACGAGTTAGGTAAACAAATGAATCAGATTGCCTCTTTCGACGAGGAGATAGCTCGCTTGGAAAGTGATTTAGCGAATGCTTTAGGCCACCTTCGTCACGCTGCGGATGCGCTGACCTTGAGCCGAGGTAACGTACGCGAACAGATTGCTCAACGGCTGACGGCTGACTTGTCCCAATTGGGTATAGCTCACGCCAAAGTAGATATATCCATTACGCCATTAGACGATTACACGGAGTCGGGACACGATAATGTGCAGTTCCTTTTTGCCGCCAATCTCAATCAGTCACTTCGCCGCGTGAGCGAAGTAGCCAGTGGCGGTGAGATAGCGCGTTTCATGCTATGTGTCAAAGCACTTATTGCTTCCACAAACGGATTGCCTACCATTATCTTTGACGAGATAGACACCGGCGTCAGCGGCGAAGTCGCCACACAAATGGCTAAAATAATGCGGGAGATGGCAGTGAGCAGACAAATTATTGCTATTACACACTTGCCGCAAATAGCCGCACAAGCCAACGCACAGTATCGCGTCTATAAAGCCGATACAGACACACGCACCGAGACACATATTATTCGACTTAAACAGGAAGAACGAGCACAAGAGATTGCATCTATGCTCTCAGGAAAAGAAATAACGACCGCCGCACTCGAAACGGCACAAGAACTACTAAATAAATGAGTTTACCACTTGCTGAACGCGTCAGACCAAAGACGCTGAGCGAATATATCGGACAAAAACATCTGGTTGGCGAAGGAGCTATCCTAAGACAGATGATTGAAAGCGGCAACCTGTCGTCGTTTATATTGTGGGGTCCTCCCGGTGTTGGCAAAACTACCCTTGCTCGCATTATTGCACATGAATTAAAGCGACCATTCTACACTCTTTCCGCCGTGACAAGTGGAGTCAAGGAGGTACGCGATGTCATTGATAAAGCCAAACGAGAAGCAAAAATCAATAGCGGACTCTTTGCGGCACAAACAGACCAGCGCTCACCAATTCTCTTTATCGACGAGATACACCGTTTCAGTAAGTCACAGCAAGACAGCCTGCTCGGAGCGGTCGAGGACGGAACAATTACGCTGATTGGCGCAACTACCGAGAACCCAAGCTTTGAGGTTATTAACCCGCTTCTCTCACGCTGTCAGATCTACGTGCTCCAACCGTTAGGCAAAGACGATATGCTGCAACTGCTTAACCGCGTAATAAACGAAGACGAGGAACTGCGAGACAAACACTTGGTAGTGAAAGAGACCGAAGCCATTCTGCGCTACAGCGGCGGCGACGCACGGAAACTACTGAACATTATCGAATTAGTCAGCAACTCAGGCGTGAAGGAGATTGACAACGAAACAGTCACCAAACAGCTGCAGCAGAATCCCGTTGCCTACGACAAAGATGGCGAACTGCATTACGATATCATCTCCGCGTTCATCAAATCTATTCGTGGCTCTGACCCAGATGCAGCTATCTATTGGTTAGCACGAATGGTGGCAGCGGGCGAAGACCCTAAGTTCATTGCGCGCCGATTAGTCATCTCGGCAAGTGAGGATATCGGTTTGGCAAACCCCAACGCCCTACTGGTGGCAAACGCATGCTTTGATACACTGCAGAAAATCGGTTGGCCCGAAGGACGTATTCCACTCGCTATGGCTACCGTCTATCTCGCTACTTCGCAGAAGTCCAATTCTGCCTATTTAGCAATAGATAACGCCCTGGCAGAAGTAGAAAACAGCGGCAACTTAGCTGTTCCATTACACTTACGCAATGCGCCTACTCAACTGATGAAAGATCTTGGTTATAGCGATGGGTACAAATATGCGCATGACTACCCCAACCACTTCGTCAAACAGCAGTTCCTGCCTGACGAACTACTGGGGACACATTTCTGGGAAGCACAAGGCAGCCCGCAAGAACAGAAAATGGCAGAGTGGATGAAATATCTGTGGGGTGCTTCCGAGCACTCCGATAAAAAGTAAAGAGTGAAAGGAGTTTATATACATATACCGTTTTGCAAGAGTCGCTGCGCATACTGCGATTTCTTCTCCACCACCCAATTAGAACGGCGAGAGGAATATGTACAAGCCCTATTGCGCGAGATAGCAGCGCGCGTGCCGGATAAAGAACCTATTGACACCATCTATTTCGGCGGCGGAACACCATCTATACTGGAAACGGAACAGATAGAGCGACTTTTGAACGCTTTGCTCAAGAAAAGCACTACTCCGCCACAAGAGATTACCTTGGAAGCCAATCCTGGCGACTTGAACCTTGAAAAGCTAACTGCTTTAAAGCGACTTGGCATTAACCGACTCAGTATTGGTATACAGTCCTTTAACGATGCGGAACTCCGACTTATTGGCCGCCGACATAATGCCGCACAAGCGATACAAGCCGTTAACGATGCACAAACCGCTGGTTTTGACAACATAAGTATTGACCTGATTTATGCCTTGCCCGAACAAACGATGGAGAGTTGGCGAGAAACTATATACACAGCCATTCAATTAGGCGTACAACATATCTCCTGCTACTGCCTAAGTTATGAGGATGGCACACCGCTAACAAGGCTTTTGGACGACGGAAAAATCAGTCGCATGGACGAAGATACAGAGAACAAGCTATATGATGAATTATGCGAAACACTAACAGCGAATGGCTTTATTCATTACGAAGTAAGTAACTTCGCATTGCCCAACCGCCAATCTAAACATAACTCGTCCTACTGGAACAACACGCCGTATATTGGACTTGGAGCAGGTGCGCATAGCTACGACGGACAAACAAGACGATGGAATATAGCTGACCTTGCAGCATATGTTAGGCGTATGTTGAGCGACTCTAAGTATTGGGATGAAGAGTCATTAACCGAAGAGCAAAAAGCCATAGAGCATATCATGCTCGGACTACGAACAAGTGAGGGCATTACGCTTACGGATGAACTAAAACCCAAAGCACAGCCGCTCATTGAGCAAGGACTACTCAAACAAACAGACACAAATATTACTGCCACGCAAAGCGGCTTACACATACTTAATCGACTAATTGAACAACTAATATGAAAAAGTACAAAGACTGGTCATTCAAAGCTAAATTTATGGTGTGGTTCTGGTCACTATTCGTTGCCGGATGCCTTTTCCTTTACTTCCTGTTTGTATTTATTGACAAAGGTTGGGTTGGATACTTACCACCCTTAGAGGAACTGCAAAACCCCAAGAACAAATACGCATCAGAAATATTCTCAGCTGATATGGTTTCGCTCGGACGCTATTACCGAAAGGAGAATCGTGTCGGCGTGCAGTATGCAGACCTGTCACCTTATCTTGTGGATGCACTCATATCCACCGAGGACGTACGATTCTACGAGCACACCGGAGTGGATAGCAAGTCGCTTTTCCGCGCTATCGTATTGCTTGGTCGTTCAGGTGGCGGCTCTACGCTTACCCAACAGTTAGCTAAGCAGTTATGGTCGCCGAGAGCCAATAATATCTTCGAACGAGCAATGCAAAAGCCTATCGAATGGGTTATTGCTACTAAGTTGGAGCGATTGTACTCCAAGGACGAAATCTTGCTCATGTATCTCAATCAGTTTGACTTTCTATATAACGCCGTAGGAATCAAATCGGCTGCGCAAGTCTATTTTGCTACTACGCCGAAAGACTTACGTATTGAGCAGGCAGCTATGCTTGTCGGAATGTGTAAGAACCCTGCCTTTTACAATCCTATTCGTCATCCGGAACGTACCACTGCCAGACGCAACACAGTTCTCAGTCAAATGTGCAAATACGAATATATCACGCAAGAGGAGCGCGATTCGCTGATGACTTTACCGTTGGGACTGAGTTACCGTTCCGTAGATCACAAACAAGGTCTCGCTCCTTACTTCCGCGAGTACCTCCGCCAAATCCTTACTGCGAAAGAGCCTATTGAGTCCAAATATCCGGACTGGAATAAGCAACAATATCACATTGACCGCGAGCAATGGGATACCAACCCACTCTACGGCTTCTGCAACAAGAACACCAAACCGGACGGCAGTCACTATGATATCTATCAGGACGGTTTACGTATCTACACAACTATTGACTCGCGCATGCAAAAATATGCAGAGGATGCAGTCATGGAGCACATGCAAGAAATGCAAGAACGATTCTTTAAAGAGAAAAGCAAAAAATCCTACGCTCCATTCTCGCGCGACCTCAAACAGAAAGATATCGATGGTATCATGACGCGCTCAATGAAACAATCTGAACGCTATCGTATAATGCGCAAAGCGGGATACACAGAGACTCAGATAACCGACACATTCAATACGCCCATGGAAATGCGAATCTTCTCGTACCAAGGGATGATTGATACTATCATGTCCCCGATGGACTCTATCCGCTGGCAGAAGTATTTCCTACGCTGTGGATTCATGTCGATGGATCCGCACTCTGGACACGTCAAAGCATACGTCGGAGGACCAAACTTTGCTAACTTCCAATACGACATGGCTACGCTTGGTCGCCGTCAGGTTGGGTCAACCGTTAAGCCATATCTATACACGCTCGCCATGAACGAAGGTATGTGGCCGTGCGACAAAGCCGTTAACCAGGAGATAACGCTTATCGATGGTAATGGAAACGAATGGACACCGCGTGATGGACATGCCGAAAACAAAGGCGATACTGTCACCTTACAATGGGGATTAGAGAAGTCCAGTAACTGGATAACTGCATATTTGATGTCCCTCTTTACACCGGAACAACTTGTTCGCTTAATGCGCTCGTTCGGTATCAAAGGTCAGATTGACCCTGTTGTCAGTCTCTGTCTTGGTCCGTGCGAAGTGAGCGTGGAAGAAATGGTGGACGCATATACAACCTTCCCAAACAAAGGTATTCGTGTTGAACCACTCTATGTCACGCGAATCGAAGATAACAACGGCAACGTACTCGCTACCTTTATGCCTAAGACACATGAGGTATTGAGCGAACAGACGTCCTATAAAATGATTCACATGTTACGCTCCGTAATGGATCATGGCACGGGCGTGCGCGTGCGATTTAAATATGGACTTCGCGGACCGATGGGCGGAAAAACCGGTACTACTCAAAATAACTCCGACGGTTGGTTTGTCGCCTTCACTCCTTCGCTGGTTAGCGGATGCTGGGTAGGCGGAGAAGACCGCGCTATACACTTCGACTCTATGGCGGAAGGACAAGGTGCGTCCATGGCACTGCCTATCTTTGCGCTGTACATGCAAAAAGTGTTTGCTGACACCGAGCTCGGCTATGATGAAAACGAGCAATTCGATGTGCCCGACTGGTTTGACCCATACGCTGGATGTAAATAGTAGAGAGTAGAAAGTGGAAAGACAAAGAGCACATAGTATTTGGCGAAGACTGGCTATCCTATTGATATTCAGCGTCCATTGTTTCGTATGCTCCGCCCAACTCAATACCGACCGCATAACTGCTATCGGACGCAATGCTTTGTACTTTGAAGACTACGTACTTTCCATTCAGTATTTCAACCAAGTTATCAAACTCAAACCCTATCTTGCTGAACCCTATCTTCTTCGCGCTATAGCGAAAATTCAACTCTCCGACTACTCCGGTGCTTTACGCGATTGCAACACCGCTATTGAATGCAATCCGTTCCTACCGGGAGCATATTACACGCGAGGCTTTGCATACCGACAATTGGGCGACTTAGACAAAGCCGAACAGGACTTTACCAAAGCACTGCAGTTTACCCCTGAAAGCAAAACCTACCTCGTCCTGCGCGCAGATGTCAGAGCACAAAAGCAACAATACGACTCCGCCTTAATTGATATCAACTACCTCCTTTACCGAGAGCCTCTATCGCCTTCGTTTAACTTCGAAAAGGGAGTTATTTGCCTCAATAAAAAAGACACCACCTGCGCTCTCAATTGCTTCCAACAGACTACGAAGTATGATTCACAGAACCCTGCCAATTGGTCTGCTTTGGGACTGGTACAGCTCATGATGGACAATAACGACGAGGCGCTTAATTCGCTGACTAAAGCTATTTCTCTCGGCTCTAAATGGGCAGGAGACTACATGAACAGAGGTATCATCTATTACCAAAAGCATAATTACCGCGCTGCCCTTGCCGATTACGACAAAGCCGTTACTATTGATTCACGCAATGCACAAACTTACTACAACCGCGGAATGCTTCGCGCTGAATTGGGCGACTACAACCGCGCGCTAGACGACTTTAATAAAGCCATCGACCTGGAGCCTAATCAAACAGATATGCGCTACCAACGGGCTATGGTTCTACTACAACTTAGGCAATGGAGACAAGCACTGGAGGACTTAGACGAGTTAATAACTACATATCCCTACTTCCTCCCGTCCTATTATCTCGCCGCTAAAGCTAAAACTGCTTTGGGCGACAGTAAGTCTGCCTATCGCTATCGCAAACAAGCTTACGACCTCGAACAGCGAAAAGACAGCATCTATGCCTCACTACAAGACTCACTCAACACACCGAACACAAACGTTTCTATTGCGCAGACCACGCAAGTAAACAAAGACCGGCGCAAAGAGTTCTCTGCACGCGTCGCGCAGAACCAAAACGAGAACTCCGAAGCCGAAGAATACACCTCCGAAACGCGTGGAACCGTCCAAAAACGCTATGTAGATGTTGTCAACCAACCGAATATAGTGCTCAGTTATTATCAAAGCGGCAAAAGCTACTATCACTATTTAGTGGAAGAATACAACCGCACAAGGTCACTACCATCTCCTCTTCGCTTTACCACTCAGGAAGTCGCGCTTACTGCCGAGTTGATTAATGCCCACTTTGACCGCATTTCCAGTCTATCAGCGCAGCTTGATGTGTATGAAAAACAATACACTAACTCCCAAGCGCTTATTCAATTGACACCGGACAAAGTCGCTTCGCTGTATTTAGCAAGAGCAATGGAGTTTGCTCTCGTGCAAGACTACTCTTCGGCTATAGACGATTGCACCAAAGCCCTCAAACTTTCGACTTTTGACTACCGACTTTCAACTATTCTCACCTTCTGTCGCGCTAACTGGAGATTTAAATTATTAGAGTACCAACGCTCTACCGGCACACTGACTGCCGAATCAGCGATGGACTTTGATATCATGCTTCGTGACTATGATTACGTCAATAAGTTGCAACCCGACTTCGCTTTTGCGTACTATAACAAGGCGAATATGCTGTGCGCACAACGTGAGTACCAAGACGCCATTAACCACTACTCCAAAGCTATTGCTTGTGACAATGACTTTGCGGAAGCATACTTTAATCGCGGGCTGACATATATTTTCATCGACAAAGTGGACGAAGGTATTGCTGACCTCAGTAAAGCGGGAGAACTTGGAATATACCAAGCCTATAACCTCATTACCAGATTTAGATAATACATGAAGCACCTTAAATATAATATAGCATTTGTCCTACTTCTTGCAGCCTCTTCGCTACAGGCTCAATTGCTCTATCAAGTATCTGGCAACTCTGCTCAAGCGAAGTCGTATATATTGGCAACCAACAAACTCGTTGACATGTCTTTCCTTGATACGATTCCTAACGTATTCAAGTGCTTTAGCCAATGCAATAAGGTATTAACCGAATTCGCTTTTCAAGACTATCAAGCCATTGCTGTTTTGCGAAAAGCAGCATTACTACCCGACTCTATTCAACTCAAGAACTTCTACGACGAACGCAAATACAACTTTATCGACGAATCGCTACGTCTTACGCTCGGAATGGGACTTGACCAACTGGCAAGAATGAAACCGTCCTATCTAACTGAGATGTATCGCGCCGAGCTATTTAAGAAATGGCTACAATACGATGAGAACCGCTCAATGGAAGCATTCTTCCAAGCCGTTGCCGAAGAACGAGATATTCCTGTAATTGGCTTGGATCAGATTGGAGAAACTATGTTCATGCTCTTTGACAGAGAACCTTTCCACTGGCAATGTGACGAACTCTACAACCTCATCGAAAATCCCGAACGAGACGTCAAACAAGAAGCAACTATTCGGGACATGTACCTCATGGGAAGACTTACTGATATCGCCTATCAAGTGGAAAGTCCCGACAACCACTCCACTATTTCCTTTTCAGACTATCAAGTCTATTCCAAACGTAATATCGAATGGGTCAAACGACTCAAACCCTATCTACACACTGGAAATGTGTTTATTGTCCTTGACTGTGTCTATCTTGGAGGAGACAAAGGACTGATTGCACAACTCCGAAAAGCTGGATATAAAATCAAACCCGTTAACCGTAAAAACTAATATCTTATGGAACTACCTTTTGCTGAATCATGGAAAATTAAGATGGTCGAACCCATCCGTAAATCAACTCGCGAAGAACGCGAACAGTGGCTACGTGAAGCTAAAAACAACGTCTTTATGCTCAAAGCTGAGCAAGTGTACATTGACTTATTAACCGACTCAGGAACAGGCTCCATGTCAGACAGACAATGGGCGGCTATGATGACCGGTGACGAGTCGTACGCTGGTGCAAAATCTTTCTTCGAACTCAAAGACGTCATTACTTCGCTCACAGGATTCAAATACGTCATTCCTACACACCAAGGCCGTGCAGCAGAAAATGTGCTATTCTCTTATCTCGTTAAACCGGGACAAGTAATCCCTGGTAATGCCCATTTCGACACAACCAAAGGACATATCGAATCTCGGAAAGCTATCGCTATCGACGTGACATGTGACGAAGCAAAAGACACGCAGTTAGAAGCACCTTTCAAAGGAAACGTCTCGCTCGAAAAACTGGAGAAAGTATTGCGCGAAAACAAAGGAAACGTACCTTTTATCGTCCTTACTGTCACCAATAACACCGTCGGCGGACAACCAGTCTCCATGGAGAATATCAAGGCAACTTGCGAGCTCTGCCACAAGTACGGAGTAGCTGTCAACTTGGACTCTGCACGGTTTGCCGAGAACGCCTATTTTATCAAGACACGAGAACCCGGATATGCTGATAAATCCATCAAAGACATTGCTAAAGAAATGTTTTCCTATGTCGATTCCATGACTATGTCATCCAAAAAAGACGGCCTTGTCAATATGGGCGGCTTTATCGCTACCAACAACGAGGACTGGTACGAAGGCTGCAAGCGATACTGTATCCCCTTTGAAGGATTCATTACTTATGGCGGCATGAACGGACGCGACATGGCGGCACTCGCTGTCGGTCTCATGGAAAACACCGAATTTGATATGCTCCATACACGCATACGTCAAGTGCAATACCTCGCTGCCAAACTCGACGAATACGGCATTCCTTACCAACGGCCGGCTGGGGGACATGCAATCTTCCTCGATGCGGATAAAATCCTTACCCATATACCTAAAGAGGAATTCCCCGCACAAACGCTTACTTGCGAACTTTATCTCGAAGCTGGCATTCGAGCTTGCGAAATCGGATATATACTCGCCGACAGAGACCCTGTCACACGCGAAAATCGTTTTGGCGGATTAGACCTTGTGCGCCTCTGCATCCCGCGTCGTGTCTATACGGATAATCACATGAATGTCATTGCAGCGGCTCTCAAAAACGTTTACGACCGGAGAGAGCAACTGACACGCGGACTTCGTATCACTAAAGAAGCGCCTCTAATGAGACACTTCACCGTTGAACTCGAAAGACTATGACTTTTGCCGAACATATTGCCCCGCAATTAGGACTGCGTACTGCACAAGTTGCCGCTACTATTGCACTTCTGGACGAAAAAGCCACTATTCCTTTTATTGCACGATATAGAAAGGAAAAAACAGGCTCATTGGACGAAGTGCAAATAGGTGCTATCGCAGAGCAATACGCCAAGCTATTGGAACTCGAGGCACGCAAACAAACCATTCTCAACACTATAGACGAGCAGGGTAAACTAACGCCCGAACTCAAGCAACAAATTGAAGATTGTTGGTCGCCTACGGACCTTGAAGACATCTATTTACCGTACAAGCCACACAAGAAAACTCGCGCGGACATAGCACGCGAACATGGATTACAACCACTCGCAGACCGCATTCGCAAGCAATTCCAGGAGCCAATCAAAGCAACGGAGGATGAACTTCAAGGAGCGAGGGACATCATCGCACGAAATGCGATACGTCGTGAGTTCGCATACTCGGCTATGATTACAACGAAAGTGGTCAAAGACAAAGCCGACTCTCCGGAAGCGCAACACTACAAAGATTACTTCGCTGTCAACGAACCGCTCAAGAGAATGGCATCGCATAGACTCTTAGCCATTCGCAGAGCCGAAAACGAAGGATTTATTCGTGTGGATATTTCGGCTGATGTCAACATGAGCCTTGACAAACTCAATCGGCTTTACGTTCGAAACAGTACGTTTTCGGCGAAACAAATGGAATTAGCCATCGAAGATTCCTATAAGCGTCTGCTCAAACCGTCCATCGAAAACGAGGTTGCCGCTGCATCGAAAGAACAAGCTGACACTGAAGCCATTCGAGTTTTCGCTACCAATCTCAGACAACTGCTGCTCGAATCGCCGTTGGGACAAAAACGGGTACTCGCACTTGACCCGGGATTTCGTACGGGTTGCAAAATGGTTGTTCTATCAGCGCAAGGCGATTTACTCGCACACAACGTCGTGTTCCTGCACAACTTGGACTCGCAAAACATACTAACCGAAGCAGTACGCAAATACGACATTCAAGCTATCGCTATCGGTAACGGAACTGCCTCCAGAGAATGTGAAGAATTTGTGCGCAATACACTACAAAAAGCTGATAATCAACCGGATATATTTATCGTATCCGAAAATGGTGCTTCTGTCTATTCCGCTTCTAAAATCGCACGGGACGAGTTCCCTAACGAAGATGTTACCGTGCGAGGAGCCGTCAGCATAGGTAGACGACTTATGGATCCATTAGCGGAATTAGTCAAGATTGACCCTAAATCGATTGGCGTAGGACAATACCAACACGATGTCGATCAAACGAGACTCAAAGAAGCACTTAACCAAACTGTCGAATCTGTTGTCAACTATGTCGGAGTGGACGTGAATACGGCTTCGCCGTACTTGTTAACATATATTTCGGGACTTGGACCAACTATCGCGCAAAACATTGTGGATTATCGAAGCCAAAATGGACCTTTCCCTGACCGCAAAGCCTTACTCAAAGTGCCTAAACTTGGCGCAAAAACATTTGAACAATGCGCAGGGTTCTTGCGAATTGCAGGAGGCTCAAATCCTTTAGACAACACAGCAGTACATCCGGAGCGATACGATATCGCAAACAAAATGCTCAAAGACCCGGAATTTGCTGATATCCAATCGGTTACGACTACAAGTCTCACTAAATATATTACTGATGAGGTCGGATTACCTACTCTCACAGACATTCTGCACGAGCTGCAAAAACCGTCGAGAGACCCGCGCACAAAAGCCGAAGCTTTCCATTTCGATGAGTCGGTTCATACAATCGATGACCTGCAAATCGGAATGATTTTGCCTGGAATAGTGACCAATATTTCCAATTTCGGCGCTTTCGTTGACTTGGGAGTCCATAAAGACGGACTAATTCATATCTCTGAAATGGCGAATCGACGCATCGCAGATCCAAACGAAGTTTTGTCTCTACACCAAAAAATAAAAGTAAAAGTCATTGGCATTGACCTACCACGACAACGAATACAACTATCTCTCAAACAACTACCATCCAACTAAATACCCGCCAATCGTTGGTTATTCGTTGGTTATTCGTTAGTTATTCGTTAGATATACGTTAGATATTTGCCCGACTCCACCCTAACTTAATCGAAACTACATACAAATATAATATTATGAGTGACGACAAAAAAATCATCTTTTCAATGGTCGGCGTAAGCAAGACTTTCGCACCACAAAAAAGAGTTCTTAACAACATCTACCTCTCTTTCTTCTATGGAGCTAAGATTGGTATCATTGGTCTTAATGGCAGTGGTAAATCCACGCTCATGAAGATTATCGCCGGAGTCGAGAAAAACTACGAAGGACAAGTGGTTTTCTCTCCAGGATATAGCGTCGGATACCTTGAACAGGAGCCTAAATTAGACCCGAATAAAACCGTCCGCGAGTGTGTTCAAGAAGGCGTACAACCGATTATGGACCTGCTCAAAGAGTACGACGATATCAATGCTGCCTTTGCTGATCCGGAAGCTGATTATGACAAACTCCTCGCAAAACAAGCCGAGTTACAAGACAAATTGGACGCAACTGACGCTTGGAACATAGATTCTAAATTAGACCGAGCTATGGACGCACTTCGTTGTCCGGACGACGATGCGCTGGTTGAAACGCTTTCAGGTGGTGAACGTCGCCGCGTTGCGCTTTGTCGTCTCTTGCTCCAACAACCTGATATCCTCCTTCTTGACGAGCCAACCAACCACTTAGATGCAGAATCCATTGATTGGCTGGAACAACACCTTCAACAATACGCTGGCACTGTCATTTGCATCACACACGACCGATACTTCTTGGATGACGTTGCAGGCTGGATTCTTGAGCTGGATCGTGGAGAAGGTATTCCGTGGAAAGGAAACTACTCTTCTTGGCTTGAACAAAAAACAGCGCGAATGGCTATGGAAGAGAAACAAGCTTCCAAGAGACGCAAAACGCTTGAACGAGAGTTAGAATGGGTACGAATGGCGCCTAAAGCTCGACAGGCTAAAGGAAAAGCGCGTCTTGCCGCCTATGACCGCATGATGAACGAGGAGCAAAAAGAACGCGAAGAAAAACTCGAGATTTTCATTCCTAACGGGCCGAGACTTGGTAATAAAGTGATTAATGCCGAAGGAGTAAGCAAAGCTTTTGGTGACAAACTACTATTCGAAGACTTGAACTTCATGCTTCCACCGAATGGAATTGTTGGTGTAATCGGACCGAATGGAGCTGGTAAAACCACACTCTTCAGAATGATTATGGGACTTGAAAAAGCGGACAAAGGCACTTTCCAAGTCGGCGAAACAGTCAAAATTGGATACGTAGACCAAGTACATTCTAATATTGATCCGAACAAATCGGTTTTCGAAACTATCTCTGGAGGAACGGAATTTATCCGCGTCGGAGGACGTGAAATCAATGCGAGAGCATATTTAAGCCGATTCAACTTCACTGGAGCTGACCAAGAAAAAAAGTGCGGCGTGCTTTCTGGTGGAGAACGAAATCGTTTGCACTTAGCCCTTACACTCAAATCCGAAGCAAATGTACTTTTATTAGACGAACCGACTAACGATATCGACGTCAACACATTGCGCGCTTTGGAAGAAGGCTTGGAGAACTTCGCCGGTTGCGCAGTCGTCATCTCACACGACAGATGGTTCCTCGACCGTATCTGTACACACATTTTAGCATACGAAGGCGATTCGAAAGTATATTGGTTCGAAGGCGATTACAGCGAGTATGAAGCCAACAAACGACTTCGCCTCGGTGAAGATGCCGTGCAGCCTAAACGTATTCGTTACCGCAAATTGATGGAGTAATCAACAACAATGGCTACATTCCGCGAGTACCTGCCATATTATAAGCGCAATCTCAAAGTCGCTATGCCGGTCATGTTTACACAGCTCGGAGCGGCGTTGGTCGGATTATTCGATTCGATCATGGTGGGACATTATGGCACAGCGGATTTAGCCGCGGTTAGTTTCTCTAACGCCATCTTCTTCACGGTCATGGTTTTTGCCATGGGAGCCGTTATGGGCGTTACACCTCTCGTTGGCCATGTACACGGAAGACTGGAAAAAATGTTGGCCGAGAATGCTACTACTGAACAAATTAACCACAAGCACGAGCAAATAACGGCTTTCTTTATTAACGGGCTTTGTTATGTTGCTCTTTTGGCAATTCTCTCACTCGCAATCCTTGGGCCATGCATTCCATATCTATCGGAATTTGGACAAGAACCGGAAGTCGTAGTATGCGCTAAACCCTATTACATACTTATCGTCCTTTCCATTATCCCCTTCCTTCTATTCAGTTTCTTCAAACAATTCTTGGAAGGATTAGGAAACACGTTTGTTGCGATGCTTATTACAGTTGGCTGCAACTTGCTGAATATCTTCCTTAACTGGATATTTATTTTCGGACATTGGGGAGTACCTGCAATGGGTGCGAAAGGGGCTGGCATAGCAACGCTTATTGCCCGTTCGCTCATGCCTATATGTTTTATTGTAGTTATGTTAGCTCGCGTCGATTGGAGAAGATATATCACTTCTATCAGAGCACAACTTATCACACGACGAGAAATAGAGCATCTTATCACTATTGGCACGCCTATCGGACTGCAATCATTTGCTGAAGCTTTCCTCTTTACCGCATCATTTATTATTATCGGCTGGATTAGCAAAGAAGCACTTGCTGCGCATCATATCGCCAACCAAATGGCTGATCTGACATTCATGCTTGCTTTAGGAATTGGATCCGCCACTACCATTCGAGTTTCGCACCAATTGGGCAAAGGAGACTTATACGCCGTAAAAATGGCAAGTAAAGCTTCCATCCACTTATGCTTACTAATGAATACCATAGGAGCAGGGATTATGATTCTTTTCCGACATCAAATACCATATATTTTTACGAACGACGAGCAAGTCGTTCCTATTGCTTCTACGCTTTTGCTTATTGCAGGACTTTTCCAGTATGCGGACGGATTACAATGTATTGGAGCTGCCATGTTACGCGGCATTCAAGACGTTCGAACACCTATGCGCATTGCGCTAATATCATATATCGGAATAGCACTACCTTTAGGAATTGTTCTCACTTTCCCATTGGGTTTGGGAGCACTGGGGATGTGGCTGGCATTCATTGTCGCGTTAGCTATACCCGCTATTCTTTTCCATATTCGATTTCAGAAACAACTTAAACGAATAAAACCATGAATATACAATTTTTAGGAGCTGCACAGGAAGTAACAGGTAGCAAACACCTCATCACCACCGACGACGGAAAACGCATCCTACTTGATTGCGGAATGTATCAAGGAAAAGGTATGGAAACCGACGCCGACAATAGAAACCTTGGATTCGAACCCAAGGACATTGATTTTATCATCCTTTCCCATGCTCACATAGATCATTCCGGACTGATACCATACGTCTATAAACATGGCTTTAGAGGGGACATCATTTCTACGCCCGCAACGCGAGACCTCTGCGCTATCATGCTCGTCGACACTGCATATATACAACAACAAGATGTCAAGTGGTACAACAAAAAAATGGACCGCAAACATCTTCCTAAAATCGCACCTATCTACGATATCAAAGATGCCGAAAATTGTATGAACCGATTCATTACTGTTGGATATAATCACCGATTCAAACTGAACGACAATGCCTTTGTCACCTTTACCAATTCAGGACACATGCTCGGCTCCGCCATCGTTTCACTCGAATTGCGCAAGAAAGACGGCAACTGGATTAACATAGCATACACCGGAGACATAGGTCGAGCTAAAAGCCATATTCTTTGCTCTCCACAGCCTTTCCCACAATGCGACTACCTAATCTGCGAATCAACCTACGGAAACCGACTACACGACGATCCTATGGCTACCGAAGAACAATTACTCGGAGTCGTAGAAGACACGTGCGTCTATAAAAAAGGAAAATTACTCATTCCATCCTTCTCCGTCGGACGTACACAGGAAATCGTTTACGTGCTCAATAAACTCTATAACGATGGACGACTACCGCACATCCAATGCTTCGTGGACTCGCCTTTAGCCGTGAATGCTACGCACATCTTCCGAATGTATTCCGATGCGCTTAACGAGGACGTACAAGACACCATGCGCTTTGATGATGACCCATTCGGATTTAATACCTTGAAATATATTACCGACGTCAATCAGTCCAAACAACTGAATAATAACCCTGATCCTTGCATTATCATCTCTGCCTCTGGAATGTTAGAAGCAGGACGTATCAAACACCACGTCGCTAACCATATCGACGACCCTACTACTACTATACTCATTGTCGGCTATTGCACGCCCGTTTCTCTTGGAGCAAGAATACAAGACCCAAACTTGAAATGGGTATCCATCTTTGGCTATGACCACCGCATCCGAGCACAAGTAACGAAAATCGAAGGTTTCTCCGGACATGGAGACTATAAAGAAATGACCGATTATCTCACATCCTGCCTCAAAACAAACCAAGTGCGACGCACATTTATCGTACATGGTGAACCCGATGCGCAAGAGGAATACAAAAACCATCTATACGAAGCCGGATTCATGAATATTGACATTCCAACTAAAGGACAAACAACCATTTTAGACTAATTTTTAGACAAAAATAACATAAACTTGCATTTTTTTGCACAAAAATTTGTGTATTCCAAATAAAAGCTGTACCTTTGCAGCCGGTTTTGGAACGGGTAGTAGTTCAGCCCGGTTAGAATGCCTGCTTTGGGAGCAGGAGGTCGTGAGTTCGAATCTCGCCTACCCGACAAGGAGCCGTCAGGCTCCTTAATATTTTCTGGGAGCTAAGTTTTTCCCTCCCCAATAATAAAAACTGAAAACAGTATGCGAAACAAACAAGAATTAGAAGGACTTACCCTTCTCGGTAATCAACACAACAACTATCCTACCGACTATACGCCGGAAGTCTTAGAAACGTTTATCAACAAACATCCGCAGAACGAATATCTCGTTACGTTCGATTGCCCGGAATTTACCACACTCTGCCCTAAAACTGGGCAACCTGATTTCGGACACATTTACATTACTTATATTCCGCGCGAACAAATGGTGGAGAGCAAATCACTTAAACTCTACCTCTTCTCCTTCCGAAACCACGGCGATTTTCATGAAGACTGCGTCAACATCATCATGAAAGACTTAGTTAAACTCTTAGATCCTAAGTATATCGAAGTAATGGGATTTTTCAGACCACGCGGAGGTATTAGTATCTATCCCTTTGCGAACTACGCTGACACGGAACATCAACAATTACGACAACAACGACTATTAGAACAATTTAACCATCAACATGAAAGATAGTCTTTTGGTCTTATCCGGCGGAATGGATTCCACTACGATGCTTTATGAATACCAAGACCGCATCGCATTGGCACTCTCTTTCCATTATGGCAGCAACCATAACGATAAAGAGTTGGCTTTTGCTAAACTACATTGCCAACGTCTTGGTATCGAACACATCATCATTCCGCTACAGTTCATCAAAGAACATTTTAACTCCTCATTATTACAAGGTAGCGAAGCTATCCCCGAAGGAAATTACGACGAACAAAACATGAAATCCACTGTTGTTCCTTTCCGCAATGGCATCATGCTTGCTATAGCCGCTGGAATGGCAGAAAATAGAGGTCTCCAATATATCATGCTCGCTAACCACAGCGGGGATCATACCATCTATCCCGATTGCAGACCTGAGTTCGTTAAAGCGATGGATAGTGCTGTTTGTGCAGGAACATGGAACAATGTGAGATTGCTCACACCTTATACCAACATCAGCAAAGCCGAAATTGCAAGACACGGATTACAATTAGGCATTAACTACGACGAGACATGGTCGTGCTACAAAGGAGGGGATAAACCCTGCGGAGTTTGCGGAACATGCCGAGAAAGAGAACAAGCATTAAAAGAAGCATGTATTACGTTCAAAAAACAATAGAAATATCAGCTGCGCATAACTTAAAATTAAGTTATGAAAGCAAATGCGAAGCATTGCATGGACACAATTGGGTAATTGTCGTTTACTGCAAGTCACATACTCTGAATCAAGACGGTATGGTGGTTGATTTCACACACATTAAACGAGTTGTTAAGGACGCGTTAGACCATAAATACATCAACGATGTACTGGATGTCAACCCATCTGCCGAAAATATCGCCAAGTGGATTTGTGACCATATAGAACATTGCTACAAAGTAAGTGTCCAGGAATCAGAAGGAAATCTCGCCATTTATGAAGTATAAAATAAGGGAGATATTCTATTCGCTGCAAGGAGAAGGTTGTAATACCGGACTACCTGTTGTATTTGTTCGCTTCAGTGGGTGTAACTTACGCTGTCCTTGGTGCGATACCGATTTCAGCACTTACACCGAATATACGGCGGAACAGATAGTGAATTCCGCAATACAACTCAATGCCAAAGCAAGATACGTCATCTTAACCGGCGGAGAACCATCCCTACAAGTTGACGACGAACTGATTAACGCTTTGCATAATGCAGGATATAAAATCGCAATAGAGACAAATGGCACGAGACCGCTGCCAGAAAAGATAGATTGGATTACCTGTTCTCCTAAGGAAGGTAGCAAACTCTATCTCCAACAAGCAGATGAGGTTAAAGTCGTTTATACAGGAATTAACCCAGAACATTGGAAAAAGGAGATCAATAGCGCGAATTGGCTGCTACAACCCTTAGCGCGAGATAAACAAACCAACGCAAACGAAGTTATTCAGTATATCTTAGACCATCCACAATGGAGACTGAGTGTACAAACACATAAACTATTAGGATTACGATGAATACTATTCATTACATCGGCGTGGACGATGCCGAACTGCAGTTATTTGAAAGCCAATATGCACTTCCGGATGGAATGTGCTACAACAGTTATTTGATTGAGGGCAATAAAATTGCCATTATGGACAGTGTGGATGCACGAAAAGCAGACGAATGGTTATATAACGTGCAACAAGCGCTGCGTAACAGACTACCGCAATATCTCATTCTCCAACACATGGAACCTGATCATAGCGGCTCTGTTAACGCTTTCCTAAAGCTTTACCCACAAACCATTGTCGTTTGTAGCGCTAAAGCACAAACACTAATGACCCAGTTTGGAATCGTTCCCGAGAACATACAACTCGTTAAAGAAAACGATCTGCTTGATTTAGGAGGAATAACCTTACGTTTCTTTATGGCTCCTATGGTTCATTGGCCCGAAGTAATGATGACGTATTGTGAACAAGAACAAGTCCTTTTCTCTGCAGATGCCTTCGGTAAATTTGGTATCTACCATGCGGACAAAGACGATTGGGCTTGCGAAGCACGGCGCTATTACTTTAATATCTGCGGTAAATACGGAACACCTGTAACATTGGCGCTCAAGAAAGTCGCTTCCCTACCCTTGCAAGCAATTTGCCCATTACACGGACCGGTGTTAGAGGGCGAACAAATGACTGAGGCACTACGATTATACAATATATGGTCTTCGTATGATGTAGAAACACCCGGAGTGCTCATCGCACACGCTTCCATACACGGAAACACCGCTAAAGCAGCAGAGAAATTGGCAAAGATGCTGCAGCAAAGAGGAATTGGCAAAGTCGCTATAACCGATTTATGCAGAGACGATATGGCTGAAGCTATCGAAGACGCGTTCCGTATGGACAGAATGGTTGTTTGCGCCTCTTCATATGATAATAATGTCTTTCCGCCTATGCACATGTTCCTCTGGGAACTGCAGCAGAAAGGCTATCAGAACCGAAAAGTCGCTATCGTCGAAAATGGCAGTTGGGCTCCTTCTGCCGGTAGAGAAATGAAAGCGCTACTGGAAACAATGAAGAATATCACTATTATCGAACCGATGGTTACCATTAGAGGTAGCATAACGGACGAAACCAATTACCAATTAGAAACATTAGCAAATAACTTATGACAACACTTGATTCCCACTTCTTTGAGCAACAAGTGCAAAACGTTGGGAACCTGGATGCAGTAGTGATTAAGGACATCCACAATTTCCCAACTATTCACTCCGTCGTATTACCAAAACTGGTAATATCCATTGTTACTCGGGGAACGGCTCAATGGACATACGACCACTCTGAGTTAAATGTCAAAACAAACGACATCATCATTTTACCAGCACGCCACATCTTTGGCGGACTAAAGCAAAGTGATGACTATTGTACAACCCTAATTATTTTAGGAGACAAGCTATTGGAGGACTTAAGGCTAACTTCATACAACTATAACTTGCAACAATACCACGTCTCACCTATCACTTCTCTTAGAGACGAATCGATTGCATCCATTTCGCAAGTTATTACTCTTATGGAAACGATTCTCAATCAAACGGAGCCGGAATTAACTCATAAACACGAAGCCCTTTGTGGTTTATTAAACATTTTCTTCGAGTTCCTAAACACCTTTAAGTCCGAAGATAATCAACCCGCTAATAACGCCTCGCGAGGGCTTATCATTTACAATAAGTTTATGGACTTGTTGGCTGAACATTATGCAAGAGAGCATAAGGTAAATTTCTATGCTGAACGCTTATGTTTGACGCCCAAATACATGTCCAAACTCATTAACGATGCTACAGGATATGGAGCTAACACGTGGATTGACCAATACATTTTGGCAAAAGCTAAACTATTGCTCATTTCGCGTAAAGACTTGAGCGTACAAACAATTAGCCAGATTCTTGGTTTCCCCGAGCAGGCTTCGTTTACACGTTTCTTCAGAAACTTAGCAGGAATATCGCCGCGTGACTTTAGAAATGAAAATATGAGATAACACTCTCAATACATACAAATAGCGACATCCCGAATAGAAGATGTCGCTATTTTTGTTTCTATACACAGCTGACTTATAACGTTTTAGCAACTTCTATTTGCTCAAACGTCTCAATCATATCGCCTTCTTTCACATCGTTAAAGTTCTTGATACTCAAACCGCATTCTTGATTGAGACCCATCTCTTTAACATCGTCTTTTCCATGCTTAAGGGAGCTTAACTCGCTAGTATGAATAACGATACCATCACGGATTACGCGACACTTATTCGTACGCTTAACTTTACCTTCACGCACAATACAGCCGGCAATTGTTCCTACCTTGGAGATATGGAATGCTTGCAGCACTTCGAGCGTAGCCGTTACTTCTTCCTTTATATCCGGTGACAACATTCCGGCCATAGCAGCTTTTACTTCTTCGATAGCATCGTAGATAATTGAATAGATACGAATATCTACTTCCTGCTCATCAGCCATCTTGCGCGCAGTTGAAGTCGGACGCACATTAAAGCCGATAATAATGGCATCGGAAGCAGCAGCAAGGAGGACATCGGAATCGGAGATAGCTCCTACTCCGCCGTGAATAACATTGACTTGAATATTCTCTGTCGATAGTTTAATCAGCGAGTC
>ONMT01000087.1 GCA_900319025.1 uncultured Bacteroidales bacterium
GGAATCATGGCGATGATTAAAAGTGAATACGATATGGCTATCACCGCGGATGAGATGCGCAATGCAAACACAATTCAGGAACTTTATGACACAGTGCAGGAACATCTTTCATAATGAATGAGTGAATGAATGTTGAACGAATGAACGTATATGAATTATAATCCATTTGCAATAGAAGGTAAAACCATCCTGGTTACCGGCGCTACTTCCGGTATCGGTCGTGCGACTGCAATTGAGTGTGCTCGAATGGGGGCAAAGATTATTGCTGTGGGGCGAAATCAGGAGAGGCTGGATACTCTATTTAACGAGTTAAAGAATGAATGTTTAACGAATGAAGGACATTTATTTTTGCCGTGTGATTTGACAGATGAGGGACAAGTAAAAGCATTGATCGAGCAGTGTCCTGTAGTTGAAGGCGTGGCATGCTGTGCCGGGGTTGCGAACATGAACCCGTTTATGTTTGTTACCGCTGACGAGGTAGAACGCGTGTTTAAAGTGAATTGCTTCGCTCCGGTGATGTTAGTGAATAAGTTGCTGAAGGCAAAGAAACTGAGCAAAGGAGGCTCTGTGGTGTTCGTCAGTTCCGTAGATGGTCCGAAAATAGTACATGCCGGCAACTCGGTGTATAGTGGCTCGAAAAGTGCATTGGTAGGTATGGCGCGGAATATGGCTATAGATTTAGCATCCAAGAAAATGCGAGTGAACTGCGTGTTGCCAGGAACTACAGACACTCCGATGATTCATATAGGAAGTGCTACAAATGAGGACTTAGAGAAAATTGCTACAGAATTTCCAATGAAAAGATTTGCTCGACCAGAGGAAATAGCTAATGCGATTACATTCCTGTTAAGCGATGCCGCGTCCTATATAACTGGTACGGAGTTAACGGTGGATGGAGGTTTCTCAATAATTTGATATTTGAGATTTGACATTTGAAATTTATTATTTATGGCAATATTAAAGTACAATAACATAGGAATTTCTGCAATCGCTGCATGTGTGCCACAGAAGATTGAGTATACGACTGAGTTAAGCGATATTATGTCCGAAGATGATATACAGAAGACTATTAATAATATTGGAATTGAAGAACGTCGTATAGCCGATAAGGATGTATGTACATCGGACTTGTGTTATCAGGCTGCACGGCAGTTAATGAAGGATAATCAGATAGATCCGTCATCTATAGATGCGTTATTGTTTGTAACACAGACTGTAGATTATCATCATCCGGCTACTGCTCCGAGTTTGCAGCATCGGTTAGGTTTGCCGAAGTCGGTATTGTCATTTGACATCAATCTGGCTTGTTCTGGATATGTGTTTGGCCTTTCGACCGCCTATGCATATCTGCAGAACGAGGGTATCAATCGCGTGCTACTGTTGGTAGGTGAAACAATGAGTAAGATTGTATCACCATACGACAAAGCGAGTCGTCCGTTATTTGCTGATGCCGGTACGGCAACGCTGATAGAAAAAGGAGATTTCGGTGATGCAATATTCTCGCTTAACTCCGATGGTAAGGGGGCGAATATAATGGGTATCCCAGCCGGAGGTTTCCGCATGCCAAGTTCCGAAGAGACGTTGCGTGAGTATGTAGATATAGAAGGTACGCGTCGTAATAAAGAGCAGTTCTGGATGGATGGTATGGCAGTGTTCAACTTCGGTATGAGTGAAGAACCACGCGACATAAAAAACTTGATTGCCGCTGCTGGAATGACAATCGAAGAGGTGGATATGATTATCTATCATCAAGCAAATAAGTATATGACGGACTTCTTCACGAAGTGGCTTAAGTATGACAAGACGAAGACTCCGTATAGTATTAAGAAGTTTGGAAACACAAGTTCCGCGTCTATTCCATTGACTATAGTTACAGAATTGAAGAATGGCTATCCTGACCGTAAAAAAGTAGTGATGTCTGGTTTCGGAGCCGGACTGAGTTGGGGTAGCGTATTGTTGAGCTTGGAGAAGTGTATAATCTCAGATTTGATAGAATATGAGCGCTAATTTTTTTTCATTGAAAGGTAAAAATGTGTTAATCACCGGTGCAAGCTCGGGTATAGGTAAGGCTACTGCGATTGCGTGTGCTGCTTCTGGTGCACACATAATTGTTACGGGACGTAACAAAGTGCGGTTGAACGAAACGTTGTCTATGTTGGGTGGAGAGGGGCATATCGCTATAGTGGCTGAGTTGTGCGAACAAGAAGATATAAACCGATTGGTGGATGCAATCCCTGAGTTGGATGGTGCGTTTTTGTGTGCGGGGGTTAGCGATACGACGCCTGTAAAATATATTAATAGCGAAGCGATACAGCGCGTGTTATCCATTAATCTTGAGGCACCGATGCTGCTGACGCAACGGATGTTGTTCAAGAAGAAAATCAAGAAAGGAGCATCGCTTGTGTATATGAGTTCGATGGGCGTAGAGCAGGTGGCCCCTGGATTGGGTATCTATGCGGCTTCGAAGAGCGGATTGAATGCGTTCATGCGTGCGGTGGCAACCGAACAAGCGAGTCGCAAGGTTCGTGTCAATGCAATTATGGCAGGAATGGTGCGGACGGAGTTGATTTATTCGCTGTCACAGTTGAGTGAAGATGATATTAAACGCGATGAAGCTAAGTATCCGTTAGGTTATGGTAAGCCGGAGGATGTGGCGAATGCGGTAATATATCTGCTTAGTGAAGCAAGCCGTTGGATGACAGGTATGACTCTCAAACTTGATGGGGGAGCAAGTCTTACATTATGATTTAATATTTTGTATATAGGATAGGATATGGCAACGATAAAATATAAAGGAGTAGGGATACGTGCGATGAGTGCGTGTGTGCCGAAGAATGTAGTGTATAACCGAGACTTGACAAATCTGTTACCTGGAGATGAGTTGGAGAAAACTATTAAGTCTATCGGAATCGAAGAGAGACGGATTGCGGATGATGATGTATTTGCCTCTGATTTGGCATATAAGGCTGCAGTGCGGTTGATGCAAGATAATAATATTGCACCGAATAGTATTGATGTGTTGTTATTTGTGAGCCAAACAAGTGATTATCGGATACCGGCAACAGCACCTATACTACAGCATCGATTGGGGCTGAGTAAAGATACGGCATGTCTAGATATCACTCTTGGTTGCTCAGGATTTGTATTTGCTTTATCAACAGCTTTTGCGTATGCCTCAATGGATGGTGTGAACCGCGTATTGCTTCTGGACGGCGAGACATTCTCGAAGATTGTGAATAAGCGGGATAAGGTAGATTGGCCATTATATGGTGACGGAGCTACGGCTACGCTGATTGAGAAAGGTGATTTCGGTGAATCGACGTTTATTCTGCGGAGCGATGGAGCCGGAGAGGATGCTGTGAAGATACCAGCTGGTATGCGTAAACCAATTACAAAAGAGTCGTTGGATGTAACCGAACGCGAGGATGGGAATTGGCGTAATGATTTGGATGTATATATGAATGGTATGGATGTGTTTAATTTTGCTATGAGCGTAGTTCCATCTACCATTAAAGAGGTGTGTGAGACCACCGGTACTGAGTTGAGCGATGTAGATTATTTGGTGTTTCATCAAGCTAATAAGTTTATGACTGACTTCTTTGTGAAATACCTACGGTTCGATAAAACGAAAGTACCCTATTGCATCCAGAAATACGGAAATACTAGTTCAACATCCATACCATTGACGATAGTGTCGGAGTTAGAAGGTAAGTTGGAGAGAGAAAATAAGATTGTGATTGCAGGATTTGGTGCCGGACTCAGTTGGGGCGTGGCACTCATGAAGGTTGAAGATATAAAGATATCACATGTCATTGAGTATTGAAGAAAGAAGATTTATGCTAAGCAATTGGAAATTTAATCATATTGGTATGGCAGTACCAGAGATAGAGGGAACGGCTGCGGTCTATAGAGCTGCGGGATATAGACAGACGGACCCAGTGTATGACCCGATACAAAACGTACATATATGCTTTTTGAGTAAAGAGGGAATGCCGACTGTGGAATTGTTGGCACCGCATGATCGTACATCACCAGTACAACAGACATTGGATAAGATGGGCGTGACTCCTTATCATACTTGCTATGAAGTAGATAATATGGAGGTTGCAGTGGAAAAGTTGCGCAATATGAAGTATATAGTTGTGCGTAAACCAGAACCGGCGATTGCTTTCAAAGACAGAAGAGTGTGCTTTTTGTATAACAAACAAGTTGGACTAATTGAGATTGTAGAACAATGACATACGTATTTAGAAATAATACGATAGAGCGGATGCTGGATGGAGATTACCAGTTCTCTGGGTATGACGACTATGGGGTAGTGCCTAAAGCTGAGGCTTATCTATGGTGGTACCAAGTGCCTGTTAAGATGAATAGAGAGCAGTTGGCTGCTGAAGTGGA
>ONMT01000104.1 GCA_900319025.1 uncultured Bacteroidales bacterium
AACGGCAGACAGATGGTGCTATAGTCACCATTACGCGGCAGCGGACGATTGAGGGTAATGTTAACCGTTTGATTATGCAGAGCCGCTAAGCGTGCTTCATTATTGTTAGCAGACGGTGAGTCTTCAAATACCTCCTCGGCTACGAGGGTTTTGAACTCTATCTTAATCGGTGTACTTTGACCGCTTGTGCCGCAGTATGAACGCAGATAGAACTCGTAGTCCTTATTCGGTGTAAGACCGGTCAGATTCAATTCATGCACGTTACTTTCGATCAGAGTGGCACTTGACCAATTCGGGTCAGACTCGCTCCATATTTTATTGATATACTGATAGTTGGATTCTGTTCCTCTTTCGGAAACCGTCCAGCTGATATGCACGCTGTTGGCGGTAAGGTCGCTGAACGTTAGATTGCGAGGTTGACCACAAGAAGCTAACTCTACGCTTACGTTATCCACCCAAGCCTGTGCTTGTGAGCCAGCACTCGAATAACGGATAGCAAGTTTGGAAGCATCTGAGCTGATGTTATACAAGTCTTTCTCGTATGGGAACTCAGCGTATCCTGTCTGGTTCGGCAGTGTCTCAATAGCGACGAAAGTGGTACCGTCATCTTTTACATAACCTAACTCCATCGTGCAATCACGATTGCGATAGCGGAAGGAAATCTTCAGGGCACTGAGGATTGCATCAAATTCAGGCAAAACGAGAATCTGCTCATTCACACCATAGAACTTAACGCTGTTACCTTTGTCGCCGAACTCTACATATGCATAGCTGTCATATACCACCTGCGGATAATCGGTCGAAGAGATGCGGCTCCAGTTAAATGGTACTTCGCCTGCTGTCTCTGCCTCGAAATTGTTGTAATAAGGAACACTTTCGATAGCGCTCGTAACGAAATATATCGGCGTTGTCCAGTTGTCTTCTGCCTCTTCCGAGCAAGCCGGTAAGAGACGAACCTGATAGGTTCTTGCAGGAGTTAGATTGGTAATAGTTTTTGGACCTGCATAGTCGCCGGAAGGAATAGTTACGGAGCTCCATTCGTCCGAACCGGTTTTATATTGCAGTTTCTTCACCTCGCCGCTCCAACTGATAGTCGCGCCGCCTGTGATAGGAGCTGCCTGGATATTAAGAATCATTTCGCACGGACGCGCTATAACTTCTACGTCATCTAGATAAGCGTATTGGTTAGCTGTTGAGAAGTTTGCAACGAAGTATATTAATGCCGTTTTGCCGGTGTAAGCGGAGAGGTCAAAGGTTTTGGTTGTCCAGTCAGCATGAATACCTGCGAGATCATTCGGAATCATTGTCTTCGTCGTGCCACCGTCTGTGGAGATATATAGATTGACTTGCGCGCCACTTGCGTTCTTCCATTCGAATTGCAGGATAGCGTCCACGCTCAGACTGATAGACGGCATACGCAAGGTAGCCTCACCGCTCGAACCTGTACGCAGTTGTACGGAATACGCACCGCTCTTTTCGTAAGCAGACCATCCGTAAGAAGCAGTGGTAGTCGCTTCCCAGCAAGATGGCAGTTCGGATCACAGAGCGTCGTGAAGGACAATACGTCGCTCCAGTTACTCTGGTCTTCCGCATCGCAATAAGCTTTTACGCGTACGAAATATTCAGTGTTGGCACTCAGACCTGTCAGGTTGCGTTGCGCACTGCCACTAACGGCTTGTTCAGCACTCCAGTCTCCGCCGTCTGCGCGGTATTGGAGACGCCAAGCTGTCTCACTGCCACCGGCGGTCCAAGTGATCTGCGCGCTATTCGCGGTCAAGTTACCGGCTGCTAACGCGGTCGGGACAATGCAACTCGAAACCTTATGTACACTCACGTTATCTACGAACATCGCGCCACCTTCGGAAGAAGTTCCAGCCGTCGGATTCGTGAAGAACTGTACTTTAATGGTTTTACCGCTATAGTCCGCAAGGTTGATAATCGCATTACTAAACGCGCCGGGATAAGATGAAACACTACCGGAGGGGTAATAAACGCCTTTCTCAACAAATGCAGCGCCATTAGCGGAAATCTTGACACTCAGGTTGTTACCAACAAGCGCCATATTCGAATAGTCGAAGGTCAGTTCATACTCATTTCCATCATTCGGAATAGCAATCTCCGGTGTGTTCATCAATGCGGTTCCGCCATTCAAAACGGAGTTATCCATCGCTAACATGGTGTTGCCTAATCGTTGGTATGTACCCCATATATATCCTTCGCCCCAAGAAGAGCTGGTTGTTGAAGCGGAGTTGTCCCAGCAATCGGGAACTATATGATTGCTCATACCTTCAAAATCAATACTCCACGGACTGGTAGCACTTACGCTGATTGTACCGCAAAGAGTGGTGAAGGACACGTTGTCGCTCCAGTCGCTCACGCTGCCGCTACCGCAGTCCGCTTTCACGCGTACATAATATAAGGTGTTGGCTTTCAGACCTGTCAGCACTTTAGAATTGGTAGCCACAGCAATCTCCTCGCCCCAACTTGCAGCATCGCCTTCCGATACTTGCAGCTTCCATGCGCTCATGCTGTTGGCGTTCCAAGTAATTGTTGCGCCTTCCGCTGTCTCGCTGTCTGCTGTTACTGCAACTCCCGTCGGCTTGTTGCAAGAAGGTTTGGCGGTAACGATAATGTCGTCAATGGCGGCATATCCTAATTTATCACCGCCCGTATAAAGAATTGCGAAACGTGCTCCATCAGATGCGCTGGACATATTAATGCCTTCTACTTTGCCGAAAGTGCTTCTTTGCGCAAGTGGATCTCCGAACGGCACGAACGATCCTTCTGTAGTTACAAAACCTAATTGCAGTTTTCCATAGATAGTATTTCCCCAATAATCATCAATTACATCTATGTCGGTTTTATAATAAAATGTAAGTGCTAAATTGCGGATTTCCTCGTCAAACTCAGGGAATACGGCTATCACCTCGCTTTTGGGCGAACTGGTCGAACGGCCTCCCGCAATACGAAGACCAAAGGTGCCCGTTTTGCTTGCTAAAGTGGTTGCTTGTACATAGCCATTCGTACTGCCGGCTTTTTTCAGTTCTCCCCAACAAAGCGGAGTTTGATTGTTAGTGCAGTCCTCAAAACCGTAGTTCCACGGCAAAGATGAAATAGTTGCACATTCAGTGGTAAATTCCTTGGAAACAATAACACTTGTACCTGTTGCGTTTTTGGATATAACGTAGAATTTGTATCGGGTAGCAGGAGCCAAACCGGAAACAGTGACCGATTTGGTGTTTACATTCACTGCATTAGCCGTCCATAACTCTTCTGTTAGTTCCGTTGTAGCAGGCAAGCATACATACTGCCAAGCACTCTCGCTACTTGACCAACTGATAGTAGCGGACGTACCGGAGATGGCACTACTGCTTACACTCGTCGGCGCAACGGCATACTTCGGAGTGAAGTTAAAGTTATAATTGGATGTGGTACCTGATATCGCATTTGTTTTATCTGCATACGCATAGCGGTAATTATATGTTCCGGAATGAGAGGATACATTTTGGAGACACAATGTACAAGGACGAATAGTATACACTCCGTCACTTACTTTGTTGATAACAAATGTAGATGTTGCATTGGTACGAATTTCTCGGCTACCGTTATTAAAAGAAGTTAAATCTCTGTTGATTTTGTTGATAGCAGTACTTGCAGAGGAATATGATCCTTCTATCGTGCGATCATCCGAGTCGAGATAAAGCTCAATGCTGTTTGTATACGAGGTATTACCCGATGCGGTAGCCACTGCACTTTGGTTAATCGTTAATTTAAAACGATTAAATGTAATAGCATCCGATTGCTCTACACTAATGTTGGTAATTACACAATTGTAGTCCAACGCCCAAACATTGTCAACTCCTGCGAGGCAGAGAAATGCCGAAAGCAGGGCAAAATAAGAAAGTCTTTTCATATTGTACCTTTTTTAATTAATGTTACTCAACTCTATGCCTTCCGCCGTGCGCGAGACATCATTCGTCTGCGACGGGAAGTGCCTTACTAATACCAAAAACTTCTTATAGGTAATTGGCCGTGTAAGAAGTTTATATCTCACAATTTTAGTGAGTAAATTCGAAATCGGCGGCAAAAGTACAGCTTTTATTTGAAATACGCAAATTTTCGTGCATTTTTTTGTTAAAAAACATTATTTTTATCATTCTTTATGCAAAATTTGACTTTCAGAGGCACTAAAAGGGCATCGAAAACGAGTCGACCAACTATAAACAAAATCTAAATGCCGACCTTTAGCTAACCGCGATTAAACTGCGGGGGCGGAATAAGTATAAAAAATAAAATTTCGACTTTTTTAGTGCGCATGGGAGCATGCTAAGAACCCGTTAGGAACCCGTTGGAATTGGATGTTCACGCGTACCCTCATTTTGAACTGAACCCCAAAAGTTAGACACAAAACAACGTGTCGCTTATGGTACATTCATTAGAAGAGAAGTTAGAAGTCATTAAAATGCACAAGCAAGGTG
>ONMT01000047.1 GCA_900319025.1 uncultured Bacteroidales bacterium
CAATATAACTATTAACCAAAATAATAACTAGATCGTCTCCCGGTCCCTACGATAGATACACGATAGATATACGATAGATATACGATAGATACACGATAGATTAATACGATCTAAGGCTTACTTAAAGCCAACGTAAAGCAAACTGAACATAAAGAAAACTTTATACAAATAAAACTACAAAACAATGAAAAAGATTATTTCACTTTTCACCCTTGCACTTTGTGCAACGATGATGATGGCACAACAACCGGTCATCACTTTCACAAGAACCGAACATGACTTTGGAAAAATTAACGAGGCTGACGGACGTGTTACTACTATCTTCGAATTCAAAAACGAAGGTATGGCCGCTCTTGTTCTCTCTAACGTACGCGCAAGCTGCGGTTGTACCACGCCTAAATGGACACGCGAACCTATCGAACCCGGACAAACAGGACAAATAACCGTTACCTATAACCCGAACGGCAGACCGGGACGATTCCAAAAAACTGTAACCATCACTTCTAACGCTACTGAACCGACTACAAGAGTCTATATCAAAGGTGAGGTTATTCCAAAACCGGCACAACCCGTTAATAACTATCCTATCCAAATGGGCGAACTGAGTCTCAAATCTAAGAGCCTCAACTTCGGCTCACTCAAAAAAGGAGAGAAAAGACAGCGCGAAATTGAGTATGCTAACCATACCGACCACGAAATCACGGTCGAACTGGCTACTCTCGGAGACAATTATCTTGTTGCGCAGACTTCGCTCGAAAAACTGCAACCTAACGAAACAGGTAAATTTATCTTCGTTTTCAATTCCGAAGCATGCAAACTCTATGGTCCTATAGAAACAACAGCTCTCGTGGTTGTGAATAAGAAGCAAGTTAACTCTAACGAGTTCAAACTCAATCTCAAAGCCGAAGTGAATGAAGACTTCTCGCAACTCTCGACAGAGCAATTACAACAAGCGCCTATACTCCAAACCGAAGCATCAATCGACCTCGGAATTGTTGCTCCCGGTAAGAAAGTGTCATACGCCCTTCCAATTCAGAACATCGGAGCTAACCCGCTGATGATTCACCGCGTTTATAATCCCAACAATTTGTTCAACATCGTTGCACCTAAAGGAGCTATCAAATCAGGTAAGAAAACTACTGTTAAGATTGACCTTACCGCTATCATGGACGGCAAACCAATGGCTGCTGGCGCTTATTCAAGACAAATAACGCTTTATACCAACGACCCGCAACAAGCTAAAAAAGTAGTAACCATTAACTGGCAAGTCCAATAAAAAATGGAACATCCGGAGAACGATAAGAAATACAAAGGACTAACCGTGAACGAGGGAGTACAAAACCTTCCTTCCGTCAATCCGTACGCTACCTTCCGAAGACAGAAACGTAAACTCACTGCCCAAGAATATTTCGAGGGAATCAGACAAGGAAACATTTCTATTCTCGGACAAGCCGTTACGCTCGTCGAATCAAGCCTGCCTGCAGACCAAGTCATTGCACAAAAAGTGATTGAGCTATGTCTGCCTTTCGCAGGAGATTCTATTCGAGTTGGCATTACTGGCGTACCGGGAGCAGGTAAATCGACCTTTATTGAAGCACTCGGCACAGAACTATGCCAAGCAGGAAAACATCTTGCCGTGCTCGCTATCGATCCTTCTTCGGAAAAATCTAAAGGCAGTATTCTCGGAGACAAAACACGAATGAACGAACTCTCTACTCAAGCGAACGCGTTCATTCGACCTTCTCCTTCTGCTGGCTCACTCGGAGGCGTTGCTCGAAAAACAAGAGAAACAATCGTCCTCTGCGAAGCAGCCGGATTTGATACCATCCTCATCGAAACAGTCGGAGTCGGACAAAGTGAGACTGCAGCACACTCAATGGTGGACTACTTCCTGCTACTACAAGTCACCGGAACAGGAGACGAACTGCAGGGTATCAAAAGAGGTATAATGGAAATGGCAGACGGCATCGCTATCAACAAATGCGATGGTAATAATATTGAGCGCGCACGCGCCGCGCGCGTAAGCTTCAAAAACGCGCTTATGCTCTTCCCGCCTTCCGAATCAGGATGGACACCTGAAGTCATCTGCTGCTCTGCTATCGACCATTCAGGAGTACAAGACGTATGGAAAAATATCGAAGACTATATCGCTTTCACTAAGAAAAACGGATACTTCGAACACCATCGTACCGAACAATCCAAATACTGGATGTACGAAACCATCAACGCGGCACTCCTTAACGGGTTCTACCAGAATGAACAAATGGAAACGCTTATACAACAAGCGGAAAATCAAGTACTTAATAACGAAATATCCAGCTTTATCGCTGCACATAACTTATTAGATGCCTACAACAAGAAAAAATAATCAAGCACCGAAAGTCGGACCAAACGACTTAGGCAAACTTCCTCCACAAGCACCTGAATTGGAAGATTCCGTGCTTGGAGCTCTCATGATTGAGAAAGAAGCGTATGCCTCTGTCGCTGACTTAATTAGACCCGAATCGTTCTACAAAGACAAGAACAGACTCGTCTTTGAGGCCATTCGTGCACTCGCCGCTCAAGACGAACCGATTGACGTGCTTTCAGTTGTTGAGAAACTCAAATCGCAAGGAACACTCACGCAAGCCGGTGGCGTTTCATACGTGAGTGACCTTACACGTAAAGTCGCTTCTACTGCTCACCTCCACTACCATGCACAGATAGTGGCGCAAAAAGCTACCGCACGTGACCTCATCAGCCTCGCGGCACAAATAGAAGAAAACGCGTATGACGAGACACAAGATGTTGAGGAACTCATGCAACAAGCAGAAGCAGGCGTCTTCGAAATTAGCCAACGCTCACAGAAAAGAGACGTTACACAAATTGACCCCGTCATCACAGAAGCATTCGAGAGAATGAGAAAAGCTTCCAAAAACGAAGGTAATATATCTGGCGTGCCTTCCGGATTCCACGATCTTGATAAGATAACTTCCGGTTGGCAAGACTCTGACCTTATCATCATCGCAGCACGTCCTGCTATGGGTAAAACAGCCTTCGTACTCTCTATGGCTAAGAATATTGCAGTCAACTATAAGATTCCTGTGGCAATGTTCTCACTCGAGATGTCTAACGTGCAACTCGTGAACCGTCTTATCATGAACGTCTGCGAGATTGAAGGTGATAAAGTCAAAAATGGTAAACTTACGGACCGCGAATGGGCACAACTCGAAAGCAAAGTCGTTGAACTGCACGGAGCACCAATCTTCGTGGACGACACGCCAAGTCTTTCCGTCTTCGAACTGCGATCTAAAGCACGGAAACTCGTCCGTGACCATAAAGTGAGACTCCTTATCATTGACTACCTACAACTCATGAACGCTACGGGTATGAGCTTCGGAAGCCGAGAACAAGAAATAAGTATCATATCACGTAACCTCAAACAACTGGCGAAAGAACTCAATATACCGATTATCGCACTTTCGCAGTTGAACCGTAACGTTGAATCACGTACAGGTGTCGAGGGTAAAACGCCACAACTGAGTGACTTACGTGAGTCTGGTGCCATTGAGCAAGATGCCGATATGGTTTGCTTTATTCATAGACCGGAGTACTACCATCTCTATTCCGACGAGAAAACAGGAAAAGACTTACGTGGACTCGGACAAATTATCGTAGCAAAGCATCGTAATGGTGCCACAGACTCTATCTGGCTTCGATTCCGCTCGAAGTTCGCTAAGTTCCAAAACGAAGACGAAACCTTTGATGACGATTTGGCACCGCTGCCTACACCGGGTAATGTAACCATCTCATCGAAAATGAACAACATGTCTGCCGATGGCGCTTCCCTTAACGACAGTGATGACAGACCATTTTAATTGAATATACACCTTATTATATATATGTTACAAAGAACAGTTATCATAGATGCTCTCAAGAGCAAAAACTTCAACCAACCGATTAACGTACGAGGCTGGGTGCGTAGCCGTCGCGGGAATAATGCCGTAAACTTTATCGCACTTAACGATGGCTCTACAATCAAAAACATACAAATAGTAGTGGACTTAACCAAGTTCCCGGAAGAACAACTCAAACCCGTTACTACCGGTTCATGTATTTCCGCTACAGGTATTCTTGTTCCTTCACAAGGAGCCGGACAAGACATCGAAATACAACTAACAGAACTCGAAGTCTACGGAACAGCTGATCCTGAACAATACCCACTCCAAAAGAAAGGGCTCTCTATGGAGTTCCTACGCACGATTGCACATCTACGCCCACGTACCAATACTTTTGGAGCTGTATTCCGTATCCGACACAACATGGCTATGGCTATTCATACCTATTTCCATCAACACGGATACTTCTATTTCCACACTCCACTTATAACTGCTTCCGATTGCGAAGGAGCTGGACAGATGTTCCAAGTAACAACAAAAAACTTATACAACCTCAAGAAAGACGAAAACGGACAAATAGACTACTCCGACGACTTCTTTGGTAAACAAACAGCACTCACAGTGAGCGGACAACTCGAAGGAGAATTAGGAGCTATGGCACTCGGAAAAATTTACACCTTTGGTCCTACTTTCAGAGCTGAGAACTCCAATACACCTCGACACTTGGCAGAGTTCTGGATGATTGAACCGGAGGTAGCCTTTATCCAAAAAGATGAACTCATGGATCTCGAAGAAGACTTCATTAAGTTCTGCGTCAAATGGGCACTTGATAATTGTATGGATGACCTGCTCTTCCTCAACCAATTCGTGGACAAAGGACTTATCGAACGACTCAAATCCGTAGTAGATACGGAGTTTGTCCGCCTTCCATACACAAAAGGTGTAGAAATCCTTCAAGAAGCCATTAAGAACGGCAAGAAGTTCGAGTTCCCATGCAACTGGGGCGATGACCTCGCTTCCGAACACGAACGATATCTTGTTGAAGAGCACTTCAAGAAACCGGTTATCATGACTGATTATCCAAAGGAAATCAAAGCCTTCTACATGAAGATTAACGAAGACAATAAAACTGTGCAAGGCACCGATGTTCTCTTCCCACAAATAGGAGAAATCATCGGCGGCTCCGTACGTGAAGAGTCATTAGATAAACTCAACGCTGAAATCGAACGACGCCATATACCTATGAAAGATATGTGGTGGTACCTCGACACACGCAGATTCGGAGCAGCTCCTCACGCAGGTTTTGGACTCGGATTCGAAAGACTCATGCTCTTCGTTACCGGTATGCAAAATATTCGGGACGTCATCCCGTTCCCGCGTACACCAAAAACGGCGGAATTCTAATTGCAAACAAAACAAACAATATAATTAACATTAGTATTAACCAAAAAATCATTTTGTATGCGAAAAACACTCTTAACCTTATTGGTTGGTAGTTTGACGATCTTCGCATCAGCACAAACCTCACTCAAAGGTAAGCTGATTGACGAATCGACTTCGCAACCGATTGCCGGAGCCACTGTGACTCTCGCAAATCAAAACATCTCCACCACTACCAACGCGGCGGGAGAATTCTCTCTACTCTACCTCGATGCAATGGACGAAGAAGTTGTTATCGAAGCAGATGGCTACAACGGTACCATCGAATTGGTCCAACTACAGGCAGACCAAGTTAATGAAATGGAACCGGTTAAACTGTCCGTGGACATCGCTAAAGAAACACAGAACGAAGTGTTACTTAACATCGCCGACGAAGACCTCAACGACGATGAAGGTAAATCACAAGCGCAAGCTTCAGCTTCTTCTGCAAGCACCGATGTCTTTAATGCTACTATTTCCTACGCATGGTCAACTGCACGCTACCGCAACCGTGGCTATGACCAAACCGAAGAAACGTACTACATCAACGGATTGCCTTTCAATACCGGAGAACGAGGAACTTTCTCTTTCTCTTCAATGGGTGGTCTGAATGAAGCAAGCCGCTACAAAGAAACTGTGCTGCCTATGGAAGCTACTTCCTTCACTTTCGGAGGACTCGGTACTTCTACCAACTACCTCATGGACGCAAGTCGTTTTGCACAAGGTTGGAAAGTGAGCGCTGCTGGTACAAACCGCAACTACAAAGCTGCTGTACGTGCTTCCTACGCCTCTGGACCTCTCAAAAATGGTTGGTCGTTTATCGGACAATTGGCTTTCAGATTCTCACCTTACACTACCCAAAAAGGTATCATCGGAGAAGGTATTAACTACTACTCACTCGGATACTTCTTCTCGGCTGATAAGAAATGGGACAATGGTAACCACCTGTCACTCATCACTTTCGGTGCACCAACTATGCGTGGACAATCCGGAGCCGTTACACAAGAAGTCTATGACCTTACCGGTACGAACAACTACAACCCGTATTGGGGCTATCAAGATGGACACATTCGTAACTCACGTATTGTCAAATCGTTCGACCCGACTATCGTCACTGCTTTTGATCTCAACATCACTGAGAACAACAAAATGCATTTCGCTCTCGGTGGACACTATTCATTCTATTCCAACTCTGCTATTAACTTCTACAACGCTCCCGATCCAAGACCGGACTACTATCGTAATCTGCCGTCTTTCTATTGGGATGGACAAATCGTGGATGGTAACTCAGAACAACTCTATGCTGCCGATGGATCACACTATCCCTATGGTAACTTCATCGGAGCTGACATGAATAGTTTCCCATTAGGAAATGGTTTCACCGGCAATGATGGCAATGTGGTTGGTCCTTCTGTTGACGCTAAATCGTACAATGCACTCGTTGACCTCTGGAAAAAACGTGACGATAAAGCCACTCAAATCAACTGGGATGCACTCTACGCGGCTAACTACGCTAACAACCACAACACCGGTCTGCTTAGCGATGCTGCACGTTATTTCGTAGAACGTAGACACAATGACATCTACGAGGCGATGGCTCACTTCGACTGGACAAATACCTCGGTTGACCACCTCAAGATGACTCTCGGATTAGACGCTAAGTTCTCAGCTGGTGTACACTACAAATCAATGGACGACCTACTTGGTGCTAACCAATGGATTGATATCGACCCGTTTGCTGACCGTGACATCAAAGAGTTGGCTACAAACATCAGTATGCCACAATCTGAAATGGAAAAAGTCAAACTAAACGACCTTTCTCACCCGAGAGCTATTGTTAAAAATAGCGACAAGTTCGGATATGACTACCAAATCATGATTGAGAATACCAAACTTTGGTATCAGAACGAGTGGAACTTCACAGACATAGATTTCTACTATGCACTGCAATTCACTTACACTGGATTCCAACGCTCAACCAATATGCTTAACGGACGTGCTTGGTATCTCGCTACTCTCAATCCTACGGATGCTAAGCTCTATCTCGGTAATAAAGCGGATGCAATTATGGCTGTCAAGGGCAGCGATTATAACGGACTCGGAAAATCTCTCGGTGCACACCACGAATTCGTTGACCCGGCGTTTAAAATCGGTTTCACCTACAAGATTAACGGACGTAACCGCATTAAGTTCAACGCTCTTGCTGAGACACAAGCTCCGCTCGCTCGTAACGCTTACCTTTCTCAACGCGTTCACGACCGCGCTATTGACGTAATCTATACACACGACAAAGCTAAGAACCTCAAAGACTACTACGCTGCTTCTGAGAAAGTGGTGGGTGGTGACTTGACCTACGAATTCAACTATCCTATCGTACGCGGTCGTGTTACCGGATTCTATACTCGATTCTGGAACGGTTCTGAACTGAATGGTTACTATGACGATGAAGTGCGTACTTTCGTTAACCAAGCCGTTTCTGGCATTGATAAACGCCACTGCGGTATCGAAGCTGCTATCGCTGTGAAACTCGGTACATACTTCACTCTCACGGGTGTAACTTCCGTGGGTGACTACCGATACACAAGCAATGCCTTCGCTGTTACTTCTGCTGAAAACGGTATGGAACTTGCTGAGAATCCTATCGACAAATCTTCTATCTATGAGGTGCGCGATAGCGTTCTATACAAAGGACTCCGTGTCGCTTCTGGTCCACAAGTCAACGCAAGCTTGAAACTCAGCTTCTTCCACCCGAAAATGTGGTTCGCTGACGTTACTATCAGCTACTACGACCATAACTTCCTCAACGTTTCTCCTGCTCGTCGCATGAAAGGTCTTTACACCGGAGAACGTGCAGATGGAACTATCGTTAATGGAGGTTACAACCAAATCTACCTCAACAATGGCTATAGTGTTGACGGACGTGCTAAAGACGAAAACGGTAACCTCATCACCGATGCAAATGGAAAGTACGAACTCAGATATCCGTACAACCTGCTCGACCAACAAGAGTCGCTTACTGCACATAACGTTTGGAATAGATTCATGATTGACTTCAGCGTAGGTAAACTCATTTACTTGCCTAATAGACAATCACTCTCTATCAACCTCTCTGTTACCAACATCGGTCATAACCTCCACTTCAAAACCGGTGGTTATCAACAAGCTCGTTTGCCACGTGCTACACGTCAGCAAATTCCTGATGGTGAAAACTCTACCATCACGGCTAACGCATGGAAGTTCCCATCCAAGTACTACTACGCTTGGGGACCAAACCTCTATTGCACAATTACTTACAAATTTTAATTAGGAGGATACAAACATGAAAAAGAATATTTTTGCTTTAGCTACACTTTGCTTAGCATTCGCATTTACAGCTTGTACCCCAAATGCACCTTCTGAGGAATCGTGCTACCTCAACGAGAACCAAGTTAAGGAATGGACCGCGGACGGTACTATCTATAACCTCAACGACTTCTTGGATAAATTCATGACGGAAAAGGGTGATTTTGAACACTACCGCACACGTTCTGAATATAAACACAGCGGTATGACCTTGTACCTCTTCTCCATTGATACCATTCCTACCAATGGTGAAGGTGTCTATATCCGCGGTCGTGTCGCTACCGATGATTACGGAGGAAACTTCTACAAATCAATCGTTCTGCAACAAATTGTCAATGGAGAGCAGCAAGCTTTGCGCATTTCCGTTGATATGGGTTCAGCAAGCGGACTCTACCAAAAAGGACAAGAAGTCATCATTCGATGCAACGGACTGGCAGTTGGCCGATATGCTAACCAACCGCAACTCTGCGTGCCATCTTATAACAACAATGTGTATGCAAGTCACGCCAACGAAAAAATTGGATGGGCACCTGGACGTATTCCTTCACCACGCTTTAGAGAAGCTTGCAAACTCATTGGACAACCAGATCCTAAAAAACTTGAGTACAAAGAAATGGACTTACCTACTCTGGAAGCACAGTATCTGGCTAAATATAAAATGGATAACGAAGCTGACGTGAAGAGAATTCGTTACTCTGACGGATTACTCGTGAGAATCAAAGGAGTTTACTTCAATGGTAAATTCGACAACCAAGGCACTCTAACGGATTGCACACCTTATGTGCCCGCTACCGATTCTACCGATGCACAAGGAGATCCTGAAAAGGATGGTAGTAATGCCTACGTTTTTGCACCCTCAACAGGTAACGTCGGATATCCACAATCAAGATACGTTACCGATGGCTCAATGGGCTCACTCGGATCACGCAAAGTCCTCATTGCAGCTTCTGAATATGCTAAGTACGCACACTTCTACTTACCTCCTTCCAAATATGTTGGGTACGTACAAGGTGTACTCGGTTACTACATGGATAATGGACATTACGAACCCGATGCTGCCAAATGGTCCATTACACCTAATAACATGCAGGAGGATATCCTGCCGGATACTGACTGGGAACCCGTAGAATGGGTTAAAGGTGTGCCACAAGACATGTCTGAATATTAATCATGTCTTGGCTTGATATAGTCATATTGCTCCCACTTCTCATCGGCCTCGTTAGAGGTACGATGAGAGGTCTGATTACCGAGGTCATCGCCATTGCGGCGGTGATTCTCGGTTTCATCGGAGCTAAATTATGGGGACAACCATTCTCCGAATGGCTATTGACTCAGTTCACTTGGCCGCAACCTGTCTGCGATGCCGTTGCCTATGCCCTACTCTTCTTAGGCATTGCCATTGCACTGAACATCGTTGGCAGACTCTTCTCTAAACTGCTGAAAGCTATCCAACTCGGTTGGATTAACAGACTACTCGGAGCCGCTTTCGGACTCGCCAAGTGGACACTTATCGTTCTCGCTATCGTTTTCTGCGTCAATAAACTCGACGCACAGTTCAAATTCCTACAACCTGAACTCAAAAAACAATCAATCATCTATCCCGAAGCCGTCAAACTCGCCGACCAAGCCCTCGACTACGTCAAAAACGTTACCAAATAAATCCCGCAAAACTTAGGTGATTCTTAGGTGATTCATAGGTTATTCATAGGTGACCAAGCAGATCCTACCGTAACGCCATAAAATTGCTGCTGCATTTCCAATATACAAATTAGAAGTTCATGATAGTTTATTTAAGTCTTGGATCAAATCTCGGTAACCGCGAACAAACAATCGATAAAGCAATTCAACTCCTTTCCGAACAAGTGGGACCGCTTATCAAACGGTCTTCTTTCTTTTATTCCAAGCCTTGGGGATTCGACTCTCCCAACGACTTCTGCAACATCTGTGCCTCATTCAAAACAGAATTATCACCTATCGACCTACTTCTCACTACCCAATCCATCGAACGGCAACTCGGCCGCACAAAGAAATCTAACTTCAAACAGCAAAGCGGTCTAATCTCCAACAGTGAAGCGATCTATTCCGATCGCCCCATTGACATCGACATAATTCGCGTTTTTGATGACGATGGAACAGAAATCAAATGTCAAATCTCCAATGACAAATCTAAAATGTCAAATGACAAATGTCAAATGACAAATGACAAGAACACCGTCCAGCTGCTCTCTCTTCCCCATCCTTTATGGCAGCAAAGAGACTTCGTCAAGGTCCCTTTGAAAGAAATAATGCAGTAGTTTTGCATTTTTTTGCCAAAAAATTTGTGTATTCCAAATAAAAGCAGTACCTTTGCACCCGCTTTTGAAAATTAAAGTTAGACGAAGTCTTTAGGGCTCCCGAAAATTTTAATTTTTGGGAAGAGCGAGAACACGGCGAAAATTCATATGAGCGACGAGGTCGCGAATCGTATTGAGCCGTAGTTCGCGCGACATGGTGGTCTTAGCTCAGTTGGTAGAGCATCGGATTGTGGTTCCGAGTGTCGTGGGAAACGCCACAAAATCAGTAACTTAGGGCGAAATTTGGCAACAAGCTCAGCCAAAATCTAGCCAGCAAGTCATATAGCTTAGGAGGTTGATTTTCACAATCAATCTCCTTTTTAAAAAATGACTTTTACCCATGATTTTTCCCCCACGGAATTGCCCTATTCCCCCGCAATTTTGAAACACCTCCCGCAAGCCGGATGGCGCATTGATTACTACGCATACAACCCTGCTACGGGTGAAAGAGAACGTGTGCGTATGTGCCTTAATGACATGAAGAAACGCTTCCGTACTACTGCGGAATTTCGCACGTATGCAAACAAAATGGTCTGCGCTATCAATGCCAAATTATTCTCCGGATGGACACCCTTCATGGAGACCCAAAACGTGCGCAACTATGAGACTATCCATGACGTGATGGATAAGTACATCAAAGAGAAAACGCGTGATAAACTCGCTCCCGATTCTCTCAAGAATTACAAGAGCGTAAACGCGCTGCTCCTCAAATGGCTCAAGAGTAAAAAATGCGATGAGTTGGAGATGAAGAACTTCACCAAAACACTTGCCATTCAGTTCATGGATTGGGTATATAATGACTATACCTATAAAGGACCGAAAGAAGGCTCTGCTCGCAAGTATGGCAAGGCGCTCCAACATGAGGAAAAGCATATCGGTGCAAACCGTTACAATAACATCCTCAAGCAGATCCGCGCATTCTTCTCTTGGGCGCTCCAAAAGGAATACTGCACGATGAATCCTTTCGTGGATATCAAGCTCAAGAAGAAGGAAGAAAAGAAGCGCACACTGGCTTCTGCAGAAGACCGTAAGAAGATACGTGAGTACTTCATGGAGAAGAACCCGCGCTACATGATAGTGTGCGAGCTTGTTTTCAATGCTCTCATCCGTCCGGTTGAGATCAGCCGTATCAAGGTTGGGCAGGTTGACCTTGCTAACAAGGTGATCCACCTCGACGCCGGACAAACCAAGAACGGCTATGCGCGTGACTGCGTGCTCTCTAATGAACTGATACAGATTCTGGCCGATACACTCGCTCCCGGCTATCCTAATGATTACTTCTTAATCGGACCTAAATTTGCTCCGGGCAAAGAAGCAATCACCACGAAGATGTATCAAAAGGAATGGCAGAAAATGCGCTACAAGACCGGCATTGATCAGACCATCCAGCTCTACTCGCTCCGCGATGGCGGCTTGACCGGACTCTTTGACAATGGCTTGGATGCGAAGACTGTCATGAAGGCTGCAGATCACCACGACCTGAACATCACCACAAGATATGTCCGCAAACATGCCGACAAAGACCTTGTAGAGAAACTGAACACCCACGCTGTGGAGTTCTAAGAGCAATGGCGGTCGAGGTTAATCCTCGACCAGCCAAAACTCCCCTTTCATCAGCTCTGACATACCATTTTCCGTGAAGTTGGCGGTTATCTTCTCGCAGATATACCGCTGACCATGGATGATGAACAGTGAGCGAACATTGGGAATGTCCTTCGCAAGGAAGCTAAACTTATATTTCTTATTGGAAGCGATAGCGTGCGTCCTGCCATTGGTGCCAATGATCGATGACCGTAAACGCATACTGAAATACGTCAGTTCAAAGTCCATTTGACGCGGATAGGTCAGCACATGGTCAATAACCGGATGGGTATATTTCCCGTACATCGCGTTATATGTTGAGCCGTTCCAGAAACCCATATACAACTTATCAAAGTACTCTACAGACCGAGAACTTTCCCCTGCTGACAGCTTCTTGTCGGCATAATCCCACGGGATAGTCTGATTAGAATTATTCACGTACTCGCCACACTCCAAGAAGAAGGCATTTCCCTTGAAATTACCGTCGGCATAAGCCTCATCAATCCAAGCCGGAACTATCTTGATCTCAATCGTCTCTGCGCTCTCATCAACGATGGAGTCACCGAACATATTGATAGGCTCCAAGGTATTCAGATAGCGTGTATTCCCTTCCAAGTTGGCAGGCTGCGAAGAGTCCACGATATACGACCCGTAATTACGTATGATAAAGTACGTATCTTCAGCCCTACAATAATACAGATATTCAAGGTTCCAACCGCTATACTGCGTCTGCACATAGTCAGCTGCTCCTCTCATCTCGATATAGAGCCGCTGCGCCCCATTAACTTCCTTGTAAAATATGCCGTTATTATAGGTGCCTAACGACCAAGAAAGAATAACGTCCTGCGTTTTCATCATGTCAACGAACCATTTGCAGGAGTAGTACTTCCATTTGCGATGGCTGCACTCCGAAAATTTGAGGTTGACGTATTCCCTGTACTTACAAGAACCCGCATCCTCCACGGTTGAGGAGAACTCGTCCACGACGTTCGTTAACTCAACTGTACCAGCCCCCTCTATTGCTTCTTTGGAGAAGCAGAAAGAAATATGCTTTGTAGCATGGTCGATATCAAACTCCCCATTGAGGAAATACTCCAGTTGTTCAAACAGCTCTGTGAGCGTCCAGTGCGGCAGCGCTGTAGCCCAGTTCTTGCAGGGCCAAGCATAAGGCAGCGTATTGCATACAACAAGGTACTTGTACTGACTATTCATCAGTTTTGAAAAATCGTACGAATAACCGATAGCGTTGCAGATCTGCTTGAGCAAATAAACGAGATACGGCTGGAACGACAGTCCACGCGTATCATAGTGCCACGATGTGGGCCACGAACCGCTATCATTCGGGCGATTTTGCACGTTTCCGGTGGAGTTATTTACCCACGGAAATGCTATATAATTCAAGCCATCATCAATGCTGTGCCCAAGGTGTGCTTTGGGCGAAAACGAAGACGTTGATGTGTCCGGATAACCCAAGTTCAATTCATTGATATAGATGGTCTCAAAACTGTCTGAATAGTTCTGCACCGAGCGCCCTTCAAGGAACTGCGTTTTGACCTCAATATCACTAATTTCCGTGATGGTAATTGAGCCATGACGATAGAAGGCGCCATGCCTGATTTCGCAGTCAAACAGTATCTGTTGAGCAACCACGTCTTTGCGGTTGATATGCCCGAAAATGGCGAGATTGCCCGGACATCCCTTCAGCGGAAATGTGATAGCCAAGGTGTAGCTGTCTGCCCCTGAAAAGTAGCGGTTTTCAGCCACGAAATCGAACGAAGTTCCCTCTTTGAGAGTGGCTAACTGATGATTAATAAGTATCTCCATTATCGTCTAGATTTAGGTGTTTTGTTACGGATTAACTGATCATACTCGTCCTGCGCTTTCTTGATACCGGCATCACCGGAAACGGTGTTCACAGTAACAAACGGCTCATGCAGCCTCTGATTCATCTCGTTTACGGAGCGTGATAAGGCTTGCGACGCTGATGCGACGGCAAGCAACTCGCCGGATTGTTGCGCCTTGGCGATACGTTGTGGCGCCGTAATAGACTGCGAAACATCGGAAGCAGACAGCCGCCCTACGGTATTAGTCCGCTGGGCATAGTCGAGCGTTTCAATCATAGCTCGGGCCTGGGGATTGCGGAGTAAGTCTTGACTTGCTACCCATTCCCCCGCATGGACGATACCGGCAGGTTCATCTTTGCGTCCGGGCTTGGTGAAACCTCCCTCCATATACCCGGTGGCTTCCGAGGCTTGTTGTTGCTTCTTGATGGCAGCAATCTGAATTGCTCCTGCGGC
>ONMT01000096.1 GCA_900319025.1 uncultured Bacteroidales bacterium
TATGATCCCGTCAACTACCAAGACAAGAAAGCCAAACCAGCATAGGAAAAAGATGGCTGCAAATTTAATCTTTCTTTTCTTCAGTTTCATAAACTCTCAATCAATTCATCAAGACTGATGCAGACTTTGGTGAAAAGTTTGTACATCAGTTCGGGTTCAAAACTGTCTTTATCGGGTATATAGGCATACACCTTTTTCCCTTGCCCGGCAAACCATCCGGCTTCTGTGTGTGCGGATCTGCCACAAGGAAGAACCAAGACACATGCATCGCAAGCAGTCATCGCCTCGATGTCGTTCGTGAACTGCCGCTCAGCTAACGGATGAGTGAGGTTGGCTTGGTACTCCGCAGGAGTCCAGTCCATACAATTCGGATCGACATCCGTCCAATGGAATCCGGGATCACCGGTCGGTGGATTGCGGAAGTCGTATACCTCATGCCCTGCGTCTCGTAAAGCCTGTACCACTTCGGGATAATATGTATTCCTCCAAGAGGATGCTACGTAGATATGCATGAGGTATTAGGTGTGCAAATTATGCACTGAGATAAGATATTACTTTTCAGGTGCGTATTGATCCACAATCTCCGACCAACGTGGGAATGTCAGTTTCTTGCCATAGAATTTCTCATAGTTAGCGGTCATTCTTTGTCGCCAACTCGGAGCATCTGCGTGTGTCTCTCGGTTTTGGTAAACGGTTTCCTCAACAGCTGCCAAGAAATGTGCTTCTGATTGGAAGATAGGGAATTTCGGCGCTTTTCCGTACCATTTAGCCGGGCGGATCTTGTGTACTGCGCCTTGCTTGATTTGCAAGTTCAACGGCCAAATCACCTCATGACCTTTCTTGCCTGATTTCATGGCGCGAGAAATCTCCCACACTTTCTTTGTCCATACATGTTTGATGGTGACATCTCCATTGTCACTCATCTCGTAGCCGAAGATCAGATACGTAACATCTAACATCCAAGGTTTAGAGGCAATCTCTTGCTCATACATACGAAAGTCTGCAATATCAAAACCCGGAGAAGCTTTGTAATTGAAGGCTTTAATTTCCATCAAGTTATGTTGCTTGTCGTCCGGGTCAAGATAGAAATCAGGCGGCATTTGCGTATTATCGTTCGGTGCGTACTCGACACCATTCTTTTTCAGCCATCCTTCAACCCATTCCTGCATGATGTTGCCTACTACATCACGTTGGCGTACGATGATATCAATGTTTGCAAGATGGAAAGTGATACGACCTTTCGATGACAAAATCTGATCATCGTTAATCAGTCTGTCATAGACTTGTTGAGCTGTTAGTTTCATATGTTTAGTAATTAAGAGTTTCTAATAATCTCCCGGCTACGGCTTTAATGACCGGGACTACAACAGTATTACCGAGCAAGTCGAATCCCTCGCTCTCAGAGACGTTGAATACAATATTATCCGGATAGCCGCATAAACGTAAGCCTTCACGCAAGGATAGCTTACGCAAACCGCCATTGTCTCCCACATATAATTTTTGCATATCCATTGCTACTAATGTCGGAGCTACTTCTTCCGGCGACAACACCTTGCTAATGGGGAAACTCAATTTTCCTGCTACTATATTATAGCCCATCGGCTTTGTAGGATCTGGTTCGCGGTAGGTAGATTGATTTCCTCTTGCATCAACTGATCTGATAAGTTTCTTCGGGTGCTCGTATTTGACGTAACCAAGTGCGCTCAGATGATCAAGCATTTGTTGTAAGTCCGGATTATGGTAAAATGTGCTGATTTGAGCGGTTGTCAATGGCATACCATCCATCCAATCAATACCAATCTCCTCTGCCCATTGCTTTTTCCGTCTTTCGCGCATAAGGCACTCTAATAGTTCTTTTTCTGCTTGTGATATTTCTCCTTTGAGACCGAGATCCCAACTATGGATGTTGGTATCACCACCACGTTTATCCTTGATAGATTTGCCGTACAATTCCTCAACATTATAATGCGCTAAAAGATTATCGATGAACTGAGAATGTTCTGTTGGCAATCCTTCTTCCAAAACATCCGCGAGAGTAGATTGAACTACCGGGAAATTATCCAAATCTGGCGCGTCATTTCTTGTGCCGACAATATAGATACGTTTGCGCTCTTGTGGTACTCCGAAGAAACGTGAATTGAGTACACGATACGTGAAACGATAATTGAGTTCACTAAGATGTTCAACTATGACTTGCAATGTACGACCACCATCGTGATTTACTAATCCCTCTACATTCTCCAAAATGAAGCCAAGCGGTTGTTTGTCTCTTAAGATACGTTCTACCTCGAAGAACATGGTACCGCGTGTGTCAGCAAAACCTTTGCGTTTACCGGCTGAACTAAATGCCTGACATGGAAAACCGGCACAAAGGATGTCAAAATCAGGTATGTCCTTTGTCTCTACTTTGGTAATATCTCCCGTGATAGTTTCTGCCGGGTGATTGTCATGTAAAACTCGTACTGCGTAAGGCTTAATCTCTGATGTAAAAACGCATACAGGCTCAAAGCCACGTTCACGAATAGCTTGCTCTAATCCGCAACGAATGCCACCAATACCGGCAAACAAATCTATGAAGCGGATAACATCTCTTTTCTCGCAAGTAGCAGATAACTTGACGATTGCTTCCGGCTTAATCAAGCGACGAACGTCCTCTATTGAAATGAGGAACGGAGCACCTTCTATATGATTTGGCTCGCGTGCAATTTGCTCATTGATAACGGTCTCAATGTCTATAAAATCCGAATCCACTTCTTCGCCCAAACGGTAAACGACATAAGAGCCATTAGGTTCGGGGTATTGCATAAATCGCATTTCATCCTCGCTTACTACAGACTGAGAAAGACACTCAAACAAATGCCCGGTTTTCTTCAAATCATGGTAGTCATAGAGAAGCACGAAATCAGGCTTCGACAATGATGTTATGCCACCATTGCGCGCAGCAAAGATATCTTGATTGAACCGCACATTATATAGAATCTCTTGGCGCACAGGTTTTATGCCCAAAATCCAATCTTGTTGGGCTTTCTCCGTTCTGTATGTGCCTACAAGTACGGTACTATTGTTCTGAATGTCTGCTATTTGCATTGTCAGCTATTAAGTTTTCTTTCTAAAAGGCAACACCCGGCAGATGCCACAGGCCGACCAAAGCCACCACCTGCAGGGATTTGAGTTGCCAAATTTCTGTTTGCTCTCATAATTGGTCGTTCGTGGTTGAGCGGTTTTGTTAATCAAGGAAGATCCAACTATTGGCGATGTCACTCGCCTTGTCATTGTCAGGCTCTCCATCGCGGATGAGGTCGGCTACCGGATAGATACCGTCATCCTCGGTTCCTTGGAGATTGTCTTCCATTTCTGCGCGGTACACCATATCATCCTTGTCTAAATAGACATGAAGTGTCGCGTTCTCGTACCCATCAGGATTGTCCAGGTACTCTTGTACTGCGTCGTAGATTCGTTCTTCCAACGCGTGAATGTCTTGAATGCTTGCCATAATTTTGGTCGTTTGTGGTTAATAATATTTGGTCATTATCTTGTGGAGTATAGCGGACTCGAACCGCTCACCTCGACACTGCTTTTTATTCTATCAATAAAGCTTGGTCGCTCCCCGCTGGCTTTATTGTCGAAGCCAAAAGTCAATTGGCTTCTTCACACTCTAGCCAGATGAGCTAATACCCCGTCTGCCCCGAAGGGCTATTGCCTATATGAACCTCCTATGTACTTTATCATCTGTCACCGGAAAGTAACTCTTTCAAATTCTCCTCGTCCCGTCTGATTTAGGATTTCGAACACATCTTGTGAGAAATCAAGGCGAGAAGGTGCAAGTTGCAAGTTGCAATTGTGTCGCCATGGCGACTGAATTTCGGCAGCCGATGGCTGCCATTTTTCTTGATTCGCAATTTTGCCCGCCGCCGGCTGAGTCGCAAAGGACTATTCAATAATCTCCCAATGGCCGCCGTTTTTCCCTTCCACGCGTTTGATTTTACCATCGGTTCTAAGTTTGCTCATACTTTTATAGATGCCACTCTCGCTAAGTCCGAGCATATTTGCTAATTCAATATATGTCACTTTGGGATCTTTACGGACGATTTCTAGTATCTTTACCTCCGTTTTTACCTTACTTTTTACCTTACTTTTTACCTTACTTTCTACCTCACTTTTCGGTTCGACTTGACTATTAAAATTCATCCCGCTAAAGGTAAGTTCAGTGAAATTGATTTGCAGATTGTCCTCCAACTTAGGCAGCGTATGGAACTTCTTCTCCCATGCAGCCACCATCGTCGGGAAACCGGTTCCAAGGTTCTCTCCGAAACCAATCATACGCAGCATGTTCTGCATACGCGGGTTACGAGCACGGGACACTCCTCCTTGATAAACGTTCTCAATAGGCAGTTTGACAGTTCCCGGATTGGAGAAGTAGAAACCATCGTCTCGTTTCTCGGCACGCAAGACACCGGTAGTCATGAAATCCGCATGGATAATCATGTTGGTAAGCGCCTCGCGGATCAGTTTATGCAAAGGTGTATCGTCGTTCCGCTGCATGCCTTCGAGCACGAACGGCCGTGGCAGGTCACTCGTAAGGCGTGGCAGGATGCGTTTGATGAACTGATAAATGTTATTCTCCCATGAAAAATCATAGGTCAGGCGATCCGAATAACGCATGTCACCCACCAGATTAGTCTTGTCCACGTAGTCCAGACGGATATTGTCAAACCGCTCGCGGATAGGCAGACCTTGACCGAACATCAGCAGACCGGCAGCCGTCAGACCTTCTTCTCCTGCCTCGCGGTCAATCGCATAACCACCTAAACGGAGCAGAAATTCTTTGTCATCTTTTTCGTTGAGGATATGTCCCGGATTGCGAATCTCAAACACTTGACGATATGCCCGCAGCGATTCTGCATCAATATCATCCATCGTGTAATGACGCAACAAAACACCATCGTTTCCATCATCGCTGGCATCTCTATACATGGATGAGATTTCTTCCTTGGAGCAATGATAGTCACCCTCATGCTTGCGGCGGAAGGTGCCTTTGGCAGGATTATCGTTGATGTAAACAGGACGCAGATGGTAGTCCGCACGAGGCACTTGAATAACGATGACTTTCTTGCCGCCCATGTCAATTACCTGCACGTTATCATCGGAAAGCACGTTAACACTCACCTTGTTAGAATCATTGGCTAAGTTCCAAAAATCGGTTATCAGTTTATCCGGATTGGTAACTCCTTCTATCGAATAACGTTTGCTTGGGTCTGTTTCCTCGCGGTGCTCCTCTATGCCTAACAAGATATAACCGCCATAGCTATTAGCAAAGGCGGAATAGGTATCCCATAAACTGTTCGGTAACTTGTTGGCGCATAGTTTGCACTCAAGGGAGAGGTGGACTGCCGCCGTTCACGACGAGGCCATGTTTTGGGAACCGCCTATCAAGGTACGACAAACAGCCCACACCGGAGGTGCGAGTAGTCTGCATCGCGTACCTTGGTCTTCTGGGTTCCCGTTCCGTCGTGACCGGTTAGCAAACTGCATCATAATTTTATATGTCAATGTTCTTCGAGTGCGTACGCTCTGCGTAGTTGCAGAGTTAGTACCTCCGAAAAAGCGTGCAAAATTACAAAAATTTTTCCACATATGCAAGAAAATCGGCACTTTTCAGGCAAATTGAGCCAAAAAATGTGCGGTATTGCATACTTTTTTGAAGAAAAAGTAACCTCACACCTCCAGAAATGTGTCCTCGTTAGCTTGGCTTGAGTCCGGATTGAATAACATCAATCCGCTCCTGAACCTGACGAAGTTTTGCACACAAGAGGCGATCGGTAGCCTCCAACTTCCGACGACGCTTGAGCAACCGGCGAAGGTGTCTCGCTGCCGTCTTTGGACTGAGGTAGGCCTTACTCTTCTTCGAGCCTGCCCGATTTTTTTTGTAACTTCATGCTTTTGCGCGCACTATGCGAGAGAAGAAAGCGCCATCTGCCAAATCCGGTGCAAAGTTACAAAATAAGTGTCCAATTACTTTGGACAGTTTTGTAAAAAATGCAAAAAATCTTCATTTTTTTTACTAAATCGGGCAAAATTGCACCAAAATCGGCAGGAAACTAGCCGATTCCGGAGTAATTTACGCTCGAAATGACCTCTTGAGGGAACTTTTCGCACCCAATGTACAGGGTATCAAAGGCGTCCGTGCCATCGGTACGGTGTTCGAGGAGGTCTTCCTCGGACTCGGCCAGCTTCTCGCCGGACTTGTTTTTGTGGAAGCCGTTGCGTCCGTTGAGTACTCCGGCAGACTGAATGGCGAGGATAAGATCATCGTTATTCTGACGGTTGAAGAACGGCATGAGACGCTGCTTGCCTTGGAAGGCTTGGTTGATGAGCAGGTACTTCTCATCGTGGCGCATGGGGTTGCCCAAATAGACATCCTGGACTTGCCAGCCGTGACGCTCAAACTCGTGGATGACCACCCATCGGAAATCCTGTGTATTCACGGCATAGTTGCTTCCGAGCGCGGTTGTATCGTAGTAGAAAACGACCGTTTTAGAAGTCATCGACCAGCGCGGGAAGCTTCCTTTCGAACTTGACGTAGAAGGATTTGAGCACATTTAATCGGTTTCCGGAAGGTTGCCCGGCAACGATCCAGTTGATGTTTGCGTTGTAGTCCATACCGATGCAAATGGGTGCGTCTGGGTTCACGTCACGGTCTGCCTGCGAGGTAAAAACAGATGTCGGAATGTCTCCAATTTGTCCAATTACATTGGACATCCAAACGGTGTCCAAGTACTCAAAATTGGATGCGTCGTACTTATGAGACTCTCTCATCGACGAGTAGAAGCCATCCTTTGCAATGCCGATCTGCTTGCAGAGGATTGAGGTTTGGAAGGTAAGCGGAGTAAGATCACGCTTCATCTGCTTGATGTAGTTTTCGCCCAGGAGTTGCAAGTTCTCGATAGAGGAATACTCCTTGTAGTAAACGGCTACG
>ONMT01000048.1 GCA_900319025.1 uncultured Bacteroidales bacterium
TAATACCAGACGAATATTCTGCAAGTACGCATTGTCCGACTTCTGAATCGTTACCGTTACGGTGTAAACAAGAGTCGTCTCTTTGTCTTCAGCCGTCACAGTAAAGGTGTAAACACCATTATTTTTAGCAGGAACAACCGTCTGACCGACGCGCTTCTCCGCTTCCACTTTTGGCATCGAGCTTCCCGGAGGAAGAATAACTTCATACTCGGTCTTTGTTGGCGCAAAATCAGACAATGGAACACCGGCAACCTTGATAGTCTGCAATGTTGCATCAGATGACAAGTTCAATTTGAACTTAATCACATACGTGCGTTTCGAACCATTCTCTGCGATAACGGTGAACTTATACTCACCAGGAGCAGCGGTAATCTTGCGCTCGTTAACAATCTGAATATACTCGCCGGATGGATCTTTAGCGGTCTCACCACGCTCAAACGTTACAACGGGGAACTCATCCGTCTTCTCCAATACAACTGTATATTCAAGTTGGTCTTTGTCCCAACCGGCTATCAACTGTCCATTCAGGAAGATACCATTCAGGTAGTCGATATTGGATTTAGGAACAGTGAACAGAATCTGATACGTACTTGTACTTCCGTCACCGGCTGTCACATTGATACGAGTCGTCTCGTTCAAGCCGCCTTTCACCATCTCGACCGTCTGGAACTGGTCACCGGGCACCCAACTGATATTAGGAAGACCCGCTTCACGGTCACTGACTACATACGTATACTTGAATACATTCGGCGCAAAAGCAGGAGTCAGTTCGCCATCACCATCTATAGTCAATGACTCTAGATACGAATAGTCGGACAGCATCGTCGTTACGTGAATACGATAAACCATCTTCGCACCACTGGCTGCTGTTACTACTACACTTGACTCACCATTCAGTCCACCATACTCAATAGCTACTTCCTGATATTTATCACCCTTTTCATACGTAATCTCAGGCAACTGACTTGTTCCTAATGGCAGATAGACGAAGTAGTTCACATTATCCGGACTGAAGTTATAGATATAGTCCGAGTCACGCTGAACCGTTGATAACGGATTAACAGGAGCGATCATGTGCAACTCTTTCAACTTACAATAGGTTGAAGCCTCTTTCTTAAAACTCAACGTATAGGTCTTCGGCACAGGATTGCCCGGAGTCGTAACATCTATCAGATACTTGCCACTCAAGTCTGCAGGCTTCGTATATTTAATCGTTTGATGTTGCGTTCCTTTGTCGTATGCGGATACAGCCGTTACTTCAGGCACTTGTTCCACACGATAGGTCAATTGCGACGGAATAAAGCCCGGAAGACTTACGCCGTCAATCAAGATATCTTTCAGCGTGTTATCGTCCAGATTAGCCATCTTAAACGTTACCGTATAAGTGGACTTATAGTCCTTATTGGCAGCCGTCACTTTAATAGTCGCCGTTCCATTGATACCCGACGCTTGTGTAATCTCCACCGTCTGCCCGGCATCACCTTTCTCAAACGTTACAACCGGTACTGCAGGCACAGCCGCCGTGTCGTAAGGAAGCGTTACCGTATAGTCAAACGTGTTCGCGTTAAACGAGGACATTGCTACACCATCCAGATTGATAGCAGCCAGCTTCGAGTTCTTAGATGCCTCTTTAACGAACTTAATCTTATAAACGCGACTATTACCATTGATATCTTTTACCGTCAAGGTCGTAACCTCGCCCAGACCACCTTTCTTAATCGTCAACTCGTCACTTCCAAGACGGCGACCAGGGAAACTGGCAGTCTTATTCTTTGTGTTCGTCAGCGTTCCTGCACCACGCATCGCTACGATACTGCTCGGAACAGCCGTTGCATCTTCACCAAGTGAATACACTTGCTCATCGCTGCTGTTCGGGTTAAAGCTACCCCAAAGCACATTGTCAATATACAGACGCTGAATCTTATTCGAATAAATCAACTCCACATCATCTACCCACAGACCATTATCTTTGTACAGACCGCTGTTAGCGCGGAAGTTAGGATAGTTACCTGCCGAGAAAATAACGTTACACTTACTCGGAACATCATCGTTCATGTAATAAATAGGTACGGACATGCGCGTCCAGTTAGTGTATTTAGCGCGAGCGCGATACCATCCTTCTGCTACCTGTTTAGCCGTGGACTCAGACGAAGTCGTACATTCGTTTCCGTCCATTGTGATACGCACATCCGACTCTTCATCCGTCATCGACACATCGGTACACTTGTTGTTCTTGTTCTTATAAGCCGTACCTTTCGCCGTTCCCGTCCAGGAATAATACAACAGGTGGAAATCCTCGCTGCCGGTGTTATCACCCGTACGCTTAATCCATACAACCATGGAGTCCGGACGATATTTGAAACTGATACCACCATACGTACCCGCAGTTGCTGTACCGGTATTGATACCCTCAAGCTTTTGCCATGAGGTTCCCAAACCAAAATAACCCGGACCAATCTCTGTGATACCGAGCGCACCTACTTCCTTATCAGCTACGTACGCACATTTACCGCTGCGACCGTCTTTCTGATACAAAAACGTAAACTTAAAACCGACTTGCTCTACGTTAGAACCATGCCAATACTTCGGTTGAGCATCGCCGTTAAACGAATCAGACCAGTCCTCAAAATGAGGGTCTGGCAACTGTTGAGCTTGAAGCGTCGTCGCTGCAAATAGCATGCACAACGCTGTGAACTTTGTAAAAAATTGTTTCATATATCTTATTTTATGAATTTAATCTTATACACATGCGACGAAGAACCATCCTCTGATTCTACCGCTATTACTGTCGGAGCACCATTAATTGTGCCCGGAATAATTGACATCTCTTTCTCCGTCAACTTACGACCCTGAAAACGTGCCGTCTGACCTTTGATATTCTTCAGCGAACCTGCACCACGAATCGCCGTAATAGCAGGTATCTCTTTTGCATCTGCCGGCAACTTATACGTTTGAACAGCAGACGAATTAGGATTAAACTCCTTCCACTCTACTCCGCCTATCATCAACTTCTGAATCGTCGAAGCATAAATCAACTCTACATCATCTACATACAAGCAGTTACCATCGTACAATCCGTCATTCGCACGGAATGCAGGATAATTGCCTGCCGAGAAAATAACATTGCAACGCGTAGGAGCACTATTCGACTTATAGAAGATAGGCACCTTTATCTGCGTCCATTTATCATATTTAGCACGAGCGCGGTACCAACCTTCGGCTACTTGATTGGCTTTCTGACTCGTCGTGCACTCATTTCCATCGGTCGCCAAACGAATATCCGACTCCTCGTTGATATAGGTCACTTCCGTGCAGTCGCCCACTTTATTCTTATAAGCTGTGCCTTCTGCCGTGCCGTTCCATGAATAATACAACAAGTGGAAGTCTTCCTTATCCGTCGCCGGACCTTGACGCTTTACCCAAACGACCATCGTGTCTGGACGGTGTTTCCATTCAATGCCTCCATAAGTACCCGCCGTCGCAGACTTGATAGTCAATCCTTTCATATATTGCCACGGAGTTCCCAAACTGATATAACCGGGACCCGTCGCCGTAATGCCTAATGCACCTACTTCCTTGTCCTGAACGTATGCACAGTAACCAGTACGGCCTTCCTTTTGATACATAAACGTGAACTTCAAACCGATCTGTGACACATTGCTGCCGTGCCAATCTTTCAGTTGTTTGTCCTTATTGAACTCTACCGACCAATCCTCAAAATGCGGATCCGGCAATTGTTGCGCCTCCGCAACACCGGCACCAAAGAGCACTCCAGCTCCCATCAGCACCATTGTTAAATATTTATTCATTTTCTTCATATTCTTAAATTCTTGTACGTTTTTGGGCTGTTTTTACACCTTTTACTTTCGGTTTGCCCAAAAAACCGCGCAAAATTACTGCTTTATACGCACGCACACAATAGCAATCATTACTAAAAAAGTATCATTTTTTAAGGCTCTTCGTAAAACACTGCAATTCAGCACCTTACAAAATTACCATTTTTTAAGATTAACATTCAAATCCTTATTTTCAATTCAACTGGACTGACAAATATCGTTTTTCACATTTTCGTTGTGAAACGAATATTTTCTCCCCTCCTACAAAAGTCCCGATAAGTCAAAGTGATTAGTGAGTGATTAGTGAGTGATTAGTGTGTGATTAGTGAGTGATTCAGCGATTCTAAGGCTTATTTACTAATATGCCGCAGGCAAAAAGTTCATCTATCATCTATAAAAAGAGCCGCTTAGCGACTCTCAAATAGGCCATTGGCCATAAGATCTTAAATATAAAATCTAAAATATAAAATAAGACGTCAGCCGTCAAAATGTTTTCGTTGTTTTCTAGAGGGCTCAGCCCGAGTTTTTGTAAGTAGCCAATCGAACGCCGTAAACGGCTGTCGATTAGCGAAATTGAACAATAAGGGCGATGTGAGCGCGCTCACAATCGCAATTAGGGGGCAATTACGCTCAGGTCGCGTAGGCCGAATGCCAAGCGAACGTGGGCTACGCGTTTTCGATTAACTAAAAAACTGCTTTTTTTGATTACCTAAAAAAATAAAAAAATAATTTTTTTGGCCTTTATATTTGCACATATGCAAAAAAAGCAGTACCTTTGCCGCCGATTTTCGATTTAACGAACTAAATCTGCGGCTTTAGCACATCGGTAGTGCATCAGCTTCCCAAGCTGAGGAGGCGGGTTCGACTCCCGTAAGCCGCTCTTCTTTATATAGTAGACCGGTTAGTCGCTATATGCGGGCAGAAATAGATTCGTCTATTATCCCCGCAGTAGAGGAAAGTCCGGGCAGCATAGAGTACCACAGAGGTTAACGGCCTTCCGGCAGCAATGTTGGGTCACTGGTACAGAGACGAGTCGCCTTACGGCGGGTGAAACGACTACACTGTGGGCTGCAATTCCAAGTATACCGACGCTTGAGGCTTACTCGGCTGAGTCGGAGGGTAGGAAGCGAGAGAAGTGAGCAGTAATGTTTACTCGAGATTAATGACTAACGCGTAATACGTACAGAACCCGGCTTATAGGTCTACTATTATTTTTTTTAATACTATGGGCAACAAAACCGCTAAAATCAAAAACTACGTCACTTACGACCTCTGGCGGAAAAACTCCGCCGAAATGGGCAGATTACACCGATTCGGAGTAAGACTCATGCGCACCATCGTGCTCGTCATTCGATCCTTCGGTAGCAAGGCGCTCAGTGTCAAAGCTGACCACCTCACGTACTCGCTCCTCTTCGCTATTGTACCCATTTTAGCTATGATTCTCGCGGTTGCGAAAGGCTTCGGATTTGCTGAACTCATCGAAGCACAATTACTCAAAACTGCCGCCGGCAAATCGGAGATAATGCCCGTTATGATGGACGTCGTACACCGGTATCTTGACACAAGCGCTGAAGGGGCATTCATCGGAATCGGTATCATCATACTCATCTCAGCCGTCTATACATTCTTCCGCAGCGTCGAGACTTCATTTAACGAGATCTGGAACGTCAAACAGAACCGCTCCATCCTCCGACAATCCGTCACATATATCGCGATACTTTTCCTCATTCCGGTCATGATTATTGTCACAACCGGACTAAATATCTACCTCCATACAGCTGCCGATAAGTTGCAGTTCTTCAGCTTCTTAACTACCTATCGCAACGGATTTCTGAACTTCTTCCAGTTCCTCGTCATCACCTTCGTCTTCACGTGGATGTATATCGCCATTCCGAATACCAAAGTGCGATTCCTTCCGGCTATCATTCCGGGGATTATCACCGCCGCTTTAATCATGGCTATTGGCGCATTATCCGTTTTTGTAGTTGCGTACCTCTCACGCACCAGTATCGTTTATGGTGCCTTTGCGTTTATCCCGATACTGCTGATTATTGTCAAGTGGATCAGTCTCATTACGCTAATTGGTGCGGAGCTCTCATATGCCATTCAGAACAATGAGATGTTTGCCTTTGAGCATGATTTGGAGACGATGTCCCGCCGTTACAAGGACTTTCTGACGTTAGCGTTGTTGTCCGATATCATCAAGCGTTTTGAGAACGACGAACAGCCACTGACAGCGTATGAGTTAGCCCTTACTAACGGCATTCCCGTTCGCCAAGCATCACTCCTGCTCGAACGACTCGTAGATATAGGTATCGTGCGCGAAGTATATGTGGAAGGCAAAGAGGAAAAAACCTTCCAGCCGGCGATGGATACGCACACTATCACTATCGGCAAAGTCTTTGACCGCATTGACGCACAGGGAACTGAAGACTTCCTTGACGCCAGCACAAAGCACCAACAAGCCATGTGGCAACACTTCCTCGAACTAAGACAAAAAGAAAGACATATAAACGACATACTTGTAAATCAATTATAACATGAAACGCTATCTATTTCTGGCACTCGCTGCCATCCTTTCTGTAGCCTCAGCTACTTCTTGCCTCCACGCCGCTCCTGCGGTACAACGTGTAGAACCGCTCTCTTGGTGGACAGAAATGAACTGCCCGCTCACACTGATGTTCTATGGTACAGACCTTGCCGACGCACAAGTTTCCATCAGCAAAATGACCGCTAAAGGGAAGTGGGACACAACGACCAACGGCATCGTTGTCAAATCACAACACAATGCCGAATCACCCAACTATCTCTTTGTAGATGTGGATGTTAACGAACCAGGTAACTATCGCTTCCTGCTCCAGAAAAATGGACAACGCGCCGTCTATGATTACACCATCAACACTCGCCGCGAAGGGTCAAAAGACCGCCAGTCTTTCACCTCTGCCGACGTCATCTACCTCATCATGAGTGACCGATTTGTGGACGGAGACCCGAAAAACAACTCCACCAAGGACACCAAAGAGAAAGCCGACAAAACCAATGTTCACGGACGTTGGGGCGGAGATATACAAGGTATCATCAACTCCTTTGACCATATATCCAAACTCGGAGCTACCGCCATCTGGCCTACACCGATGCTCGGTGATAACGAAGCCGCTTGGTCATACCATGGCTACGCTTGCTCCGACTACTATCATATCGATCCGCGTTACGGCTCCAACGAGCTCTATTGCACCATGGTGCAACAAGCGCACAAGAAAGGTATCAAAGTCCTCATGGACATGGTGCCTAACCACTGCGGCAGCGAGCACTGGTGGATGAAAGACCTGCCATATCACGACTGGATCAATCAGTTCGACGAGTTCACCAATACGCCGAATGTATTCTCCGCCAATTACGACATCAACGCTTCGACTTACGACCGTCTGATGTCTAACCGCGGATGGTTCGACAAACCCATGCCGGATATGAACCTCGAAAACAAAGACCTCCTCAAATACTTCCAGCAATGGGCTATCTGGTGGATTGAATATGCGGATTTGGATGGTCTGCGTGTGGACACATATCCGTATATTGAGCGTCTGCCGGGTGCCGAGTGGCTCAAAGCTATTCGCGAGGAATATCCGAATATCAATATCGTTGGCGAATGTTGGACTCGTCCCGCTTCAGCGGTCGCTTATTGGCAATCAGGCACGCCTAACTACGACGGATTTGACAGCAATCTGCCTACCGTCATGGACTTCCCGCTGGAAGAAGCCATTCGCCAAGCCCTCGAGAACGACGGAGCCGGATGGGGCGGAGGACTAACACGCGTCTATGACGCACTGGCAATGGACTATCTCTATGCCGATGTCAATAAACTGCTCATCTTTGTCGGCAACCACGATATGGACCGCTTCGCCGATGTCGTTAAGGACAAAGATCCACGACGCGTCAAACTCGGTAATATCATGATGGCTACTATGCGCGGCATCCCGCAGATTTTCGCAGGCGACGAGTACGCTATGAAATCAACAGATATGTCTCTCGGACACTCTACCCTACGTCGTCCGCTGCCGCAACCGAACGAACTGACTGCAGAAGAGAAAGATATGTTTGACTTCCAATCCAAACTCTTCCAGTTCCGTAAGTCCGAACCTATCATCCACAACGGCAAAACGATGCACTTCTTCTCGCGCGATAATACCTATTCCTATTTCCGCTATACCGACGAAGGAGCAATCTTTGTTTACATCAACGCTGCCGACCAACCACGGACTATTCCTACGTCTCACTATGCCGAGATTCTCGATAAGTACAAAACATCCGGAAAGGACGTACTGACTGGCAAAAACTACGACCTCAAACAAACGGATATTTCCATCGCACCGCTGAGTGCTATCATCCTCAAATTAGGCAAAAAATAACCCTATGAAACTGAAACATATTATCATGGCATCACTCGCCTTTTTACTTGCCGGCTGCTCCAATGGTTCTACCGACACCACCAAAGCGCCTATCACCAAACCGCAAATAACTATTGAAGGCGGACGCCTTACTCCCGAAGGACTTTGGGCTATGGGACGTATCGGCGCCGTTGTAAGCGATATCGAAACCGGATTATTGGCTTATACCGTTTCCTACTACAGCGTCGAAGAAAATCGCTCTACGTCCTGGATTCGTATTTGCAATCCCTTTGAGGACATGAAAGTAGTGGATGAGTTCGTAGGCGCTGAACCGGCATGGTTTGGCAACAGCGGCTGCCTCGCGTACCTCAAAGGCGGCAAGCTCTATCTGCGTCGCGACCGTGAGGAAGTGGAGGTAGAAGGCGCAAAGGACATAGAGGGTTTTCTGCTCTCCCCGATGCGCGACCAAGTGATTCTGATCCAGACTGTCAAGTCACACCCGACGACAGCCGATATCTATCCCGACCTGCCACTCGCTACAGGACGTGTCGTTACGGACCTCATGTACAAGCACTGGGACGAATGGGTGGACGAAGTGCCGCAGCCGTTTATCTACCGTTTAGACCTCCGCTATTACGGCGAAGGCTAGCGTATCAAATCAGCCTCGGCAGGCGAACCGGTGAATATACTGGAAGGTACCGCTTTCGAGTGCCCGATGCGACCATTCGGGGGAATAGAACAACTCGCTTGGAATCCTAACAACAACGAAGTCGCATACACTTGCCGCAAGAAGACCGGCTTAGCCTACGCCGTATCGACCAATTCGGATATCTATCTCTACGATGTGGCAACCCGTACGCACAAGAACATCACCGAGGGTAACGGGGGCTATGACACCAACCCATCCTATTCGCCTGACGGACAATGGATTGCATGGCAGTCTATGGAACGCGATGGCTATGAGAGCGACGAGAACCGGCTGATGGTGATGAACCTGAATACCGGCGAGAAACGGTTCCTGAGCCGCACGATAGATACCAACGTAGATGAGTACGGATGGTACAACGACAGTTCCCTACTCTTCACCGCCTGTTGGCACGGCACGGTACAGCTCTATCACGTGAATATGAACGGTTATGTAAGCCGGTTGACCGAAGGGCAGTTCGACCTTGTTTTGGGCGATGTGAGCGACCATTATGCGTTCCTGCTCGGTCACTCGATGCGTCAAGCCAACGAGATATACCGGATGGATGTAAGCGAATGGCTGCGCAAGGATAACGGCGACTATGCGCACACGGAGATTTGGTACGAGCAGCCGTTTGACACATACAACCAACTGCTGGACAAACTGACAAGCGAGAACGACAATATCTACAACCAAATCGAGCGCGGCGAGGTTATTCCGCGCTGGCAGAAGACCACGGACGGCAAGGATATGCTGACTTGGATTATTCTGCCACCACATTTCGACCCTTCTAAGAAATACCCCACCATCCTCTATTGCGAAGGCGGCCCGCAAAGCCCTGTATCGCAGTTCTGGTCGTTCCGATGGAACTTCATGATGATGTCTGCCGGCGACTATATTATCGTCGCTCCTAACCGCCGCGGATTGCCCGGATTTGGTATGGCGTGGAACGAACAGATATCCGGCGACTATGGCGGACAATGTATGCGCGATTACCTCACCGCTATTGATGAAGCATGCGCTAACCTACCCTACGTCGATAAAGACCGCCTCGGCTGCGTAGGAGCTTCGTTCGGTGGCTTCTCCGTCTATTGGCTTGCAGGTCACCATAACAAACGTTTCAAAGCCTTTATCGCGCACGACGGTATATTTAATATGGAGATGCAATACCTTGAGACCGAAGAGAAATGGTTCGCCAACTGGGACATGGGAGGTGCTTATTGGGACAAGACCAACTCCATTGCACAGCGCACGTTCGCTAACTCACCACACCATTTTGTGGATAAGTGGGATGCACCTATTCTCTGCATCCACGGAGAAAAAGACTACCGCATCTTAGCCAACCAAGGTATGGCAGCTTTCGACGCAGCTATCATGCGCGGCGTACCGGCGGAACTGCTCATCTATCCGGACGAGAACCACTGGGTACTCAAACCGCAAAACGGTATCCTCTGGCAGCGTACTTTCCGCTCTTGGCTCGACCGCTGGCTCAAAGAAAACCAATCTCAAATCTAAAATCTCAAATCTAAAATATAAAATATAAAATATAAAATATCGAAATCTTGAAATACTTCTTCGACTACAACATCAAATATCAGGAAGTGGACGCCGCCAAGCGCCTGCGACTTCCTAATATGGAAAACTACCTGCTCGAAGTAGCAGGAACAGTGGCGGACCAACTCGGATTTGGTATTGTCCGCCTTCATCCCGAACGCAAAACATGGGTACTCACCAAACTCGCGCTCATATTAGATTATGTGCCCACTTACCTTGAGCACATGACTATTGAGACGTGGATTGAGTCACACGCTCACATGATTTCCACGCGTAACTTCCGTATTTATATCACCGACAAGGACGGCAATCGCCGCCAGATAGGTGAATGTGCCAGCCAATGGGCTGTGCTTGATATGGACAAGCGCGAGATAGTCAATATCTTCGACAGCCCTATTTTCGAGGGAGCTGTGGACGGCGAGCGTCTGGATATACCTCGTGCGCAACGCCTACTACCTATTACCGAACCATCCGGTTCTACCCATCACATCGTGCAATATACCGATGTCGATTATAACGACCATTGTAACTCCTGCAAGTACCTTGAGACCATGGTAAATGCGGCGCGCCCCGATTACATCGGACACCGTGTTCGTCTCGACATCAATTATCAGCACGAAGCAAAACTTGGTGAACCGCTTGAGACACTTTATCTCATTCATCCGGACGGCATCCAGTATCAGCAAAAGAATGCACGCGGCGAAACAGCATGTTCCGCTAAAATAACTATCCTCGACTAATCGCATGAAGATTACCCTCTTAGTGGTCGGCAAAACGACGGACGCACGGTTAGAAACACTTATCACTGAGTACACCAACCGCCTCAAACACTATCTCACGTTTGAGGTGCGCGTCATTCCCGAACTAAGCGGAAAGGGCAAAATATCTATGGATATACAAAAGCGGCAAGAGGGAGAACTCATCCTCAAAGCCGTTGGAAACACCTTCACTATTCTTCTCGATGAGCATGGGCGCGAATACCGTTCACTCGACTTTGCTGCCCATCTACAGAAACTCATGTCCTCCGGTCGCGATGTCACGTTCGTGGTCGGAGGACCTTATGGCTTCAGTAAGGACGTTTACGACCGCGCTGACGGGCTTATCAGCCTCTCGCAGATGACTTTCTCACACCAGATGATTCGACTCCTCTTCGTCGAACAAATCTACCGCGCCATGACCATCCTCCGCAACGAACCCTACCATCACGAGTAGATTCACCTCCCGTAGCACCTCAGGACTTCATCAGGACTTCATCAAGCTATCATCATTCCATTTCACACTACACGTCCTTAGACACTACACGCCGCAGGCACTAAACGCAACATAGTTGCACTAAACGGTGCTTGCACCTATAAACGTCCACAGGACACTACACGCCGCAGGCACTAAACGCAACGTAGTTGCCCTACACGTCCGCAGGACACTACACGCCGCAGGCACTACACGCAACGTAGTTGCTTACGCCATCGCTACGCGAGAATCAAGAGCTTGGCTAATAAACGAGTTTATGGATTCACCTGCCTGTTTCGCCAATGCCGCAATGCGACTATGAGTCTCTGGTTTAATGCGGATGTTTAGTTGCCCCGAATAACTTTTGTGTGGTTCTATGCCCTCAGCCACGCAAAAGGCAACGTAATCATCTACAGCCTCATGAAAAGCTTCCTTCAACTCACTAACACTTTGCCCTTCAAAATTTACAAGACCATCTATGCCCTCTATCTTTCCATAGAAGCATTCATCTTTCTCCGAAAAATTGACGGTTCCAATATAACCGTTGTAACTTAATGTATTCATAGTTAAAATTATTTTATATGTCCTTTACTCTGTAATTCTTCCAAAACTTGTCGTAGAGCCCTTCTTTATCCTTAAACACTACCCTTGATCCGGAAGTCTTTCCTTTATTCGATATTGCATAACCAAATATCGTAAGTAAGCGCTCCAGTTCCTCGAACGTAAAGTCCGACGGAAGTGTTAAAAAACGTGAAATTAGTTTATCTTTTGAACTCATCTTTCAAAATTTTGTGCAAAGGTAACTATTTTTTAGTTACAAACAAAATATTTTTACAAAAAAATGTAATTTTTATTCATTTTTCTGCATTTAAACAAGAAAAATCGCACTTTCATGCGATTTTTCTCTAACCTTTTCTAAACGCAACGTAGTTGCACTACACGTCCATAGGACACTACACGCCGTAGGCACTACACGCAACGTAGTTGCTCTACACGCCGCAGGCTCTACACGTCCGCAGGACACTAAACGCCGCAGGCTCTACACGCGAAGCACTAAACGCCGGATAACTCGTTTTAGCTCAGCAGCATTGCTGTAGCCACATCTCAAGGAATTTATCATACACTTGATATACTCCTTTTTCGCTAGTAATGAGGCCTTTTTCTAACAACGCAGGCACGGCAGACTTGACTGAACTTGCAGATAACAATCCGTGTCGTTTTATAAATTTTCCGGAGGTCAGATTCTGAGCTTTTCCGTCTTTTGCAATAGCACGCAAAACCAGCGATTGCTTCTCGGGTAATTGGTACATCAAATCTTCATAGGTACTGGTAGATATAAGGATGATATATCGAATTGCCTCTTCAATATTTTCCGTAGTACATGTCCCCTCTGCAGACGTGCGCGAGAACAATTCATTCATTACACGTTGCATATAGTATGTGACACCTTCAAATCGCTCATACAGTGCGTGTGGTACTTCCGGTGAGACATGCTTGCCACGTTCTTCAAAAAGACGTACGCAAAAATCAATATACTTATCTTCCGGCAACAGCGGTAAGTTGTATATCGAAACACTTTGATAGAAGGGGCGAGCAGGATTTGTGAACATCTGCCCCATCAAATGACGCTGTGAACCACAGAAAATAAAATGCGTATTAGTGCAATATTGTACATGTGTACGCAGAGTGGCTTCTATTCCCTCATTATTATAATGCGTAATCTGTTGAAATTCATCTATTGCCACAATACACGGTTTATCGGCTTGTTCAAGATACGAAAATATCTCCTCTAAGGTTGTAGTCGGAGTCATTATGTCGCCTATACTTATCGTCCAAGACGGTTTACCAAAAGAATCATACGTTAATCCTTGCTTCACTGATGATAATACTGCTATAAACTTCTCCCACGCTTTGCGTCCCATCGGTTTTAATGTCTCTAAGATAGAAAGTCCCAAACGATGAACCAAATCGGCTACTGACTTTGTGGAATAGATGTCGATGACAAACGTATAGTAATTATCCGCTATCTCCGGTTGTGCGAAACAATGACGAATAAGATTCGTCTTACCGAAACGACGAGGCGATATTAACGCTACGTTATTGCCATTCACCAACATACGTGTTAAATCGTCTGTCTCTTTCTCACGATCACAAAAATACGCTCCTCCGGCATAGCCTGTCGTGATAAAAGGATTAATGATTTTTGTATCCATAAAGCAATTTATTTAAAAATCCGCCGCAAAGGTACTACTTTTTTTTCAATCCTGCAAATATTTTTTCCATTTTATGGAAATTATTTTATGGAAAAATGTATTTTTCTTGATTTTTCCTACAAAAAGAGTGCAGTTCGGTCAAAAACTGCACTCTTTCATTATACAATATACATTATACATTGCGCTGCTGGCGTTTTCTGCGGAACGCTATTACTCCGCTGAAAACAGCTGCGCAGAATAGCAGCGGCAATGCCGCATCGCCGATGGGGTCGCCATATGGGTCTTCACGGTCGTCAGGGCCACCACCTGTCTGACCACCACCAGCTCTACGTATACCACCTTTATGCGAACCTGTTCCTTCGTCATACGTTGTAGTTGGTCCCTCTACAGCCGCTTGTGGCAGGGTGGAGCCGGAGGCTGGCAGTACGGAGGTGGAGCGCATTTCGTTGTCGGGCAGTTGCGCAAGGCTCTGAGCCGTGGCATTTGCCACGCTCAGAAGACTTGCTGTACTCAGTATCACTGCTATCAATAAATATCTCAATGCTTTCATAACTTCAAATATTCATTATTAATTATTCATTATTCATTATCAAAATCATTTATTGATGTCCTTTACGATTCGACCTGTTGCGTCGTAGATTCGTCCGTTATGGCGGATATACATCACATCATTGTAGATGAATTTCTCCGGTCCGCGGTTAATGCCGTCCTCGTTGATTTGGTCTAACAGGGTTGTTACTTCTTCCTCGCTCTTAAGCACAATCTTAATAGCGAAGCGTCCGTCAATAGTACCTTTCTCCAAGTAGATTGTTACATCGCTCATGAGAAGGTCGTATTCAGTGTTGGTGTTCATGTCTTTGAGCATAACTGCCTTCACATATTCGGTATTGACTTTGCTTGCGCTGAAGGTATATTCTCCATCTACGGTTGCGGTCAGTCCTGCTGCGTTCCATTCTTGTCCTTCGGCATAGGTCATACCGTTTGCGTACATGGTATTTGTTCCTGCGAAGGTATAGAAGTTGAGTTGGCCTGCATTCATAATCTTGCTGCTCTCATCCGGGAACTCGAGTGCATTGTCACGCGACAACTCATCGCAGAGCAGGATGATGGTCTCGTCACTTTGTTCACCGATACTTGCCGTGATACCTACTTCCATATCATCGGGCAGATTAGATTTCTGGCGACGGGCGATAATATTGTTCTGGCGTTCATTAGGATCGAACTTAACATAGCAGTCTTCAGCTACTTGGATAAAGAAGCCTGTGAATGGCTCAAGAACGGTACTACTCATTGCATGTTGAGTGTATTTCTCGGTTGAGTAATCGTAAGTCGTTACATAGCGGATCTTTTTGCCGCCAGTCTCGTCCCAAACATATTTACCTGTTGGCTTTCCATCTTTCTCTTCAGGAACTAATTCACCGGTCTTGATAGAACCACTTATGGCAACACCTTCACCATCAACACCATCCGCATCCTTCATATAAGATGTCATAAATGGATTAGCGATGAAGTTCCATCCGGCGTTATTTGCGCTTACGCCAGGATTCAAAGAACCTCCAGTCATGCCATATGCTTTAACAGATACTGGATCTTTGCTACTTTCATCAGTAGCCAAAGTAAGCGGCATCGGGAAGCGCATAATAAAGTAGTTGCGACCAGTTGGAGGTTGTGCTGCTACAAGGTATCCTTGACCTGCATTGATAGTCCATAAGGAAGCATCTCTATTCCAATCGTACCATTCCCAGCCCTTACCTGTTGTAGCACGGGTTGAACCATTGTATTGTTTAACCCAATAATTAAAGTCCTCATTACCTGTTTCGTCTGTAACCGGTCCCCATGTCATCGTCTTCGGCAAAGCCAAATCGTAGTACTTAGTAGCATCTATGTAGTAGTCATAATTTACTACGTTACCTGTACCTGTCACGTTACCTGTTACTTTTGCATGAGGCATAGCAAATGCGCCGCCTAACCAACTATATCCGCCTCGCATAGTGAAATGTGCCAAACGAATAGCATTGGATATGTCAGCAGCACCACCCGGATATACTGACAATGTTCCGAATTTACCGGTATTGGCATCTGTTGTCAGTTTGGCACCCGGACGAACTACAATCTCCATATTCCAGGAAATGGAATCCTGCTCTTTTGAAGAACTTCCGCCAGTCCAATCGCGCAGATTAGTAGTCGTGATGTCTGTGCTATTGACGATGAACGGCACTTGCAAAATCTTCTGTTTCAGCACTTCACTTTCTGTCACTTGAATCAACATCTGCTGGCATTGCTTACCACTGGCTCCTGCAACCATACTGCTTAATCCGCTGATGCGTTGTATATCTCCGCTGATAGCCGACATCACAGCCTCATCTTCTTCGCTTTCTCCTATCAGCACTTTCGTTAATGTACCGCCGCCGGTATATTTCACGGCCATTTCATTGGTACCCCATTCCATAACATCAAGTGTCAGCTCGGCTACCGGCGAAATGCTCAACAGACGAATCTCTTCTACACCACCACTATACAATCCCCATTTCCATTGACCGCGGTTCAAACGAATTAGCGGATTGTCGTTCGTATTCGCGGTGCGGATATTGTACGTTACCGCATTGATATTCGATGCTGCAGTATTTTGATGCTCTAATGTCCAGAAATATGTGTATCCTCCGCCCCATAATGAAGCTGCGCCGCCACCATTACCAAGAGTGGTAGTAGTTGAGCCAAACATTGGCAGATTGTTCTGCAAACCAAACTTCACTTTCTCACCGTCTGTATAGAATCCTCTTCCACCGGTGGCGTTATTAGCTGTGCTTCCATTGGGAGTAAGTTCTGTCGATGCCAAACCTACAATCCTGAATCCATACCCGGACGGACAATAGGCAATTGTTGGATTGGTTGCATTGTCCACACCAATCATCATCGGATCTTGAGTTGCATTGGTTGTTATATTGCCCGGAAGCGCATACCATGTTTTTCCTACGCGGGCGGCAATAACAAACTGGCTCGGCAAATGACGGCCGTTTACGGATGTGGTACTCAGCGTAGCGGACATAGACTTGTATTCTCTGTCTCCTACTTTACCTGCCGCAGATGTCGCCTCAATCGTTGAGCCCGGCTGATCCAAACCATCAGTAGTTGCCGTCGGGTTATAGAATACATATACATCCGCATCTATCACTCCGCTTGCATTGGCTGTCACAGCGCTATAGTCTGCATTACGGATAGCAAACAAATCATGTTCTCCAGTACCAGAACAGTCATTGGCTGCCACACCACCAATAGTAAACGAGAATGTAGCATTAGGAGCTAAACCTGTTCCCTCGATATGCAGCGCTTTCTGCGAGCGAACAATCTGTCCGGCACTCGTGGTAATCCAAATAGGAGTCTTGGATACCGATGCTTCTTCGTCTGTAATACTCAAGTCTGCACAGGTAAACTGATAATCAATATAATTATATGTCTTAAATGTTGTCGAAGCATCCTGATAATCACCACAGACATTATATGCATGCACAGTTACAGTATATGTTTTGTTCGTTGTCAGCGAGTTACTGCTCCACTCGGTATCGGTTGTTCCAGTGGCCGAATAAACGCCACCTTCTGCACCGCCTTCTACGGTGATGCTTACATCATAACTAATCACACTACTCGATCCGCTACCTGTCGGAATGGCAGTTGTTGTTACACCGCCCCAACTGATAGCAGCACTTGTCTGACCTACTGCATCTTTCGAGATAGCCAATGTTCCAGTCAGCGTCGGGCAAGCAGGAGTAAAATCTTTTGTTGCAGAAGGCGTGTGATTACCAGAAGCACATGGGTTATTGGCTTGTACAATTGCCCTATAGGTATGCCCCTCTGTTAATCCTGTCAAAAGACGAGATGTACCGGTCTGAGCCGTTTCAGACAAGAATGTAGAACCACCGGTAATATCATTCACCTGAATACCATATTCCGTAGCACCGGTAACAGCACCCCAAGTCACATTTGCTTTCCAAACACCACCATCATAATAAGGTACTATATCATTTATTGTAACAGTCTTGCTCGTCAAATCCGGACAATCAAAACTTATTTCGGCTGTCACATCGGATGTTGGTAGTGTGAAGGTTATCGTCTGCTCTTCTGCATCATGTACAAAGGACACCGCACCTCCGTTGTCATCACGAGTAATCGTTGCTCCCTGATACGAAGTGCCTGGTACATTAATGGTATACGTCAATGTCACCGTAGTACCGGCAGGCCCACACCCAACATCTGCTACGACCAAGTTGACACCGGAACCGGACGATTGGTTGTTTAATGTTAGAGAATATATGGGTTGCGGTTTACACGATATATCACCATTATTACAACCGGTCACATTGCCTTGGTAAACGGCATAATACACATATCCGCTTGCTGTCTCAGTTCCATCAGCATATGTATACTTTGAATCTTGGTTCCAGTCACCGTCCCAATTCTTATCCGTTGACCAATATTTAATAAAGTCCCAACCAGGTACCGCTGTAGCAGATGTAGGTAATATAGCCCCTGGAGAACCTGTTACATAGGAATTACCTCCAATGCCCTGATAAAACATTACAGTTGGTTCCTTCTTATATATGCTAACATAGGTACCACTAGTATATGTTCCAAAATACGGATTACCGGCTTTTTCCCAAATAAGCCTACGACTTGTGTTATCGCCTGCAGGACGAGTGCGGTAGTTTTGAACATATGCATAATAGTTAGGATTTCCTCCTGTTGGAATGGTAACAGACCATAACTCAGCACCAGAAGGGTTTGTATTATACGCTGTTCCAGTTATCTCAATATTAGTTCCGTCATTCCTTTGTTGCAAATATCCACTTCCATTATGGAATGCAAATGGATAATCACCTGAGGCTAACTTCTTAACTTTGAACACTTCAACATCATCTGAAGATGATAATGTTATTTTTGCATCTGAAGAAATCGAGACCTCGGAAGACGAGTACTTATAGTTAGGTTTTTCGTCTATTCCTGTGTAATGTCCCATTGCATATGTGTTGGTACTTACAGCAGCATTTTTAATAAAGATGACTTCATCTCCATTAGATAAGTCGCCAACACTTTCTACTCGGATAAACACCTGGCCAAATACCTCTTGACTAACACTCATCCCTATCAATATCAGGAATAAGCAAATGTAATTTTTATAGTTTTTCATATCTGTAATAATTTTATTCGTTAAACCATTTTTCATTTTCCTTATTCCTTAATTATTCTTTCTTCGCCCAAATGGCATACCATGTTATTCCACTAGCTTCTATCTCTGCACCGGCGGTTACTAAGCCTTCCGTTTCACTCGTGATAGGAGTACCGGCCTCGAATAGAGCCTCAGCAATGCTCTGTGGCAACCAACCAATCAGATGATAGTGACCGGCTTCGCAATCAGCACTGGCAGACTCGGCTGCATCTGACAAAGTCGGAGTAGTGATAGACGTGTTGATACTCCAGTGGTCAGCAGATACTTGTGCCGCACGAGTCACTGTAGCATTTCCATGTATATAATCAATAAATTGATCTGCCGGCAATGCCAATACTGTTACTGCCAACACTTTCGTTACAGAACTAGTGGCTGCAGATGTAAACGTACAATTCACAGGGCTACTGGTTACCTTCAGACCATGTAATGTCTCGTAACCACTTGCCGGAGCATGAGCACGTGAACTAACAGATGTCGCATCAGCACTGCTGAATGTAAATGTTTTGTCTGTAGGCGTAGGCGAATAACTTACGTTTATCTTTGCATATTGGTCTAAATAGATAGTCAGGGCATTGATTGGAGTCTCTGAACCGTCGCGCTTGAGAATAATCTCTTCCGGTAATATATCCGTCACATGAACCGTAAAGGTAACGGTCTTGGCGGCTCCCTCATTCGGTGCATTCACCGTAATAGTCGCGTCGCCTTGTGCCAAGCCGTTTACGCGGAAACCATCGTCGGTCACATTA
>ONMT01000019.1:0-19859 GCA_900319025.1 uncultured Bacteroidales bacterium
AATTAGGATGCGATGAATATTTATGACTTTAAGGCTCTTACGAGCCGTGGAAAAGAACTGGACTTTAGCCAGTTCAAAGGCAAAGTGTTACTCATCGTTAACACTGCCAGCAAGTGCGGACTCACTCCGCAGTTCAAAGGTTTAGAAGAACTAAACCAGAAATATAAAGACCAAGGACTCGTTATCGTCGGATTCCCTTGCAACCAATTTAAGGAGCAAGATCCGGGTAGCGACAGCCAAATAGAAGAGTTCTGCCAACTCAACTACGGCGTGACCTTCCAAATAATGAAGAAGATTGACGTCAACGGCGAGAACGCTGACCCTATCTTCGTCTATCTCAAAGAGCAAGTGCCAACCGAGGAATACAAAGGGCTCAAAGGCAAAGCTGCACGCGCTATGTTCCGTAAGATTAGCGATACCGCCAAATCGGAAAGCGATATCCAATGGAACTTCACCAAGTTCCTCATCTCCAAAGACGGACAAACCATCAAACGCTTTGCGCCCATCACAGAGCCAAAGAACTTCGAACAAGACGTTGAGGCATTCTTAGCTGAGTGATGCAAATCAACCTCACAGAACATATTACTATCGACCGCGAACAGCGTTCGGTCTATAAAGACGGAAAGGAAGTACATCTGACAGGTCTTGAATATGGCCTGTTGGATTTCCTTTCGGTGCATGCGAACAGAGTCTGTACGCGGCAGGAACTGCTCGACAACGTGTGGGGAGCACGCTTTCAGTATGACGCGGGAACAATCGACGTCCACCTCAACGCGCTCAGACGCAAATTAGGGTGGGGAAGCAAACAACCCATCGAAACAATCCGTGGCGTAGGACTCATCTTTCGTATCAACACATCCTCTGTCCACTATACCATTGACCTGCAGCGCTTCTTAAGCGACTGGGTATGTAGTCACCAAGTCGAACTCAACGCAGCCGGACTCGTACCACAACTGCAGCTCACGCCGTTCGTCAACGAAATAACTATCGCGCCCGAAGCGCTCAAAAAACTCCTCGATAGCGTACTCGAAGCATTACTGCCAACTGTTCAGCCCGGAGTAATCAAACTCACTTCCCACCTCAATATGCGCCATTTCGCACTCGCTATCGACATTAACGGTACGGTCAACGAACTGCGTATCCCTATCCGAACAGAGTGACGGCTGCTCCAATCTCCTATCCCTAAAAATGGGGATTTTATGCTCCGGATTTGGCTAAACCGAATATTTTTAGTACCTTTGCCGCCAAATTAAGGTTTCTACTATGTATAAAGCTACGGATAAGATTTGCGACTTGATGGCGCACGAAGAAGATGCTATTCAGATTATCAGCCGCTTTGGATTAGAATTAGGAGTTGGTGAACAGACCATTGAACAAGTTTGCAAGGCGCATCATGTTCATACTCCTACCTTCCTCGCTGTCATTAACTACAAACTGTACAAGCAGCCGGTTAACACGACCGATATCGATGTGCCGACGCTGCAGTGCTTTCTTAATAACGCCCATACCTACTTCCTCGACTTTCGCCTGCCAAGACTGCGGCGCGCCTTAGTGGAAGCAATCATTCCTGCCGACCCTACGACGAAGATACCGGGGCTTATTCTCCGCTGCTACGACGAGTTCGTTGCTGAGATTCGTACCCATATAGAGCATGAGAACCAAGGACTATTTGAGGAACATGAGCACGATGACGAACGCATTACCAGCAAACTCACCGAGATAAAGAACCTCATTATTAAGTACTATCCGACCGAGGAAAAACAGTCACCAAGCACCAACTACCAATCACCTATCACTTATCTATTGATAAGTGTCATGTCAGACCTCTGGCACACGGAGCAAGACTTTGCTGACCATTGTGCGATTGAGGACGATATACTACGTCCAGCGCTATGTAAAGTGCAAAAGGAAAATAAGATAGTCGTTCGGCAAACTACTGAAACCGAAGAACTAAGCGACCGAGAAAAAGATGTGCTTATTCAACTCGTACACGGACTGAGTAATAAAGAGATTGCGGATGTGCTCTGTATCTCTACCCACACCGTCATTTCCCACCGAAAGAATATCACTCGCAAACTTAATATCCACTCCACAGCCGGACTGACCATCTACGCGATAGTCAATAAACTGGTGGATATAAATAGCTTGGAGTAATTAGCGGTACTTCGACTCGTCGCAGTCACCCAATAGAGACAGATAACTCTCGTAGCGCGACATGGCTATTCGACCTTCTACTACCGCATCGTGCACCGCACAACCCGGTTCACCCGTGTGCAGACAATTACTATAGCGGCACTCGCGCCCAATACGGAATATCTCGCGGAAGTAGTGGGATATTTCTTCTTTTTCCATCTGTACGGCGCCAAAACCCTTAATTCCCGGCGTGTCGATAATCCAACCGTCCTTATAGCGGTACATCTCGGAGAAGGTGGTGGTATGCATACCTTTGTCGTGCGCGTCGGAAATCTGCCCCGTGCGCGTCTTCTCGCAACCAAATAGCGCATTGAGGAACGTGGACTTACCCACACCCGAATTGCCCGATAACAGCGTCACCCCATGCGTTATAGGCTCAAGCGATACCTTGTTGTTAAGCGCCGAGAGCGCATAGGTTGAGTAGCCTAACGACTCGTACAAAGCGCGCAAACAGTCCAAGTCTGCCTGCTCTTCCGCGCTGAGTAAATCAATCTTATTGAAAATGAGAATAGCCGGTACGCGATATGCCTCACAAGTCGCAAGAAAGCGGTCTATAAACGTCGTGGAAGTCTCAGGGTGATGCAGCGTAACGATAAGTGCTGCGCGGTCTAAGTTAGCCGCTAAGATATGACTCTCTTTACTTAGATTAGTCGAGCGGCGGATGATGTAGTTCTTGCGCTCCTCTATGTCTTTAATCCAGCTCGTGCCATCCGCTTGCTTTTCCACCAAGACGTAATCGCCTACCGCTGCCGGATTGGTGGAGCGGATGCCGCGAATACGAAAGTTGCCCTTGATATGGCAATCCTCCGTGTGCCCGTCCTCGAAATAAACGAGGTAACTGCTGCCCGTGGTCTTGATGACTAATCCCTTATCCATTAGAATGCCTCCGTAGCGGTGAGGTAAAATGAGTAACTATTGAGTGTGTTCCACTCCTTATATATATTATTGCGCGCGATATCAAAGCGGATGTTAATCTTCGCCTTGTTGATGCCAACCCGTAGTCCAAGGCCGTAACCTATTTTAGGCGTTGCCCAGTTCCAGTGCTCCGTGTTATATACATCGCCTATTCCAGCAAAAGCATGAATACGAATAAACCGCCAGATGGGAAAGCGGAATTCAGCCTGCAGTGCCATCATCGCGTTGTCGGTGAACATATTCCGTCTCACACCGCGAACGATATCCTGGCCGCCAAGTGTCGGTAGGCAGCGGTATGGAATAGCACTTACCTCATCCGACAGCGCCCACTCGGTTGTGAACTGCCACGCAAAAACAATCGTATAGGGTAGGGGCACAAAATGCCGAAGGTCTGCCTTGAGATAAGTCATCCGCGCCGTTGAACCGAGCGCTTTGTCGTAGTGCGTCACGGAGGCTTTGAAGAATAATCCGTCGGACGGATAGTAGAGCACGTCTCGGCTGTCATACTGCGCCACGACGCCTAATCCCCACATCGTTGATACCTCATGCTGCAGGTCAGATGCCTTAATCGCTTCGCCGCTGATCTTCTCGTGAATGAAACTAAACTGCGGTCCAATGGACCAATGTGCCGGCAAATAGATTTGCGCCTCTATATGCGCCGAACCGCGTTGCGAATTGAACGATGTACCATGCTTGCGCGATTCTGTAATCGTGTTCCCCAGACCGAAATAGATATCCGGATAGTCGCGATAGCCACCTCTAAAGGACAAAAACCAAGGCGTCTGTCCGCCGAAGTAAAAAGTGCCACCGGCGCTTATATAGTACTGCTTATTGAGCGTGTAGCACCCATCGCCATAGACTATAGACGTCCGTTCCGCATTCGGCATCTTGAAATAACCTTGTACGGCAGCACCAAAGCCCCAGTTCGTTTCGGGCGAGTGCGTAATGACAGGAACACCGATTACGGGCCAATCCATGATTTGGTCCAATCGGCTGGCTTTCGCTTCCTTTTCCGCTTCTTCACTCCGCACCAAACCAAACGGGAGGGTGCACAATAGCCCAACCGCACATAATATGAACTGATAGCGACGCAATACGCTATACGGTCATGATATCTTTCTCTTTCTTAGCGTAGATCTCGTCTATCTGCTTGATATACTTATCGTGCAGCTTCTGTACTTCGTCCTCCGCATCTTTCTCTGCGTCTTCCGGCAGACCCTCTTTGATTTGTTTCTTGAGTGTCTCAATCGCATCACGGCGTGCGTTACGGACGCTTACTTTGGCATTCTCTGCCTCGCCTTTGCATTGTTTAGCCAGTTCGCGACGACGTTCCTCTGTCAATGGCGGAATGATAAGACGAATCACTTCGCCGTTGTTGTTTGGAGCGAGTCCGATATTGGAGTTAATCAGCGCGCGCTCAATGACGGAGAGCATGTTTTTCTCCCACGGTTGAATCTGGATAGTGCGTGCATCGGGAGTTGTAACGGTTGACACATTGGACAGCGGTGTGGCTGCACCATAGTAGTCCACTTTAATGGGGTCAAGGATACGAACAGATGCTTTGCCGGCACGAATATGTGCCAACGCGTCGTCTAAGAAGAGAACGGCTGCTTGCATGAGCTCTTCTGCATCCGATTTGATTTGTTTTGGTTCTAACATGTTATTAAATAATAATGATTAGTGAATAGCTATTTATGGCGTCACCAAGGTGCCTATTTGTTCGCCTTTGATGACCTTGAGTAAGTTACCCTCTTTGTCCATATTGAAAACGTAGATGGGCATTTTATTCTCCTTACAGAGTGTGATGGCGGTTAAGTCCATTACTTTGAGTTTGCGCTCCAGCACCTCGTCATAAGTGATGGCGTCGAACTTAGTGGCAGTGGGGTCTTTCTCCGGATCAGCGGTGTAGATACCATCTACGCGAGTGCCTTTGAACATGATATCGGCTTCAATCTCGATAGCGCGCAGACCGGATGCCGTGTCGGTGGTGAAGAATGGCAAACCGGTGCCGCCGGCGAGAATAACGATATTTCCTTTCTCCATGAGACGTATCGCTTTGGCTTTATTGTAGAAGTCACCTACAGGCTCCATGCGCACCGAAGTAAGCACGCGCACCGGCTGACCGATAGCCTCCAATGCGGAAGATAATGCCAACGAGTTGATGACAGTGGCTAACATGCCCATTTGGTCACCCTTAACACGGTCGTAGCCTTGTTGCGCACCGGATAACCCGCGGAAGATATTTCCTCCGCCTATGACGATACCAATCTGTACGCCTAACTGAGCAATCTCTTTGATTTGCTTCGCGTAAGCTTGCAGGCGCTGCGGGTCTATACCATGACCTTGTTGGCCCATTAGACTTTCGCCTGATAACTTAAGTAGAATTCGTTTATACATAATTAAAAAAATGAATAATTAATAATGAATAATTAATATTTCGTGAATCAATTTGGTTAGTTAACATCCAACTGTGAAAAATATTCATTATTCTTAGCCCTTGCTGGGCACGATTATTTCATTAATCATTAATCTTTATTCTTGGTACCAACTGGCGTACATCGCGTAGTTATTGGCAATGCGGAGGTTAATCTCCTCGGTCTGCTCGGGGTCTGCTTTCTTGATGAACTTTGCGGGTACGCCTCCCCATACTTCGTATGGACCGATCTGAGTGCCTTTGAGCACGAGTGCGCCGGCAGCTACGATAGCGCCTTTGCCTACGTGTGCGCCGTCGAGCAGGGTTGACCCCATACCAATTAGCGCGTAGTCATCCACATCGGCACCGTGAATCGTCACATTATGTCCTACGGACACATGGTCACCAAGGGTAATCGTTGATTTCTGATAAAGTGTATGTAGTACAGCGCCGTCTTGGATGTTGCAGTGCTTACCAATAGTAATGGTGTTCACGTCGCCGCGAAGAACTGCATTGAACCAAACCGACGTACCTTCTCCGATTGTAACATCGCCAACTACTGTGGCATTCTCCGTGAGGAAAACGCCATCAGCAATTCGCGGTGTAAGGATTTCGCCGTTACGGTTGATTGTTTTAATTAATCCCATAATTCCGAATGGCAAATTTGCTTCGGTCTAAACCGGTTAACGAGCATTAATGATTGCGAGGAACTTCTCTGCTACAAGACTTGCGCCACCAATCAGACCGCCGTCTACGTCCGGATTAGCGAAGAGCTCTGCTGCATTCTTCTCGTTGCATGAGCCACCGTAGAGGATAGTTGTGTCTTCTGCCACTTGTTTGCCGTATTTCTCAGCGATGAGGCTGCGGATGTAAGCGTGAATCTCTTGTGCTTGTGCCGGTGTAGCTGTGAGTCCTGTACCGATAGCCCAAACGGGTTCGTAAGCAAGAGTGATCTTACCGAACTCCTCTGCGCTGAGGTTGAAGAGTGAACCCTCGAGTTGGGATTTAACCACTTCGTTTTGGATATTGGCTTCGCGTTCCTCTTTTACTTCGCCGATGCAGAAGATTGGTTTGAGTCCGTTAGCGAGAGCGAGCAGCACTTTCTCTTTGAGGATTTCCGGAGTCTCGTGATAGTAAGCACGACGCTCTGAGTGACCGAGAATGCAGTATTGTGCGCCGGTAGATGCTACCATTTCTGCACTTACTTCGCCAGTGTAAGCACCTTTTTCTTTGTCTGCGCAGTTCTCTGCAGCCACCTTAATGGGGCTGCCTTTGAGCAGCTCGCAAACAGTTGCCAGGTGAATAAACGGAGTACCGATTACTACTTCGCATTTAGGATTCTTAACTTGTTCTTTTAACTCGGTAGCCAATGCTACACCTTCTTGCAGGTTCTTGTTCATTTTCCAGTTACCTGCGACCATTTTTGTTCTCATATATGTTAATTATTGAATTTTGTGTCCTAAGACAGAATATTTCTCATTATTACGGATAATAACCAATTGTCCATTCTCAATTGTTTTGCCTGCTTGCGGCATTTCGGAAGCTACTTGCTCCATGGCTGACGGCTTACTGTCCGGCTCGATACCGATTATGACGCATTGATCGTAGGAGAAGTCGTAGCTTCCGCCACCTGCACCGCCTCCGCCGGGTTTAAGATTTGAGAGTGCAAAGAAGCCATCGCCATAGCCAGACCACCCCCAATTAAAGTGGAAGTAGTTTCTGCTGTCATAGCCGTCGCAAATAAAACTATGGCCTTCTCCAGTCTTTCCTGCTCCGTCGTACATGATCGGATGCTTTTTGTCCAACTCTTCTTTCAGCATTGCTATCCAATCGGCATCTTCCCAAGGGTCATAGTATTTGGTCCCTTGTTCGGTATAACCATCTCTTGCATAACTCCTTAGTGTAGATTTCTTATAGCCGAAATAGGTGAAGAAGGCATTTTCTGCTCTCGTGGGATCATCCCATACGCCGTAGTTAATGGTATATGTACCGGAGCCGCCTTCGCTATCGCTACCATACATCATTTCAGCAGACACACCGCAATGATACATCAGCGTTGCGACTGCGTTCTTTTGTGCGTTAGTGAGACCGGGTAGTTCCTCACCGTCTTCATCGGTGTACTCGTCGAGTGTATTTGCCCAATCGTAGGTAGTGGCTCCGAAATTGGCGCTGAGGGTTTGGGTGTAATACTTGGAGTCTTTCTGTGGATTATTGGGGTCAAGTGATTTGTAGGAGTGTGAACCTGTACCTTTGACCGGCCATTTCCAGTAATTCATGACTTGTGCCATAGCCGTAGCCACGCAGCCGGTATAAGCACGTCCTACCGTTGCGTTATAAGGGCAGAGGTTCCAATAGGGAGCGCCTTGATCCCATTTGCTTTTTACTAATGGTCCAACGATAACAGTCGCATTTTGTGCGCGGCGCACACCATTGCGCACTTCCTCCCACTGTGCTTTAGCTTCTTCGGATGCCTCGCCACCTTCTGCTTCAACACGTTGGATAAAAGTGTCGTATTTACTCATCCAGTTCTTAAGGTTAGTGGGCATGTTGTCTGTACGGAAATGTCCTGTTTCCGAGTAAGCGAGAATAGGTGTAACAGCGTCGCTTGCTGCGATAATTACCCAACCTTCACCGTTAGCATTCTCATAGATGTAGTACTGCGGTTGTTCCGCCGAAGCGCTTTGTTTGAGTACCATACGTTTCGCCGGAGCTGCTTTCTTAAGAGAAGAATTAGTCGCAGCCGGGTTCATAAAGGTGTTAGCAACGAGAGCTGCGTCCTCTTGAGACACGCGCTCTGCAAATAGTGTCATGGACACGAACAGGGCTGTAATAGCAATGATTGTCTTTTTCATGTTTTGTTAATTTAATTGGGGTAAATGATTGTTTATTTGCCTAATATTGTACTTGTCGATAATTGTTCCGTTTTGAATAACGATGACTCCCGGATTAGCGCGTACAATCGTTTTGAGCGTTACGGGGTCGGTGAAGCAGAAGGTGTTGAGCATTGTTTCCTCGTCCCAACCTAATTCGTCGCAGAGCGACATAATCTCCTCTTCGCCTGAACCGGTGAGGATATGCAGATTCGTTACGGTGTTGAATATACTGCGTACGTTATCTAATTGCTTGCGGTCCATTTTCTGGAGGTCGTAAGCGATGATGAGTGTCTGCGGTTCGTCTGAGTCGAGGATGTCGTACGTGATATCGTCGAAGTTCAATGTCAGCAGCTCGAAGTCGTGAATAGGTGCTTCGTAGCCTTTCTTAACGAGCACGGACTTTTGGTCAACGAACGTCCACGTGGAGTCGCCTTTCGGATAGTTCTGCAACGTGAACTCTTGTTCCACGCCGTCTTTGGCATAGATAAGGGTCGTCTCATAGACATCCGGCTCTGCATCCTCCGGTATCTCCATGAGTTGCGGGATATTGTTGCCAATCTTATATGGGCGGAAGTCTATGGCGGGCAGGTGCTTATAGGTCACTGCCATCCAGATAACTGCGAAAGCGATAGCGAACGTAGTGATACCGCACTCGGCAACTCCTGTAAAGGTCTGCCTTAGGGCGCTTTTTGTGCAAAGGAGTAGGACAACCAATGCCATGAGCACGATATTCTTCCAGAACGTTGCCCAGTTAGACAGGATAATCGCATCGCCGAAGCATCCGCAGTCGCTCACCGGGTTGGTCAGCGCGATATAGAGCGTGAGCGGAGTCATCACGGCATAGAAAGCCAGTGAGAGCCACGATGTCCAGTTCGTGCGGATATTAAACAACAGCATCACGCCGAGTGTGAACTCCACGATAATCAATATCCATGCAGCGGGTTCAGCCAGCGGCAGCAGGTCGGTAAAGAAGCCGCCAAATGCCTTGAGGTAATCTTCTATTTTATAGACTGTGCCCAGCGGGTCAATAGCTTTGACGAACCCAGAGAAGATGAATACCAGTCCCAACAACGTGCGGGAGATAGATGCTATAATGTGTTTAGCCTTCATAATGAATCAAATCAAATATGGCGTAGTTAATGATATCAAAGTAGTTCCCCTCAACGCCTTCGGAGGAAATCGTTTTGCCGTTATTAGCGATAATAGTCTTGATACGGATAACTTTCGCCAAAATCATGTCGATAATTCCCTCCTTGCTCATCTCGCGCCAAGCTTCTCCGTAGTCGTGGTTCTTGCGCAGCATGAGTTCTTTAGTCTCGTTCACGATGGCGTCGTACAGCTCGAGTGCTTTCTCGCGGGACATGTCAATGGAGTCCGCGTAGCCGTGTCGCGATTGAATAATAGCGGTAATGCCATAATTGATTATAGCGCGCAGGTTATCCTCTATATCGTCGCCGACGAGACTGACACCGGTCGTCTGCACTTGGCGGATGTTACACACCTTGATATAGATTTGGTCGGTGATGCCATGCAGACGGAAGATTCGCCATGACGGGCCGTAGTCCTGCATTTTATCTTTGAAGATATTGCGGCAGGAGGTGATTATTTGGTCAAATTGCTTTGCAGTGTCTTGCATAATTGTTCTAAAGTTAGTTGTTGTTGTTCGCCGGTAAGCATATTCTTAAGCATGACGGTGTTGGACTCCATTTCGTTTCCGCCAACGATAGCAACGAACGGAATCTGCTTGGCGTCGGCATAGCCCATTTGTTTCTTCATCTTTGCCGGTTCGGGATATACTTCCACGCGCAGTCCTTGTTCGCGCAGTGTCTTTGCCCAACCGAGAGCGTAGCGCAGTTCAGCATCGCCAAAGGCAGCAAACAGCACTTGTGTCGATTCGAGCATCGAAGCAGGGTAGAGGTTGAGTTCGGCTAACACGTCGTAGATACGGTCAGCGCCGAAGGAAATACCCACACCGCTTACGTTAGGCAGTCCGAATATTCCTGTTAGGTTATCGTATCGTCCGCCGCCGGTAATGGAGCCGATGGCAACGTCCAGTGCCTTCACTTCAAAGATAGCGCCGGTGTAATAGTTCAGTCCGCGAGCGAGCGTCAGGTCTAATTCAATAGGCAAAGTCAGGTCTTGGGCAAGTTCTAAGATAGTGCGTGTCTCTTCAACGCCTTTTGTTCCTACTTCATTCTCGGATAGAATCTGACCAATAGTCTCTAACTTCTGAGCATTACTACCTTCTAACGCCAAAATAGGTTGCAGTTTAGCGATGGCTTCGTCGGTCAGTCCGCGTTCGGCAAGTTCTTTGTTGACGTTCTCAATGCCAATCTTGTCCAACTTATCGATAGCCACGGTGATGTCGATTATCTTATCCGGTGCGCCGATGACTTCGGCTATTCCGGCAAGTATCTTGCGGTTATTGATGTGTAAGCACACGCGGATGCCTAATCGCCGGTACACTTCCTCCACAATCTGTATCAGCTCCAACTCGCTTACTAACGAATCGGTGCCAATCACGTCCACGTCGCATTGATAGAACTCGCGGTAGCGACCTTTCTGAGGACGGTCAGCACGCCAAACGGGTTGTATCTGATAGCGACGGAATGGGAACTGCAGTTCCTCGCGGTGTTGAACGATATAGCGTGCAAAGGGCACGGTTAAGTCGTATCTCAGTCCTTTCTCCGGAGCCTCAGCAGCTTTCTCGCCGCTGTTCTGAATGCGGAAGAGCAGTTTGTCACCTTCTTCGCCATATTTGCCCATCAGTGTGGACATGAGTTCCATCGCAGGTGTCTCTATCTGTTGGAAACCGTATTGTGCAAACACGCTGCGGATAGTGGAAAAGATATAGTTACGTCGCGCCATTTCGATGGGTCCGAAGTCGCGCGTACCTTTAGGAATATTTGGTTTTTGTGCCATAATCAAAAAATCTACAATCTACAATAGGCTTTAGCCGTACAATCTACAATCTAAAATCTACAATCTACAATTCGGCTTCAGCCGTACAATCTAAAATCTACAATCTAAAATCTAAAATATAAAATCTACAATCTACAATCTAAAATTAGGCTTTAGCCGCAAAATACGGCGTCAGCCGTAAAAGGTTCATCTATCATCTATCATCTATAAATTTAAAATCTACAATCTAAAATCTAAAATTAGGCTTCAGCCGCAAAATACGGCTTCAGCCGTAAAAAGTTCATCTATCATCTATCATCTATAAATTTAAAATCTACAATCTAAAATCTACAATCTAAAATAGGCTTTAGCCGTACAATCTACAATTAGGCTTCAGCCGCAAAATACGGCGTCAGCCGTAAATATACTCTCATAAATCTTCTCTGTAGCTCCGAGTTCGGAGTCCACATACTGTTTTGCTTTTTGTCCGAGTTCTTGTGAGTTATTGAGTGCATTATCCATTGTCTGTTCGAACTGCTTGTAGGTGTTGACGGAGAATCCGGCACCGGCTGCAATGAGACCTTTCGCTTCGCGGAAGCGGTAGTAGTTAGGTCCGAACACCACCGGGATTCCATAAACAGCCGGTTCGAGCGTGTTATGAATACCTACACCAAAACCTCCGCCTATATATGCCACTTGTCCGTAGCGGTAGATGGAAGAGAGCATACCTATTGTGTCGATAACTAAGGTCTGCACATGGAGCACGTTGGTCGGTGTGGCTTCGGTAAAGCGCACAAAGCGGCCTTTGAAGCACTCAAAGATATTGTGCAGGTGCTTGTCGTCAATCTCATGCGGTACGAGTACGAGTTTCACGTCCTCATGCTCTTCGATATAGCGCGCCAGCAACTCCTCGTCGTGAGGCCATGTACTACCGGCGATAATCACTTTCGTCGTCGGGGCTTGGAACTCATTGAGACGTGCGTGGATGAAATGATCTACGGTTGGAATATCCTTGGCGTGTTGCGCAATCCATCGTACGCGGTCAAAGCGGGTATCGCCTGCTACTTCCACGTTGATGATGTTGAACTTCTGCAGCAACTCCAGCGATGCGGAGTCCTGAACGTAGAGTTTGGTGAATCGTGTCAGCAGATGGCGGTAACTGGAGCCCCAAGGCTTAAAGAACGTCTGCTTTGGACGGAAGATACCGGAGATGAGGTAAGTGGGGATATTCCGATGATTGAGTTCGCGCAGGTAAGCCGGCCAGAACTCGTACTTAATAAAGATTGCCATCGCAGGCTTAAACACGTGCAGGAAATGCTTGGCGTTGCGCTTTGTAGCGAAGGGTAGGTACATCACGCGGTCGGCGTACTTATAGTCCTTCCGCAGCTCATAGCCCGACGGACTGAAGAACGTGAGCAGAATCTTCGTCTGCGGTTTATCGGTCTTGAGCTTCTCGATGATAGGCCGAGCTTGTTCAAACTCGCCAACGGACGAGGCGTGGAACCACACGCAACCTTCCATCGGCGACGGAGTATCTTTATGCTGTTTGAGGAACTTCGCCACTTCGCATTGTCCCGCAATGAGTCTCTTTGCTTTGCGGTGGCCAAACAGTGCCACCAGTCGTATCAGTAGAAAATAGATTATCATCCTCTATATTTTTATTACACGTATATGCGCACCACCGCGCAAATTGGCTGCAAAAGTACTGCTTTTTTTCGATACATGCAAATATTTTGCCAAATAATTCACTTTTTTAAGAATAATGTGCACTTTTATTAGTCGAAAGTCAAAAGGATGTACAAAGGGACAATGTACAAAGTACAATAAACGTTGCGCAGCGGTCCAAATAAATTTACCATTTTGTCATTTATTTAGATATTTGGTCATTTTATGCAAGCATAAACGTCTTTTTTGCGCATAAAAGTAATAATATTCTATTATTTTGGCTAAAAATTATAAATAAATTTGTGTATATGCAATTTTTGTCGTATATTTGCACGCTAATTGTGTGAAGATGGATATTTGGTATGCGATATTAGTGGCTGTGGGAGCCGTGTTGATAGCAGTTTTGCTGCTGTCGGTGGGAGTGATATTTCGGAAGGATAAACAGTTCCGAAGTCAGCATATCAGCGAGAATAAGCGGATGCGCGAAAAAGGAATCCATTGCGCGGTAAGTCAAGACCGTGAAGCCAAGAAAGTGGAAAGAGGAAAGTTAAAAGTGGAGAATCTTTAGCAGAAAGTAACATATAAAATATATCATTATGAACAAAATTCAAATTATTGTCAGTTCCGTACTCGGAGCATGTGTAATCGCTTTATTTGTACTCGTCTTTGTCTTCCGCTTTGGCGGGAAAAAAGCACCCGAACTCGTGCAAGTGGATGAAGTACTACCTATCGCAATCGTTAATACCGATTCCATCCTGAAGCATTATACCTTGGCTGTTGAATCAACCGAACAGCTCATGACAAGCTACGAGAACTCAACCGTTAAGTTAGATAACCAAGCACGCGCTTTCCAAAAGGAGTATGAGACCTTCCAACGCGACGTAATGGACTTCCAACGCAAAGTAGAAGCCAATGCTTTCCTCAGCCGCGAACGTGCTGAAAGTGAGCAACAAAGACTCCAAAATAAGGAACAACAACTCCTTAAAAAACAACAAGACCTCGAAGCCCTTCGCCAAAAACTGAGCAACGACTTCATGGAGCAACAGAATATGCTCAACCAACAACTCGCTGACTCTGTACAACAATATCTGCTCGTTTATAACGCCGACGGACGCTATCACCTCATCGTTAACGCCGCTGTCGTTATGAACAAAGTGGCAGGATACGATATCACCGAAGAAGTAATCAAAGGACTGAACGAGAGATATAAGAAGTAAAGTCGAAAGTCCGGACGAAGTCCTAAAGTCGAAAGTCGAAAGCAATTAGTCGAAAGGTGAAAAAGGTTCTTTTCATAGTATCTATACTGGCTTGTCTGGCAGTTCAGGCGCAGAATATCCCTGTGGCACTGAACTATACAAAGATTTATGACTACTTGGACGAGCTGCTGACGGATGGAGTGATTGTGCACCAAACGGCTGTCAGGCCTTATTCACGCCAACAAGTGGCGCAGATGCTCGTCGAGGCGCAGAGTAGGGATTCACTTCTCAATAAACGCCAACGAGACGACCTAAACTTCTACCTCAACGTCTTTGCGCTCGAATTGGACACGGTGATGAATAACTACGTCCAATATACCGACCATCGCACCTATAACCTCTCCCTCGCTAATCCTCAGTTCTCTTATATAACGAAGAACAAGCAGTTCAAGATGTCCATCGAACCTATACTCGGTATGGATATCTATGGCTCGAAGAAAGGCGCTATCATTAAGCGCTGGTGGGGCGCTGACTTGAGAATGGATATCGCGCACCATGTGTCTATTTGGGGCTCATTACGCGACGTGAGCTACAACGGCAAAATCGGTCTGAGTAACAAGTACTATCCCGACGACTACGCAAAAATAGACGGCGCCAAACTCACTAAACCCGAATTCCTCAACACCCAAGCCGGTGTCCAATACAAAGAGGCTAACTACGGCGGTGACTTCTCCGACAGTAAAGGCGGTATCTCCCTTTACGCGTGGTTCGGCTCTGTCAGCCTCCAGCGAGAGAATATACAGTTCGGCGATGCCTATCACGCGTCGAATATCCTGTCCGGGCGCAATCCTGCCGTGCCGATGCTCTCTATCCAACTTACACCGTGTAAGTGGTTCCAGTTTGACTATTTTCACGCATGGCTCGTGAGCAACGTCCTCGATAGCACCAAGTTCTACCTGGAGAATAACACCTCCGGCGGAACAACCAAAATGTATCGCCCGCACAATAAATTCATGGCGGCGAATATGTTTACTTTCACGCCAATTAAGTATATCTCCTTTGCTTTTGGTAACTCCATCGTCTATGCGGAGAATAATGTGCAGGCTGCGTACTTTATCCCAATTGCTTTCTTTAAGTCCCTCGACCACTTACTCACCAAAGGAGTGAACTCCGAGAACCAAAACTCCCAAGCTTTTGCTACACTGACCCTTCGACCTGTGGAGCACTTGAAGCTCTATGGCTCCTTCTACCTCGATGAGTTTAAGTTCGACCGACTCAAGAAATCCAATCCGCAACGTAACCCCATTTCCTATCTTGTCGGCTTTGACTGGACAGGCTGGCCGGTGAAAGGATTGAGCCTCAAGGGAGAATTCATGCGCTCGTATATCGCCTGCTACACGCACTCTATCGACGTGCTCACGTGGCAGTCCAACGGCTACGAGATGGGACATTATATGGGCGATAACGCGCAGTCAATCTTTGTCGAAGCAAGCTATAGACCTATCAAAGGCATGGTAATCAAACTTAGCTATACTAACGACACCAAGTATAACGCCTACCGCTATCTTCGCGGAGGGACTCCTGCCGAAAAAGCTGCCGGAGGTATAGGCACCACAATCTCACAGAAACCATTTGACAAAGCCATCTTCCGAAACGACCTTATCGCACTTGATGGCATATACGAAGTACATCCGAATATGTACCTGCGCGTGAACATTACATATAATAACGCGCGCGGATATGACAACACCACTTCGTCTGTCACAAGCGAGATAACCGGCACAGCGCAAGACTATCTCAACCGCTATGCACCCCTCTTCTGGCAAGGCAAGAACCTGACTGCCATGGCGGGATTCTCTTTCGGCTTCTAAGCTAATTCTACGAATTATATCTGCCAAAACATGCCATCCTAACTGCGATGGCATTGTTGTTTCTGCCATTTTGTCAGTCCCTAACTGCCAAAAAACGTTTGGCACAATAGTTGATGAAATAGGGGTGTACAATGTATGGTGTACGGTGTAGAGTGTATGGTGTACAGTGTACAAAGAATGTGAATATTAACTTTTAAAAACATACAATTATGAGCAAAATTATTGGAATTGACTTAGGAACAACGAACTCCTGCGTAGCAGTGATGGAAGGCAATGAGCCGATCGTTATTACCAACTCTGAAGGTAAACGTACGACCCCGTCTGTAATAGGTTTCGTAGAAGGTGGTGAACGTAAAGTAGGTGACCCTGCTAAACGTCAAGCTATCACGAACCCGACCAAGACCGTTTATTCGATTAAACGTTTCATGGGTGAGACATACGACCGTCTGTCAGGCGAAATCGCTCGCGTACCTTATAAAGTAGTTAAAGGCGATAACAACACTCCGCGTGTGGACATTGACGGACGTCTCTATACTCCGCAAGAGATTAGTGCTATCATCCTTCAAAAGATGAAGAAAACAGCTGAGGACTACCTCGGCACCGAAGTAACCGACGCAGTTATTACCGTACCTGCTTACTTCAACGATAGCCAACGTCAGGCTACCAAAGAAGCCGGCGAGATCGCAGGTCTGAACGTTCGTCGTATCGTAAACGAACCTACAGCTGCTGCCCTGGCTTATGGCCTCGACAAGAGCAATAAGGATATGAAGATTGTCGTATTCGACTGCGGTGGTGGTACACACGATGTATCTATCCTCGAATTAGGCGACGGCGTCTTCGAAGTAAAAGCTACTGCAGGTGATACCCACCTTGGTGGTGATGACTTCGACCATCGTATCATCGAATGGCTCGTTGAAGAGTTCAAGAAAGATAACGGCGGCGCTGACTTGAGCAAAGACCCGATGGCTATGCAACGTCTTAAAGAGGCTGCAGAGAAAGCTAAGATTGAGCTCTCTAACACTACTTCAACGGAAATCAACTTGCCGTATATCATGCCTGTTAACGGCGTTCCGGCACACTTGGTTAAGACCTTGACTCGTGCTAAGTTCGAGCAACTGATTGACGACCTTATCCAAAAGACTATCGCTCCATGTCGTACTTGTCTGCAAAGCGCAGGATTGAGTACCTCCGATATCGACGAGATTATTTTGGTAGGTGGTTCAACCCGTATCCCGGCTATCCAAGACGCCGTACAGAAATTCTTCGGCAAGGCTCCTTCTAAGGGCGTTAACCCCGACGAAGTAGTGGCTATCGGTGCTGCCATCCAAGGCGGTGTACTTACCGGTGAAGTGAAAGATGTCCTCTTGTTGGATGTAACTCCGCTGAGCCTCGGTATCGAGACAATGGGCGGCGTGATGACCAAGATGATTGAGGCAAACACCACTATCCCGACTAAGAAGACCGAGACCTTCACTACTGCTGTAGATAACCAACCATCCGTTGAAATCAAAGTGCTGCAAGGCGAACGCCCAATGGCTGCACAGAATAAACAAATAGGTATATTCCACCTCGACGGTATCATGCCGGCAAGACGTGGCGAACCACAAATCGAAGTGACTTTCGATATCGACGCGAACGGTATTCTGAACGTAACCGCTAAGGATAAAGCAACCGGCAAGGAGCAGAAGATTCGTATCGAGGCCTCTAGCGGTCTGTCAGAAGACGAAATCAAGCGTATGAAAGCCGAAGCAGAAGCAAATGCCGAAGCAGATAAACGCGAGAAAGAGCGTGCTGACAAACTCAATAAGGCGGACGCTACCATCTTCCAAACCGAGAAACAACTGTCCGAACTGGGCGATAAGATTCCGGCTGATAAGAAAGCTCCGATCGAAGAAGCACTCAAGAACCTCAAAGAGGCTTATGAGAAGAAAGATGCCGACGCGTGCGAGCGTTATAACAACGAACTGATGACTGCTTTCCAAGCTGCATCACAAGAGATGTACAACGCAGCTAACGCACAACAAGGAGGCGCACAAGCCGGTCCGCAACAAGGTCCTACGGACAACGGACAAAGTGACTCCAAAGATGCGGAGGATGTTGACTTCGAAGAAGTGAAGTAAAGAAAAAAGTGCGGGAAACCGCACTTTTTTAGTCGAAAGTCGAAAGTCCAAAGTCGAAAGTCGAAAGTCGAAAGCAAATTGGTTATTGGAGTCGGTGCAGGTGGCAGAGCATCAGCGAGCCATCCTCACGACGAAGATGCATACCATTACCTTCACAGTAACGGAAGAATGAACAGGAATCGCATGGTTCCTGTTTTTTCATCCAACTGCGGTCACGATAATCCTTGAAGCCGTTTTCCCATACTTCCCAGAAATGATCCTTATAGATATTGCCTTGGTAGTACTTACCGCGAATCGATGTGCAAGCGGAAATGTGCCCGTCCACTAAGATAGAAGCTACCGTTACGCCGGCAGAGCATTGGTATAAGTAATCGCGGACTTGTCCCTCGTAATCGCCTAAAAATCCCTCGCAAGAGTAGGAGACAAAGAGGTTCTGTTCACCATTCTGGGTCTTGATGCGCTCGTCGCGAATGAACTGAATCAACGTTTTGAACTCATCGTCGTTGAGCACAAGCTCAGGATTAGTAGCAGCGCGTCCCATCGGATCAATACCGAAAATGCGCCAGTACTGCACGCCGAGCGATTTGACTAAGTCACGTATTTGATCTAAGTGCCCGATGCTTCGTCTTGTGACGCAGGTTACAACGTCCCAGATTAGTCCTTTCTCTGCAGCGGCGAGACGAATAGTACGGCATGCGCCTTCGTAGGCTAAAGGCGATTGGCGCAACCACTTATGGTCTTCTTCCAATCCGTCAAGACTGATAGCGAGTGAGCGCAAACCTGCTTGACGCAGTTCGCGGAAGAGAGTAGGCGTCATCGCTACGCCGTTGGTAACCATTCCCCAAGGATAGCCGCGTTTCTTCAGCTGACGGCCTATCTCAGGTAAGTCTTTGCGCATCGTCGGTTCTCCGCCTGAGATAATAATCAGTACGTCGCGCGGATTGACATGCGGAGTCACTTCCTCGTCTATGACTTTGAGGAAGTCTTCTGCCGGCATATCGGGCTGTGAGATAGAGGAAACACAATCGCTTCCACAATGCAAACAATGCACATTGCAGCGTAATGTACTTTCCCAAAAGAGTTGTCTCAAGGGGTGTAACTGCTTGAGATTATTGCGTCGTAGTCGTTCTAACTCCAGCGCAATACGGAGACGCAACTTCATCATTATTGCGGTCGCGGACCGTATTTAACGGGTTGCGGTTTGTACGGTTTGGTGTTCTCTTGCGGTTCAACTACTTCCTGTTCAGTAACCAGGGTGTCTTTGTCGATTTGCTCTTGGTCCATTCGAACGTTGAGTTCTCCCATTTGTCCGGGACCTGCGTACATGCAAACGGGTTCGGGTTCCGGAGCTACTTTTTTCTGGGCATGACATCCGGCAAAGATTGTAGCCAGCACTCCTAAGATGATGTTGAAGAATGTTAATACTTTCCGTTTCATAGTAGTTGATTTGAAATTCAGGCTGCAAAGATACAACTTTTATTTGATATACACAAATAAATTAGTCAGAAAAATGCATAATTGTGGAAATACGGTAATATTGTATAGATTTTTTTGGAATGTTTCCGCATTTCACCGGGAATGTAACTGGATAATTTCGGCTGTGCAATAGTTCGGGTGGAAGTTGGACCGCTGCGCTGTTGGAAGTTGGAGGTTGGACCGCTGCGCTGTTGGAAGTTGGAAGTTGGAAGTTGGACCGCTGCGCTGTTGGAAGT